>PKCY01000024.1 GCA_002862985.1 Haliea sp.
CCGTCCTTGACGTATACCAGATCTCCACTGGTGCGCAGTAGCGATACCTTCCTGTTGCGCAGGTAACCGCTCTCGTCTACCACCCATAAACTATTCCCCGCGCGCATGATATAGCGCGGAAGCGGGACAATATCGGCCAGTTCTCTGCCCTCGATATTGGCGTTCACAAAGGTGCCAATCCTCAATGGCTCGCGGTCAGAGTGGCGCAGCCCATAGGGGTCTTCAACGCGTGCCACTACATAAAGAGCTCGCGATCTCTCGTCGAATACACCCTCGGTACGATGCAGTTGGGCGGTCCAGTGCTTTATTTCGCCGCCCACATCAGTGTAAATATCAATAGGGGAACCTGTTTCAGCACCACTCATATCGGGTAGTTCGAGGTACGCGAGTTTGTTCTGTGGAATCGGTAGGCGAATCTCTGCATATTCCACAGAAAAAATATCTGCTAGCGGGCTTCCGGCAGCGACAAACTGGCCCAACTCACTGTGCTTTGACCGGATCAGCGCGTCATAAGGTGCGCGTACGAACGTCCTGTCCAGGTTATCCTGAGCGGTATCGATGTCGGCTTGGGCCGCAAACATCTGTGACTGTGCTAGCGCCATCTGCGGTTTGCGCAGGTAGAGGTCTTTTGCCTCCTGGCTGCGTTGACTGCCTTTGGGTAATTTCTGCCACTCTCTTTCAGCGACTTTCGTTCTGCCTTTTTCCTGTGCCAGATTGCTCTCGGCATTCTTCAACGCTGCCTTGGCGCGTAACAAGTTGGTTTCGTAGTCTCTGGGGTCCAGGCGAAGGAGAACCTCGTCCCGTGAAACAAAGCCACCGACGTTGAAAGCGGGGGACACCTCGATAATGCGCCCGTTGACCTCAGCGATTATGGATGTTTCCTGAAGAGGTGAAACGGTACCTTGTGCCTGCACGGGTATGCGCAGAGTTTGTTTAACCACTTCTGCTACATCCACCGAAATGGCGTTGTGCACTGGCTCAGCGATCAGGGTTGGCGGTCGATTCAAATACAAATACGTCGTAACAGCAATGGAACCTGCCAGCATGACGAAAGAGAGAATAAATTGTTTTTTACGGGAGGCCACAATAGCTACCAATTTGTGTCTTTGAAAGGCGAGCGCACCAGAGGCTTCAAAAGGAGCAAACGCTAGTACTTCAGGGGCGCATTTATACCACAAAGGGCGCGCATTTTACTGTGAAATACTTGTAATGCTGGGAGATCGGCGGTGCCCGATTGATTGGTTTTCAAATCATGCTGTCATTGCGTACAGGCGTTAATTGAGGGTAGCTCTGGTCCCTTGGGTGGGCCTGTGCGTCCCTATCTAGTGGAATATCCATGTCTGGATAGGGGATGCTGGGGCCGGCCTCTTTGAATATGACCTTCACCGATTCGGTCGTATCCCACAACAGGGCCCAAAAAATCTCGGATTTTGCCCAGGGTCCTGCTGTAAAGTTGACGCTGAAGTCTGCCGGGTTCCCCAGTACGATTTCCGGCGCCGGATCGGCAAGTACGCGGCATTCTGCGGCAATGATGTATTTCAGGCTCTGTTTGGCGTTAAGGATATCAATGCACACCTGTGAGGTATCGAATTATCGGGGCAGCTCTAAACAACATCTTCATGTTTGAAAGATTGTTGAACCAACTCGACTGCTGAATTTGCCTTCCCGGTGCTATAGTTTCCACTCATTGAAAAGTAAAGGGCACGCGCGACATGACCATAACCTTTGAAAATCCGGCCGCACTTCTGGGGGCGACAGGGAAGCATCTGGGATACAGTGATTGGGAGGAGATTGACCAGCAGCGCATCAACCAGTTTGCCGCTGCCACCGGCGATCACCAGTGGATACATGTAGACCCTGAAAAAGCAGCCAAGGGTCCCTTTGGTAAAACGATCGCTCACGGCTATCTCACACTCTCAATGGCGAACCTGTTTTTGCCACAAATTATGCGGGTTGAAAATACATCCATGGGTGTTAACTACGGTTGCGAAAAAGTACGCTTCCCCGCCGCTGTCCCGGTGGGCAGTCGGATACGGGGTGGAGGCGAGGTAATCAGTGCCCAGGAGGTGAAAGGGGGTGTGCAGGTTGTGGTGCGAATGACAATAGAGATAAAAGGGAGCGAGCGGCCCGCCTGTGTGATTGACACTATCAGCCGTTTTTTCCCGTGAAGCACACAAATGGCTTCGATACAGTCAGCACTAGTGCGCTCTGAAACTTGCTGTAGACCTTTCGCTGAATTTTTACCCACCTAGGAGCACACACATGCTGGAAACAACTGACGCCATAGAGCCTGTTTATCCAGCTGCCACCGTGGTGCTGGTCCGTGATGGGGGCGCCGGTCTGGAGGCTCTTCTGGTGCAGCGCAATAAAGCAGTGCAGCACATGGGTGGTATGTGGGTGTTTCCCGGAGGGAAGGTGGATGAAGGGGACTATCCTGATGACAGGGACGAATACAATGCGGCCGTAAACGCTGCCATTCGCGAAACGAAGGAAGAGGCCGGACTGGATGTCACGCCGGATCAGTTGGTTTATTTATCGCACTGGACTACACCTGAGGGCGCCAAGAGAAGGTTTGCGACTTGGTTTTTCCTGACTATTCTGGATGATGGTCAGGAAGTCCAGGTTGATGGCGGAGAGATCTCCAGCCACCGATGGGTGAACCCCAAAACCGCATTGGCTGAATCTGCCAGCGCGGATTACTCCCTGCGATTAATGCCTCCCACCTTTGTCAGTCTTTGGGATATTTCAGATTGTCAGAATTGTGGTGAGGCCCGCGAACGGATTGGCCTACGTGGAGCTATTTTGTATGCACCGCGCATGGTTGTTATCGAAGATGGCATTTGTTTTGTCTACGAGGGCGACGTCGCTTATGAGGAGGCCGATTTGGAGATCGAAGGAGTGCGTCACCGGCTTTACATGGTGAACGATCAGGTCGATTACATTCGACAATTTTGATGTGTGTGACGGAGGCTTTGCGTGGCTAATGGTATCGGTGACAGTTTACTAAATCGCCGCAGTCTGCTGGCCGGGCTGGCAGCGACTGCAGCCACTGCGGTCGCTGCCGGGTCCGCGGCACTGCCGCGTTCAGCTGTTAAGTCCTGGGATATTAGCACTGACGTATTGATTGCCGGGTCAGGAGCGGCTGGGATTTGTGCGGCTATGGAAGCGCGCAAAAAGGGTGCGCAGGTGTTGCTCATTGAGTCGCTCGCGCGCTTTGGCGGTTCCTCATCCATGTCCGGCGGTGTGGTGTATGCCGGAGGTGGAACCGCATTGCAGAAATCGCTCAATGTTTCGGACAGCGTCGAGCAAATGTATCTCTTTCTGTCGCAGGCTGGTGCGATTCACCCCCCACTGGACAAAATTCAATTGTATTGCGAGGAGAGTGCGGCGCATTTCGACTGGCTAGTGGCGCAAGGCATACCTTATTCCGAAAAACTCACCCAGGCCAAGGGCTTGCCCATGGGAGATGAATCCTTGTACTTCTCTGGTACGGAACTCGCATGGCCGGCACGGGATATGGCTACTCCCGCGCCCCGTGGACATGTGCCCGGTGTGCCGGGCATGAATGGTGGTAGGCGTCTGATGGAAGCATTGTTGACCAATGCCGATGCGCTGGGCGTGCGTCTTCGCGCTGGTGTTCGCGCTGACCGTCTGATAACTGAAAGTGATGGCAGAATTGCGGGCGCAATGGTGACCGTTGACGGCGAACAGCTTGCGATTCGGGTCAGGCGCGGGATAGTGCTCGCCTGTGGGGGCTTTATTCAGAACCGGGAAATGCTGCGACAGTATGCGCCGCAACTATTTGATTGCTCCGTACCCTGGGGTAATGCCGATGATCAGGGTGTCGGAATCAATATGGGCATTGGCGTGGGCGCGGCTGCCTTGCAAATGAACCAGGGGTTCGCGATTGCGCCGATATACCCACCGGAATCCGTTTTGTCCGGAATTGTTGTGAACGCTTCCGGGCAACGCTTTGTCTCAGAAGATTCTTACCACGGGGTACTGGGTGATGCCATTGCCTATCATCAACAAGGGCGGGCATGGTTGATAACTGATCAGCACAGTAGCTACGACTTTCACCAGGACAATTTCCTGCCCGTCGCTGAAGGTAATGGTATCGGCGAAATTGCTGTGCAGCTTGAACTCCCTAGGGGCGCCCTGCAGAACACCGTGGCCTACTACAATCTGCACGCGGCCAACGGAGAGGATCCTCTTTTTCGCAAGAGCCTGAGCTATTTGCGGCCGCTACAGGGTCCACCCTATAAAGCCTGGGACCTGTCGGTGAAAAACGCATTCTTTCCGGCACACACCTTTGGTGGATTGCACACCACGATCGACGGTGAGGTATTGAACAGTTTCGGTGAGATCATTCCCGGCTTGTATAGTGCAGGACGGAATACGGCGGGGATACCGACAGCGCCCTATATTGCCAGCGGCCTGTCGGTGGGAGACTGCACCTTTTTCGGCCGTCGGGCAGGTGGTGCTGCAGCTGCGGGGCATCGGTCGTGAGCCGCTTGCTGGCCGCGATGCTGTTTTTCTCTGGTACTTTTTTCATATCCGATACTGCGGTGGCGCAACAGTTGGTCATGGGGGGAGACGCTGAGCGCGGTAGGCTGGTCTTCGGACCTTGTCGCACCTGCCACTACGCCGAGGCCTACATGGGGCACAACAACGGCCCCAATCTGCACCGCATTTTTGGCAAGGTTGCGGGCAAACAGGCCGGCTTTGACTACTATTCGGATGAGTTCAAGGCGGCGCAGTTTGTGTGGACGCCGGAGGTGATGTTTGTGTGGCTGGAAGACCCCATGGGCATGTTTCCGGGTTCTTCCATGATGAGTTTGGGGGTCCCCGATTCGCAGGCGCGCGCCGATCTGATTACCTACCTCGAAGAGGCTTCAGTGCGCGAACCCTGACGACGCGGGTGCGATCTGCTATCTTTTAATGATGACCGAACTGCCGTGGCCAAATAAACCCTGATTGGCAGTGATCCCGACTTTCGCACCCTGGACCTGACGATCTCCTGCCTGCTCGCGCAACTGCCATGTCAGCTCGCAGACTTGGGATAGAGCCTGAGCGGGAACCGCCTCACCGAAACATGCCAGGCCACCGGAGACATTTACTGGAATCTTGCCGCCAAGCGCGGTGTCGCCAGCGCGCAGCAGCGCCGCTGCCTCACCTCGCGGTGCCAGTTGCAAGTCTTCAATCCAGTCCAATTCCAGTGCGGTGGAGAGATCATAGACTTCAGCCAGGTCGATGTCCTGGGGGCCAATACCGGCTTCCTCATAGGCTTTCAGGGGAATTGTAGAGCGATACGCATGTGCGTCCACGCCCGCCGCCGCAGCAGAATCTGTGGCGATGTCAGGCATCTCCACCACAGAGCTGGCAAAGGTAGGCGTTACTGTAGAAATAGCGGCCACGCGAGGCGCATCGCCTTTGCCCATCTTGCGCGCATACTCCAGGCTGGACACAATCAGCGCGGCCCCGCCGTCGCTGGTGGCACAGATATCCATCAACCGCAGGGGATCTGCGACCATAGCCGAAGCTGCGACATCTTCTGCGGTAAAACACTTACGATAGCGCGCGCGCGGGTTTTTGCTGCCCACGAGCGAGTTTTTAACTTTAACTGCAGCGAAATCATCCAGAGTATCGCCGTACACATCCATCCGGCGTCTGGCATAAAGAGCGAAATAGGTTGGGTTGGTGATGCCGAGATAAAATCGTACCCAGTCTGGGTCCTCTGGGCGATAGCCGCCGGCGGGAGCCAAAAAGCCCTTGGGCGTAGTATCGGCACCGACTACCAGCGCCACCTCGCACTCGCCGGAAAGGATTTTGTTGCGCGCCGCTGCAAGAGCCTGGGAGCCTGAGGCGCAGGCCGCGTAGGAGGTATTGACCTCGGCACCCTGCCAGCCCAATGCCTGTGCAAACGTAGAGCCGGCTACGAACCCGGGGTAGCCGCAGCGTATTGTGGCCCCGCCAGAAACAAAGGTGACATCTTTCCAGGGTATACCGGCATCTGCCATGGCCTCTCTGGCTGCGGCGACGCCGTATTCGACAAAATTATGCCCCCACTTGCCCCAGGGGTGCATGCCAGCGCCAAGAATGGCAATTTCATTGGACATGGTTTTTTTGCTCCAGATTCAGCGGGCGGTTAGCTCGCCAGGGGTTGCCACTTCCAGGTGACTTTGATGTCTTCATCGGTTTCGTGCAATTCTTCAAGTACCAGTTCCATCGGCATTCCTACCTTCAGGTCTGCCACCGAAAGCCCCTCAACAAGCTGCCCGAGTACGACCATTTTTTCATCTTCCAATTGCACTGCAGCGATGGCGTAAGGCTCAAACGGTTCTTTCGCCACAAAAGGCGGGGGGGGTTTATAGCAGGCGTTTGTATAGCTCCAGATCTGACCGGTTCTACTGAGCTCCACCTCGCGAAAATCAGTGCTCTCGCAATTCGGGTTCTTGCAGAAATGGTTCTGTTTGGGGAAGAAAAAGGTGCCGCAAACCTCACACTGCGTGCCGATCAGGTGGGGTTTGGCTTCCATGGTGTGCCAGCCTTCGATGGCGGGGACTAGGGGTTTGCCGCTCATAATGAACTCCCGAGAAAAACGTGGGTCAGGGTACTACTCGCGCATGGACTCAGGCAAGTTCGCAATGCCATTGCCTGCAACGAGAGTTGCAAGGTTCAGTATGCCGCACTTGCTGTTGCTCCTCCCTCGGCTTTTAGGCAAAGTGCGACCATGTGTGGACGCTTTAATGTAATTGATAGCCCGGGTTTGCAACAGTTATTGCGGGATCTCGGGATTGATCTGTCACTGCCGCAGGCGTTAAACCAAGCGCCCACCGAGCAGGCGTCGCTGGTGCGCTTGCAGGCGCAAGGCCCAACAGTAGATTCCGCGCGCTGGTGGCTGACGCCATCCTGGGCGGAGGAGGTCAACCAGAAGTACTCTATGTTCAATGCCCGCAGTGAGACACTGACAAAAAGCGCGGCATTTCGCGGCCCCTTCAGGCGTCAGCGCGGCTTGGTGCCCATGAGCAGCTTTATTGAGTGGCGATCCGAAGAAGGCGCCAAACAGCCCTGGCTGATTACTAATGAGTCGCAGGCGTTTGCCGTGGCTGCTCTTTGGGATGTGTGGGAAGGTGAGGGTGAGGCCTCGCCCTTGCTGTCCTGCACATTGGTGACCACAGCGGCAGCGGGGGCTTTTAAACCCTGGCACCAGCGCATGCCGGTTTTCCTGGCCCCCAATGAGCGGGAACCCTGGCTGGATAATAGCCATCCCATCTCATCCGACGACGCCATTTTTCGCAGTGATCTAAAGACGCCGTTACTTCTTACGCCCTTGGATCGGGCGGTGAGCAATGCCCGCAACAAAACAAGCTCGGTCCTCGTTGCCGCGGGTAAGCCAATTGCGTTGTCGGGTTGAGTGGTGGTGCCTCTTTCCGGCACCTACCCGTAATTCGGCAGATGGTTCAGTAAACTGTGCTCGTTTCGATTTTTGGGCAGGTCATTACATTTTGGCCTCCGGGCGCATATCACCGACGCCGGGATTGGTTGAAAATTGCGACAGCGTAAATTAATGATGTGACAGAGTTTCACCGGATGGAAATGACTATGCGTACATTTGCTATGACAGGAGGCGCTAGGGGCATTGGCGCGGAATTGAGGCGGCAGTTGCAGGCCCAGGGGCACAAAGTAATCTCTGTGGATATCAAGCAAGGTGATATTGTTGCCGACCTGTCGACAGATGCGGGGCGTCAAACCGCCATTGATGGGGTGAGGGGGCTCGCGCCTGACGGACTGGATGGATTTATTCCCTGTGCAGGCCTGCCTCCGGTTGCCAAACCACTGTCATTGATTGCGCGGGTGAACTACTTTGCAGTAGTGGCAACAGTAGTTGGATTGCGCGATTTACTGGAAAAAAAGAAGGGAAGTGTGTTGCTGGTGTCCTCCAACTCTGCGCCCATGATTGCAACTGATGATGCATTTGTTCAGGCCTGTCTGGCGGGGGATGAAGATGCTGCCTGTGCAGAAATTGATGCGCGGGACGGACACACGGCCTATGCTGGTTCAAAGCGTGCTATGACGCTGTGGATGAGACGCCATGTTGTTGAATATGCCACCACTGGCGTTCGCGTTAACGCGGTAGCACCCGGTATTACCATGACACCGCTCACCGACCAGGTATTTGCTGATGAGACTTACGGCAGTGCGATGAAGGAATTTGGTGACATGGTGCCGGTGGGCAATACTGCTCAGCCTGAAGATATTGCCAATGTGATGCGTTTTATGCTGAGTGAAGAGGCGAGTTACGTTTGCGGTTCAGTATTTTTCGTCGATGGTGGTTCCGACGCGATGTTGCGCGCAGACGACTTCTAGCCAGTAACCACCCGTCTGGTTTGAGCTTTAAGCGCCTGTGCTCTGTTTACCTTGGTTAAGATCATCCTCAATCGCGGCGGATATGATTTCGCTGAGTTGAAACAGTAAATCACTGTAGGCCTCGGCCACTTGCTCTGCTGCGGGCGTACCAGAGGATAAAGGTCGCTGAAGCTGACTGATACGTCGATTGACCGGTTTTGAGTCAGAGGGACGGTACACCAGCCATTCCGCAGTGAGAGTGGCTACTTGCGTATTAGCATCCATGGTCAGGACACTGACCTTGACGCCGTAGTCGGGTGCTCGCCGGGGGTGCCACGGGAAAGATTCTACGTTCTGCGTTTTTAGCTGCCCCGCCAAATTAAGGATCAGCACTCGCTGTATGCCGCTGTCCAAAGGCTCGGCCCAAAGAGAATCCGCAGACACCTCCAGGTAATTCTT
>PKCY01000317.1 GCA_002862985.1 Haliea sp.
GATGACAAATATATAGATGCTCACCGCAGGATTACAGATCGCATTCACCAGCACGGTGCCAAGGTGCAGCCGCAACTTAGTCATACGGGCCCGGAGAGCGTCGCTCCAATGTTTGGCGGCCCGCAACCCGTTGGTCCCTCGGTAAGTGTCGCACCTGTTTGGGGCTGGGCAAGCAGGCCACTGGAAATCAGTGAGCTACCCGAAATTGCGCGTCAGTACGGTGAAGGCGCGCGGCGTGCGCGGGAGGCAGGTTACGATGGCATAGAACTGCACGCGGCGCATTGTTACAACCTGCTTGGTTCTTTCCTTTCCCCCCTGAGGAACAAGCGCAAGGACGAGTATTCGGCCTTCAAGGCTGAGACGAGAACGCGACTGATCAACGAAGTGTTGGGTGAGATAAAGGCGCGAGCCGGTATGGATTTTCCCGTGACCCTGAGTATTTCCGGTTATGAGCGCACGCCCGGCGGGCGCTCCGTCGACGATACCCAGCGTTTGGCGCCAGAGCTGGTTGCTGCCGGTGTTGATTGTTTTCGGGTGAGCGGCGGTATTTCCGATGCGCTGGTTACCATGATGGTAGGTCGCTCTGAGTATGGTGATGCGCACAACATTGCCCAGGCAGCGGCGATTAAGCATGTTGTGGATGTGCCGGTCATGCTGGTTGGGCGCATTCACGACCCGGAACTGGCGGAAAGGATTCTGGTGAGGGGGCAGGCAGATTTAATCGCCATGGCCAGGCCCCTGCTCGCCGACCCATATCTCCCGCAAAAAGTACTGCAGGGCCAACCGGAGCGCATTCGACGCTGTATATCCTGCGAAAATTGTATCGACTCGATGCAGACCAATGACAATCTCGGCTGTGCGATCAATCCCTTTTCCGGGCGAGAATCTGAGTTGGTCGTTCCTGCAGGTAGTAAGAAACTTGTTATTGTGGGAGGCGGAACTGGCGGTCTTGAAGCTGCCCGTATTGCAGCGGAGGCGGGGCATCATGTTGTGTTGTTTGAGCGTCAGAGTCGTCTGGGTGGCTCACTGTTGTTGGCGTCCATCGTGCATGGAGATAATGAACGTTTTCTGAATTGGTTGGTGAGGGAAGTATGTCGCCTCGGCGTCGACGTTCGCACCGGTGTCACTGCAACGATTGATAAGGTTAAAGCTGAGCATCCTGCAGCGGTAATTGTGGCCACCGGAGCGGGAGTGAAAACGCCACACATACCGGGTATAGAGCAGGCAAATATAATTACCGGCGGGTTGATGCGTCAGATCGTGGCAGGTGATTTGCGCCAGGGCGAAGCCTGGCGATTGCCGAACTGGCAACGGCATCTGCTGGGTGTAGTGATGCCTTTGGCGCAGCGAGTGGTGTCGCCGAGGCTGTTGCGACGGCTTAGCCAGTGGTGGATGCCGATTGGGGAAAAAGTGGTTATTGTGGGCTCGGATCTGGTGGCGATTGAGCTGGCGGAATTTCTGGCGATGCGAGGACGGACTGTCCATGTGGTCGACGCGGCGAAGAAAATTATCCCGGAAGTGGGAAAAAAGCGCCGCCATGAACACATGGACAGGTTGGACCGGTTGCGCATTACCGTGAATACGGCAGTCACAATCGAACGGGTAGACCCCGATGCTGTGGAAATCAGTGCGCGCGGCCGCAAGCATACAATTTCCTGTGACAGCGTCGTTGTGACGGGTGAGTCAGCGGCAGATACACGATTCGCCGATGCCCTGAGGGCGGCAAAGATCAACGTTCAGTCAATTGGAGACAGTACCGGGCTAGGACTGATCGCGAAGGCAACCACGACGGCAGCGGAGGTTGTTGCACGAATTTAGCGAGAGGATTGGTTTCTTGCAGTGCGGGCAGGACAAGCTGCGAAAAGTCTCTATACTCAGATGTATAACAATAATTAGGTAGGTACACGATGCTCATGAAACGGTTCTGTGTTTGGTCTGCAGTTTTCACTACTTCCGTCACGCTCGTCGGCATATCTGCAATTTCAATCGCAGCGCCGGCATTGGAAGAAGTGATAGTCACCGCTGAAAAACGCGAAGAATCTTTGCAGGATGTGCCTATTTCTATCGTTGCGTTTAATCAGGAAGCGCTGGAGAAACTGGGTATTCGTGATATCAAGGATTTGGCCTCAAAAGTACCCAATGTACTTATCAATGAGTTCACTGGTTCATCAACAACGGTACGATTGTTCATCCGCGGTGTCGGTCAAAACGATGTGCAGGTGACACAGGACCCGTCAGTCGCGCTGTACATGGATGGGGTCTATATTGGCTCATCTGTTGGAACCGCGTTTGAAACAGCAGATACCCAACGCATAGAAGTCCTGCGTGGCCCCCAGGGCACTTTGTATGGGAGGAATGCCACTGGCGGCGCAATTAATATCATCACCCGGGACGCGGATCCCAGCGGTTTGCGGATCAAGCAGAGCTTTGATGTGGGTAACCTGGATCGATTTCGCTCCAGTAGCCTCGTGAATGTCCCCATCAATGACGTCGCCGCGGTAAAGCTAGCGTATACCGCTTATGAGCGGGATGGATGGGTGGACAACATTGGCAATGGTGATAATTGGGGGATTGAGGATCGCAAAACCTTTACGGCTGATTTCCATTGGGATATCAGTGGCGCCGGAGAGCTGGACTACCAGTACGGCAACTACTCCATAAAGGATACGTCGCGTTTGTCCCAGGCTCTGGGTTTTGATCCCAGCGCCCCCCTTGCAGGCATTATCCAATTTGCAAACCCGCAAGTTGATTCGAATGGCATTCCGGTGGAGGCAACAGAGCATCGACTGGAGAAAGCCACATCATTCGATGACCAAATAAAGGGCGATGTACAGATCAATGCCCACACGCTCAATGTTGCCTGGGAGTTCAGCGATACGCTGATCTTCAAGTCCGTCACCGGGTATCGGGACGTCGACGCCTTTACTCAGAACGCGCAAGTTCCCACGGCATCACTGGCGGGTCTCTACAGCATCACCAACGGCTTGCCGGATACATCGTTCGATCAGTTCACCCAGGAATTTCAGCTGCTAGGCGAAACCGATACTGTCACCTGGGTAGGTGGCCTCTTTTATTATGAAGACAAATCCGACGAAGATCAGCTTGGGAACAGCAGTGGATCTGAGGCGATTCCGCCTGGTGTACTGGTCGACTTTACCTCCACAAAAAATACCTCCGTGGCGGTTTACGGTCAGGCCACCTGGAGCCCTGCGCAACTGCAGGATCGTTGGCATTTCACGCTGGGTGGACGTTATTCCAATGATAATCGCAAAGCTTACCGCGACAATAATCGTGTTTCATTTGGTTTCGCGGGTACCCCCACTGGTATTCCTGCCTTCACGGCGGATTACGATGAGGGTTTTAGTAAATTCAATCCGTCCTTCACCGTCGATTATGATCTCAACGCGTTTTCCAATGTGTATGCGAAGGTGGTTTCAGCTTACAAAGCAGGCGGCACGAGTCAGCGTTCTACCAGTTTGATCAATTTTGAGGAGGGATTTGGCGAGGAGGACCTTGTGTCCTATGAACTGGGTTACAAGGGTGATCTGGCTGACAGTAGAATTCGACTGAATGCCGCGATTTTTTATATGCAATACGACGATTATCAACAGAGTGTGCCAACAGGCAGCAATGCCGGTGAACGGGATTTCGTCAATATCAAGGATGCGAAGATTAGTGGCCTTGAACTCGACTTTACTGCCGCAATTACGGATGAACTGACCGCCACTATCGGCTATGGCTATCTGAATTCCAACTTTGGACCTGAGGCCATTACTTACCTCGCCCTTGACCCATTTTCTCCTGATGGTGTCTCTCCTGTTACCGATCAGCTGACCGATGACCTCGCTCTTGCGCCGAAACACAGTGCTACAATTGCGCTTGATTACACGCGTCCAGTTGCGGTTGGTTTGTTCTCAGCCAACATCAATGCTCAATACCAGAGTAAGACTAATTCAGGTGTCACCACGCCTACGGGCTTCTTGGATGACCGCACGCTTTTGGGTGCCACCGTGTCGCTCTCGGAGATTGCGCTGGGGTCAGGCTATGGCCAGCTGAAAATTCGTCTGTGGGGCAAGAATCTGCTGGATCAGGAGTATTTCATTGGCAATATTCGCCAGCCTGCCTTCGATGATTTGGGGTTTATCGACGGCGTGGCTACATTTGGCGATCCACGGACCTATGGCGTGACTCTGGAATATCAATATTTTTAGTGATGAGTTATCGGAACTAGCGCGATAGCTAATCCATGATGGGCCTGTCACCCGCGTGCGGAGGACCTCACATCGAGGCAAAGATATCGGGGATATTGGGTTGATTGTTACTGCTACCCAGTCCGCCGTCGATAACAAACTCTGTCCCTGTAATATAACTGGCGGCTGGTGACAGCAAAAAAATGACTAGCTGCGCGACCTCTTCTGCAGTTCCCGCACGTTGCATGGGGATTCGCTGTAGCCAATCATCATGGATGGCGTCAATCGCACCTGCGCCGGCGGTCAGGGGTGTGGCGATATAACCGGGGCAAACCGCAGTGGCACGAATATTTTCCGCAGCGTGATCCAGTCCCAGCGTACGGGTGAGGTTGATCACACCGGCTTTGGCGGCGTTGTAGGCGGCGAAACCATAGTCTGCGCGAACACCGCTTAGCGAGGCGATATTGACGATACTGCCGCCGCCACGCTGGAGCAACAGGGGTATAACTGCACGGCAGGCATGAAAAACGCCGTGCAGGTCGATGTCGACAACCCGGTGCCATTCCTCGATCGGCATCTCAGTGACCTTGCCCAGGCTGCCTACGCCTGCGCTATTTACGGCGCCGTCTAGGCCTCCGAACTCCTGTCTGGCCAGCACACAGGCCGCTTCGACTTGCGCCATGTCAGTTACGTCAGTGTGCAGATAACGCAGTTGATTCGGAAACTGAGCGACCAGCGATGCGCCGGCTTCTTCCTGAATATCAGCGATCACTGCCATGCCGTTGTGCTGCGCCAGATAGCGCACTACTGCCTCGCCAATTCCCGATGCGCCGCCTGTGACCAGATAAACTTTATTGGAAAAATCGATATTCATATGCGTAATGAACTCCTGTGAAAGAATTGCGTGTTTAACTTTCTTGTATGACGTCAGCGTTTAACAGGCACAAGGAGGACAAATGCCCAGCCCTCGGGCGCACAGCTTGATAATGCCGCTGCCATTTTTTGCAAGGACGGAGTCAGCTTCGGTGAATCGGGTAGGGGCGCGCTGCGGCTAATGACCATTGCATCCGCTGCTCTTCGCCTGCCACCCAGGTAGTAGTTTATCCGGGGTGTTTGCAACACATTCTTTACCCAAAACGAACGATCACCACGGGCAGTGCTGACGAGGCGATAGCGGCCTATTCGAAAACTCCACAGTGGGGTACGACGTTGTATGCCGCTTTTGAACCCTTTCGTTTCCAGTACGATTAGGCCGGCCGGTGTAAATGTCGGTGATCCAAACCCTCTACGAACCGTCGGCTCGACCACCGCATTGATATTACGGAATACAAATTGTTCAATGCTGGCGAAATTGGTGGGCATTGTTGCTCTCCTTGTAGCTTAGGATATGTATTGATACGCGGGTAAAAAAAATCCGGGAAACGCACTGGCTAGTAACGGCACAAGAGTGCAGCGGTTTGTAGCTTATTAGTCGACCGCCTGCTGAATGTCGCTAATGTCAGGCCCGATGCGATCTGCCGCACCTCGCATGAGTGCGGGATCAAAGCCAAAAACGTCAATGGCTTTACCGCCCAGTATACTGCGAATTTCTTCTTCTTCGACGTCATGAAATGTTTCACGCAGTTTGTGCATGGTGTTGGGCCAGGTGCCTTCCATATGCGGATAGTCTGAACCCCACATCAGTTTATCGATACCAATGTTATAGCGGCTGCCAATCTCGTGGGGTGCGAGAAACGAAGCGCCGATAAAACAATTGCGCTGAAAGTACTCTTGCGGTGTAAGGGATAAATCCTTGGTGAAATGCGCGAAGATGGGGTTGTCGACTTTGAATTTGAGTACGCGGAGAGTCTCCAGTATCCAACCGCAACCTGTCTCGGTGAAAATCAGTTTGATATTAGGGTGTTTTTCGAAAACGCCAGACCATAGTAGCGCGGTGAAGGGGCGTTGGGCCCACATATCCACCTCACTGATGTACATGGTGGTGGCACTGGCTACATCGCCGTAATCCGGTGACCAACCGGAATGGGTGTGGATTGGCATATTTAGTTCTTCACATACAGTCCACAGGGGCGCATAGCGTTTGTAGTCATGATAGAAGGGGTTGGGTCCGGTGCTGGTAGGTAGCAGAACGCCGCCAAACAGACCCAGTTTATGCGCCTCACGCACTTCCTCCACAGATATGGCGATATCGTCTACATTAATAATGGCGACCCCTGCATGGCGACCGAGATTTTTGCTGCACATGTCTGCCAACCAGTAATTGTAGGCGCGATTGCCCGCTAAACTTTGCTGTGGCGTAACGTCGTGACGATACTGCATTAAGCCCGCGCCAAAAGGCGCCATCTGGGGGAAAATAACTTCGCCAGAGATGCCGTCATCTTCAAGCTCGCGCAGGCGCACATCAGGTTCGTATTCGCCGCGGCGTGGGGCGATCATGCTGTCGGGATCGCATAGATAATCCCAGAGTTCTGCATCGGTTGCTTGGGCAGCTTTGGAGGCGGCCGTCGGGTCCATGCGCCCGGCACCTTGGTCTCCGGAGCGGCTGTTGAATTCCTGCGCAGCTTCCTGATCGAAAAACGTGCCCATTCGTTTCATCATTTCTCGCGCATATTGCAGCCACCAAATGTCTGCGGCGGCGTGAAATTCCTTGGGCAAATACGGCTTATAGCCGTCTGGCAGAGCGCCTGCGTGACAATCGGCGCTGATCATGACCACTTTGGACATAGTTTCCTCTCTGGGGCAGCTGTACATCAGGAGTGGCAGTGTATTGGAGCAAGCAGGCTCCTGACAAGTTGGCATGTCGGCCATTGACGACTATGCTCTTTAACCGCGTGGAAGACTCGGCCCCTTTGGGCTGGGCTCTGCGCTGGCCCTGTTCGAGCAGGGCATGTTCTGAGTGCTTGTATGGTCAGCGGGAGTGCGAGATGGGATTGGCGTTAGAGCCGGGTGTGATCAACGAAGTAGAGGCCCAGTTGGGCTTTTCACGACCGGAAGAAGTGACGGGTGACCACGAAGACAGGGGCCTGAAAAGGGCAATTACACGGCCATTGGGTTCGGAGTTTACGCAACAGTTCGAGTACCGAAACTGCAAGGTACGCGATTGGTCGGCCCCGGGGGAGGCTGCACTGAACCTGCAAAAGATGGGCTTTGAGTCCATAGATCTTGCGGGCATTGAAAAGCTGCAGGCCTTATTGTCCCAGATTCGCGAGGCCGGCGAGCTTGGGCTCCAGGAGGCACGACATCTTCGTCGGCGTCTGACGGGTGCGGTGTTCCCCCTCGAGGGGGGTAAATGCCTCAAACTGCTGAATATTGCTCCCGAAGGGTTGATTATGCGCAAGGGTGGCCCCAATGGATTGAAAATTGACCCGGACCTCAAGATGAGCGGCATGAATGGTCACGATGTGGCGCTGGCGGTGCACGGCGATCAGGACGTGCGCGGTACACCCCTGAAGCAGATTTTGCGCGGTTTTGCGCCGCGGTTGTTTCGCCACAAGACGCCTGATGGAGGCAATGATTTTTCGCCGCTGGTGTTGGTGAATATGTGGATACCGTTACAACAGATCACGCGCCCTCTCACTCTGATGGATAGAAGCACTCTTAATGCGCGCGAGCACCAGTTGCGTTATGCGCTGCCTACGGATTCGTTTCTCGATAGAAGCGAAGATATGAGCGTTAACGATAGTTGGACCTTCCTCCACGACGACGCACAGCAATGGTATTTTCATTCCCATATGACGCACGATCAGGCCTATGTATTTGACACATTAGGCGAGCCGCATGGTTCTTTCATTTTGCCTGGTGAGGATATTGCAGAGCATTACTACCTGACACTACAACGGATGTGTAACCAGCTGAGGTTGGGCGAGAGTGCGAAGCCGCAGGTTATTGCAGCAAGAGACCCGTCATCGACTAGTACTGCGCCGCTGCGACGCGCGATTGAAACTATGGCTGGCTTATGTGCAAGCGTACCGCTGGAGAATCAGGGGCAGCCCGCTGTAGAAGTCTGGCTGACGCGAGCGAGCGAGGCGATGGACAGTGTGGTGCGCAAATCAATAGAGATGCGTGTAGTCGCCCTGGTGTTGCCGAATGTCTGGCCATTTAATCGCGGATTAGTTTCCTGAGTTTCTAATCAGACCGGCGTGCGAATTTGCCGGGCCATGAGCACGCAATGAACTTGCTACTCCCTGATCGACTCAAACACGCTCACACACCGTAACTTGTGCACTTTTCTGCGCGCTGCACGTTCACAAATGTGATCCTGATCACAGGTCAGCGGGTGCTGCAGCATTGCAATAGTGTGGTGCACAACAAAAATCACCCAGGGATTGCACTATCCGGCGGATTGCGCCGCGCGCGATGGCGATTTATGTGATAGGGCGCGCATTTGAAGCATAGTAAAAAATCGGTATCTGGCTTATGCTAGAGGAACTAGAATTCGTAAATTATTCAGTAGCTTAAGTATCAATGTTGGAATAATTTGCAGCGTAGAAAAAGAGGATGGACGTCGAAAATGGCCGGCTCAGATGATTCGCTTCTACAGTGTCTGATGACCTTGTGCCGCTACCATGGTGGCGGCACTGCGGAGGCGGCAGTGTGTGCGGGACTGC
>PKCY01000261.1 GCA_002862985.1 Haliea sp.
CTACATATCACACTGGACTGTGGTTCG
The DNA here is from genome assembly GCA_002862985.1 of Haliea sp. GTDB lineage: Bacteria > Pseudomonadota > Gammaproteobacteria > Pseudomonadales > Halieaceae > Marimicrobium. The sequence continues at coordinate 28 of PKCY01000261.1, forward strand.
CCGTTTGATAGCATATTGTGACATATTGTAACATATTTTGCATATCTGGCAATATTGCGCCCCATTTTTAGCCAACTTTTTCATATCAATGTGCGTCAACATGCCCTGCAAAATGTCGTCCATATCCGCGTGTATCGGCACATATCTTGCATATCGGCACTTGTCTCACATGTCTTGCATATTGGCACATATCTGACCATTTTATGAACAATATTAATACATATAAATAATAAAAAGTTATATCATCAAATGCCTTACCAAGCTTTCAGCTTATGACGCGATTTCTTTTGCGGATTTAGTCGATCAGCCGATTCAGTATGCTATAACGGTTCGTGGGTATTGTTCTTGCGCTTGGCTAACGCATGGGATTAAGGTGAGGTGTCCCCTGGACAAATAGCTGCTGCTGCACATCGGAGATAAGAATGCAGATTGGGATTCTACTGACAGCAATAGCCATTGGTGTATTGGTGTTTTTGGGCCTTGTGCTACCTTCCAGATCTTCTGCTCAGAATAACAGTGGGCAAAATCGCAGAACGAGGGGCGGGGCGAGTAACCCCTTTCATGCTGTATCCATTGAGCCCGCTCGAGAAGCCTGTTCAGCCGCCGATACGATTAAAGCTCAGCGATTCCTAAGCGAAGACGCTCCTGGGTTGCCTTTGCCAGATTGTATAGCCGAGGGCTGTGATTGTAAGTACATTCACCATACAGATCGTCGCGATGGTTCTCGAGACCGCCGTCTTGTTCAGTCTAAGGAATCTCGTGAATCAGAGTTCTGGAGATTGCGTGACCGTCGAAGCACTGGTGGCCGACGTTATGAGGATACGGCCGTAGCTTAAGTAAAGTTTGAACATCAGAGGTAGTCCGGCATTTCCTCAATAACTCCAAACCACATCATTCAGACGATTGTGTAATCTACGGCCAATGGCATAAATTGTCGGTATTTGAACAGCTTGTTGATTGAGCTCTGATGCTATCCAGTAAGGATATTGGCTGCTAAAGTCCACCGACAAAAAATCCTCTGAATGTTGCTGAATGAACTGACAAAGATTTTGTAGACGCGTTTGATTCACCCGATTTTTGGTCAGTTTGCTGTAGCGAAAATCTCTTTTTTTAATGTACTCGAAAGGGTGGGTGAGAATCACAATATTCTCAACACCTGACTTTCTCGCTTTCCACAATAAGTGTTTCATTTCCGGCCAGGAGCAACTGGTAATCTGAAGGGATTTTTTGTGGGTTCTCCCGGCAATATTACTGTCTTGGTAGGTGAACACGGGTAGCTCCATAACATCGTGAATCAGGTGACGACCAGAGTCGTGCGAAAGCAATGCCTCGTTAGGTTGGAATATGCCCATTGCGACGTTGGAGCTCATGGGGATGCCCAAATCCCGCATGACGTGATATACGTTCTCATCAGCGCGCAGACTCCCAGTGCGAATGGCGAGCGGTTTACGACCCACCCAGCGTTGAAAGACATCAATGCAAGCACTAAATGCGCGCGTTAACTCCTGCTTACTGCGCCCGATGCAGTCATCATTCTGCGGGAAATCTCCCAGTTCCGGGTTGTCGTTAAAGGTGAGCCAGACCGGATGGATGTGCAGTTGGATATCCTGCCCGGCCGCCTTTAGCCGATTGATGACCGTTTGCATCGGCTCGTCACCAAAATAGAAATAGTTTGCGCACTCCACAAAAAAAGTTGCCTTGGTATTATAGTGGTCGAATGTCTCCAACATAAAACCCAGAGACTCTTCTTTGCCATTGACAGAGCCATAGACAACAGGATCGGCTAAAGGCATGTAAACATCTGGCTCGTTAAAGTGGCCGGCGATACTGAATTCGGTATCGATCGAAATACAAATTTGAGTTGGGTTTTTTGGAGTCACTCGCTGTGCCTGTGTAGGGGATATTCCTAAGGGTCGTACAGCGTAAAGCCGCGCTGGCCCGCTTCGAACAGTCTATCAGTTACTTCCTGCGCTCGAGCGGCAAATATTGGGCAATTATGAAAGCGCCACTCCTTTAAGCTCTCACTGGGCATTATTTCCCGGAGTTTCCATATATTAAAGTTCCACTGTTGATGCGCGCCGCCGATTTCCATGTCGATCTCACCGCGCGCATCCACTAGTGTAATAGGTAGGTTTGGGGTTGATGTCTGGGGGGCAGGCCAATCATCGCCAAGCAAGCTTTCAACATGGTGTACCTGGGTCATAACCTGAAAGCTTTTACCAATGCCAAGAATTTGTGCATTATGCAAGGCCATGTAGTCAAATGGAGTGCCTTGGCCCATGCCGTTGGGCGCAAGATTATGATCAGATACCAAGGCTTCTGCTTCCGGGCCGAATGCGGCTACTCGATAGACTGGGTGTCTGCTTTGCACAACACCTTTGGACCTGCGGAAAAGCTCGGTGAGAAGCCCCATTTGTGAGGGCGTTCTGCGCAGGTCGAATCGAGGGTTCTTTTTGAGTGTTTCGTGCGCGCCTTCACCATTTTCGCCGAAATTGAATGCAGGCATGACCAGGGTGCGATGGGGTCCGCAGAACGCGATGAGGGCTTTGACCAGTTCCAGTGCATTGCCCTGGTACATGGGCAGCAAGTTGTTGACGGAGCTGTGAACCATAAGGATTGTCCAGTCCTTATCTAACCGGCTTTCTAATTCAGTAATTAATTCGTCAGCCGTGAAGGTGCCGTAGATCAGTTGCAGAAGTGGTGATGATTTCACCTTAAGCTTGATATAGATTGAGCGAAACTTAAGGAACTGCTCGTGAGGCAATAACCTAAGAAGAATAGAGGAAAAGTGTTCAACAATACTCATGCGGGTAGCACGTTAGCTGACGCTCTCCGATTCAAGATACTGAAGAATAGCTGGCACGCTGTCGAGTTTGGCAAAATCATCAACATCCATATACAGGTCAAAAGCTTGCTCGAGTGCGACCATAATGTGTACGTGACCAAGCGAGTCCCATTCTTCTATCGCGTCCATGGCAGAGCTTTCGCTGATTGCGTTTGCTGGCACTTCCAGGGTGGCTGCCATAATGCTTTGTAGTTTTTCGAAAACGCTCATTGTGATAATGGTCCTTCAATAGTTATAGGAAAATCATTATCGGTATGAATCGGGCTCCCCGCGAGGCTTAGATCACCGGAGCCATCCACGGTAATGTTAAATCCATTGTCTGGTAAGAACGATTGTACCAAGACATTCTTTCGGGTTGGAATATATTCCGCAGATAGCGCTTCAACACCCTTTTCCTGAAGATCTTTCAGGATGGTGTGGAGAAAAGCTTGCTCTGCCTGGCGTCCGATAACACGACACGACATCAAGAATGTATCCAGCTGCGCTCTTTTACCTGAATCTCCTTCGATAATAGCCAGACCTACAATCCCGCTGTCGCCGAAATTATCTTCCAGTGAAAAGTGATACACGAAAGTATTTTCATCACCAATTTTTTCTGCAAGATCTTGTTCGCTGTAACGTCGTGTAGTCAGATTAAACTGATTGGTTTTTTGGGTAAGTTGGGAGAGCCTGGATAGGTGAGATAGGTCGTTGAGTCCGACAGTCATTTTCATATTCAGTGACAGAAGATAGTCGTCAATACTACTGCCGGCTTCGGTGAGTGCCTCCAGCTGTGATTTACGCTGGCGCTCCTGTGAATACATGGCAGTTTTTTCAAGGTCTTCTGTGGTGAGCGCGGTAATTTCCAGTCTCGCCACCGCATCGAGGCAACCCGGGATCTCAGCCGGTCTTGATGGAACCTGCACTACAAGAACCTCTTTCAGACTGTGCCTGACGGCAGAGCACTCGTGGTCGCTGTCATCGACGAAGATAAACGAGTCCAGCCCCAAATTCAGCTCTTCAGCCAGAGAGATCAGGTTGTCGGGCTTGGGAAGCCAATTTACGCGCTGTGCTGCAAAGTGCTCGTTTTTTAGCACCTGGTGAGGGTGGTCCACCAACACTTCGTTTAAGTCGTCTGGATTGTTTTTGCTACACAGCACCAGTAAAAATCCACGCTGTTGTAAACTCAGTAGGCGCTTTTGGAAGTCAACAAAGGCCCTTCCGGGATATTCTTTACCCAGAGCGATACCGTTTATGCCGTCCTCCCCGATAACGCCACCCCAGAGAGTGTTATCCGCATCCAATGCGATAACTTTGGCTTTGGTGAGGTGCAGGCTGGCCGCGGTGGAGGTTACCGCATTGGAAACTGCCAGGGCGCCTTCCGAAGTGAAAGGAAATGTCGAGGAATACCAAAGGCGGGAGTCGAAGAAACTGTCTCGCCCAATTTGCATGACTAATTGATCGAAATCGAGTAGTCCAACTCCGCGAAAGTCAGTTCTGAAGCGTTTCGCAAGACAAGCTTTGGTTTGACTCCACCACAGGGTCTCGGAACTCTCGGCCATATCGTCGTACATGCCAAGTCCGGGGGATGCGGGGCTGGGTAAAATCGTTACGATGAGTTGCCCTGTCAGTTTGTCGCGCAACGCAGCTACCAGGCCATGGACTGTGTGTTGAAATTGATTGTCTATCTCCTGTCTGTCTGCGAGTTTGATGCCGGCAGGGGGTCTCTGGAAAGCCGGATGGAGATCTTCTTTGGTTAACAAAAGCAGTGTGACGTCAGGGCTGTGGTTGACGAGCCCTGAGTTTGCTTCTGCTGCCTGTAAGGTAACCCCATAGGGCGCGTGGTAGATGTCCAGATCGAGTTCATTGAGGGCGGCACTAAACAGTAGCCAGGGATCGAGTAATTCACTGGTGTAGGTGTGAACGACACCCAGTCGAATCTTTTTCAGGTTGTTTTGCAGATCGCCGATGTGCTGTCGTAGCGTGTTAGCCTGTGGCAGTGAAGGAACCATCTTGCGCTGCGCCAGGAAAATTTTTATCTCCTGCGCAGATTGCACATCCAAAAGCTTGTCGAATTGGGCGTCCGATATCTTCATAGTCGGTCAGGGGCTTGTGACTGCATTTTCCATTTCAGCGTTTGATTCTCCTGCCGAATTCGCATCCTACAATAGCCAGCCTGCTCCGTCTGGGTGCGCTGCTATTTTAGACCCAACCGCATCAGAGTTGGCGTCCCGGCTATACCCACGTTGTTGTGGACCAGCCAATAAATCCGAGTCATGGTGCGAAAGATTACACGCACTTGGTTGATTGTACTGCCTTCTCCTTTCGAGACTGTGAATTGACTCTCAAAAGGGCTGGCGTGGCCTAGTGTGTCATGAGATTCTAGCATATTATTTCAAGCTGTATTTCTTACGGGCGCGTCAAATGTCTCGGGCATTCTCGCTTTACCTCGATGTGGTTAGGTTTTTGGCTGCCATGTTGGTGCTGCTATACCATGCAAACTGGATTTACCGTCCTGGATTTGTGATCACCAGTCTTGGCCATGAAGCGGTTGTTATATTTTTTGTACTATCGGGCTTCGTCATTGCCTATGTTGCGGATACCCGCGAGCAGGATTTTCGCGGTTTTATGGTGGCCCGTGCGGCGCGAATTTTCTCGGTGGCGATCCCGGCCATTATTCTTACCGCCACTCTCGATTTAGTCGGTTTTCAGATCAATGAATTGGCCTACCCTGAGGGTTATAGGGCTTGGGATCTGCCAGTAATACGCGTTATTACCAGTACTTTATTTTTGAATGAAATTTGGGCTTTGGGTATACAGCTTTTTACTAATGTACCTTACTGGTCATTAAATTATGAAGTCTGGTATTACGTCCTGTTTGGTGTGCTCTTCTTTTTTGAAGGTAGGCGTAAATGGTTCGCGTTTGGAGTGTTGTGCCTGCTTCTTGGGCCGAAAATTATTCTCCTTTTACCTGTATGGTGGATGGGTGTCTGGATTTATCGTTCCCCTTCCCTCGTACAAATGTCTGTCGCCAGTGCCTGGTTGTGTCTAATCCTCTCTCTGCTGGGCGGTTATTTGTATATTCATTTCAATATCGGGCAATGGGGATGGGGCACGTTACAGGAATGGCTGGGTGATGATTTACACCTGGAATTGTCGTTCAGTCGGCAGTTCATAAGCGATTATTACCTTGGTGTTGTTCTGTCGCTCCATTTTGTCAGTTTGAGAGTGTTGCTGGCCCGAGTAGGGGAGGTGCCCGATCGGCTGCAGTCCACTATCCGGTATCTGGCAGGAGCCACCTTCTCGATCTATCTGTTTCATCAACCGTTACTTTGGTTTTACAGTGCGAGTTTTTCATGGGTCGAAGAGGGGATTCCGCGCTACCTGGTTGTTGTGCCATTTACGATTGTGTCTACTTACGTGCTTGCTACGTTTACTGAGCATAAGAAGGATCTATGGAAGGGCTGGGTGGAGCAGTTGCTGGCTTTTTTTGAACAGACATTTTCTAAATTCCGGAAAATTATTATCCGTTAGGCTTTACCTTTCCGGTTTGGCCGAACTCCTTTTTTAGCTGCTCAATTATGACTTCAAGAGTGCTCTGTTCATTTATATTTTTAATGCCGCTGGTCTGATCTGTATGCAATCTGGGCAGTCTTGGAGCCACAACGCTCCAGTTGCTATGAGTGTTTTCAAAACGCCTTACATACGCCTCGGCAGCGCTCTTGGCTGCTATATACTCGTCAAAGCCCTTTGCTGCAGTTGTACTGTCATCCAGGAAGATGCTGGATGGAATAAACAACTGAATGGGGGTTTCGTGCGAGGAAAATTGTCTGACCTGATGCAGTAGTTGCGCCAATCCGTTAACGTAGTAATCACAATATTTCGAAAATAAATTCTCATCCCATCGGTTGCTGTCGCCCCTGGCAATGATCGGCGAGGCAAGATAGTAGATGTGTGAAACGGCAGCACAAAACTCTTCAGTGTGATGGCTTATCGCACCTTCAAGCACATCCAGTTGGCAAACAGGGGGTGCTGGCCGATGCTCTGCAATCTCCGCAGATACATTGAACGCGTCATCTTTACCCGCCGCATACGTCATCATAACGTTGGCACCACCGGCTGCGAGAACTTTGGTGATAACCTCGCCGAGTCCTCTGGACCCGCCTATTATAAGTGCATTTTGGTTGCTGAATTCATCCTGAGAGACCAACTCCGCGATCGCCTCAAAACGAGCCTGTTGTGCTGGCCGGGCACGAAAGAAAGCTTCCAACGTACCGTGGCAATAGGCATTGCTCAGCGTCAGTTGAACCTGGTCAATACGGGCATCGGCTTTGAGCACCTCATAGTTAAGATGTGTGTTCTGGCGGCTGATCGCGTTCGTATTCGCGGGCAAAAATTTGAGCTGTAACTGGGCGAAAATCGAATGCAGGCCTGGGCATTTCATTCCCACGATTTGGGTACTGGCGACAATGGTGGCGAGCTGACTCTGGGGTAGCAGCTTACTTGCATTGGGAAGTAAAGAGGCAGCCAGTTCGTTGTTCCAGAAAAGTTCAACCGTATCTGCCAGTTCCATACAATCAGCAATGGTTGTGTCGCGACAAGTAACTGAGTTTTCGATACAGGCGCTCCCCAGGGGGTCGATCGGTTGCGCTGCGGCATGCGCCTGGTCTCGGGAAACCTCAAATTCGATAATCTGACAGCGAACACCACTGGCGAATACCTCGAGGCGAATGGCATCACCCGAGGTGTCTGCGCTGACACTGAGTTTCATGCCCTGGCTTGCCGGCCTACTGTATTTGACCTTGAGGCGTGCAAGCGCGCAGTGACTGTCGTCGGTATGCGCCAACCACAAATCGAGAGCTCTGAGAGTTCCAAAGACACCGTGAATCAGTGTTTGGCCAAACTGGGTACGCCGGGCAGCCACTGGACTAAGGTGAAGTGGATTAAAGTCGCCGGAAAAACGCGCGAAAGCTTGGGATTCTTGTGCGCTGATGCTGAAACTACCCAAGCTCTTCATGCAATTCTCTCGATGTCGGATAGCGGTGGCACAGATGACGCGTCGTGTGTCTTTGCCAAATTATCGCAGGACTGCATAGCGACTTCCACCTCTGGTCGCGTTGGTGCCTTGCTACGTTTCTGTTATCACCTGCCTATGTCGGGTTTCGGCACAAAGCGGTTGTAGGAGCGTCTAGACCTGCATTTTCACTGAAATAACCCCCGTCGACCCTTTTCTTTCATTTAAACGGGAGTATTAGCGTTGTTAAGTGTATTGACTCAATCTATATTCCAGAGGCATGAGTTAATCGGCCATAGCCCGCTGGCCCACTACTAACATCAACAATGGGGTAAAAAAGGATGGTTACTATGCATCGGCTCACCGGCCCAATTTCTAAATACACAGTCTGGATTGGACGCGCTACTCGCTCCGAGTATTGGTACTTCATTTTGTTCACTACCCTCATCAGCGTCGGATTGAACATGATTGACGTGGCTGTTGGCACATTTGACGAGCAGGCAAATCAAGGATTGCTTGGTGGACTCTTCGCGCTGTTTATTTTCTTGCCTTCCATCGCGGTGTTTGTGCGGAGGTTGCATGATACGGGACGTTCTGGCTGGTGGTTTTGGATTTTATTGGTGCCCATTATTGGGGTAATCGTCATACTGGTGTTCTTCTGCACAGACAGTCAAGAAGAGGCCAATCAATACGGCCCTAACCCTAAAGGTTTAGGTTCTCCTGATTCTTAACCATAGTCTTTTTAGGGCGCTAGGCATTAAGGAGAAGATGATAGAAGCTGGCCAAGGGCAAGTCGGGCAGGATAGGTTGTGGGTCGGGGGTACATGGAATGCTGGAAAAGCCCGGCGCACCATTGATTTATGCTTAATAATGGTAAAGCTGATGGACTTAAAATAGCTTGGCGATGGCGTTTTTGTCGGTCTTACCGTT
>PKCY01000246.1 GCA_002862985.1 Haliea sp.
ATCACTGGCAGTAGCTGTCGATGATGTGCGCAAAAAGCATGGTGTCGAAATTTATCTAGTTAGCAAAGACAACACAGACCTTTTAGGGCGCAAGTTACCTCCGGATGTACAGCGTGTTGCCAAAAAAGTGCAGGGGGGCCGCCGCCGGGCCCTTCTCAAGACACCGCAGGGACAGCATGTTGCTCATACAATCTATCGGCCGCAGCAGGGCATGCTGCGTGCCATCTTCATATTACCACCGCGCTCCGGAACGATACTATCTGCGCTGGGAGGCAACATCTGGCTGCGGATAGGACTTGGCATACTGGTCAGCGGTCTGCTTTGTTTCGGCCTATCGAAAATAATGACCAACCGCCTGAAGGAACTACAGCAGGCATCCCGTCGACTGGCCAACGGCGAGCTTGACACCCGAATACAGGTACGCGATCAGGGCGGCGATGAAACTGACGAACTGGCGCGCGACTTCAACAGTATGGCCGGACAGTTGCAGCAAAGGATACAGTCACAGAAACGACTACTGGGAGATGTCTCCCACGAATTGCGCTCTCCTCTCGCCCGCTTGCGTATCGCATTGGCGTTGGCCCAAGTAAAGCCTGATAGCGGACCGGAATATCTGCAGCGCATCGAACACGAAGCTGAACGATTAGAGGAACTGATCGCGCAGTTACTGAGCACCCAGACTGAGAATACCGTATTGGATGCTCACATCGACCTCGTACAGCTGCTAAACCAACTGTGTATCGATGCAAACTTTGAAGGCCAAGTCGACGGCAAACAGTTCATTTTCACTTCCAACATGGAAGAGGCCATTGTCGACAGCAGTGCCGACCTGCTGCGAAAATGCTTCGAAAATATTCTGCGCAACGCCTTGCACCACACTGCCTTTAATTCTCAAGTGACCGTGTCTTTGGCATCAACCCAAGACGGTTACCACGTATTCGTAGAGGATCAGGGGCCGGGAGTTCCCGACGATGTCCTGGAAAATATATTCGGTGAATTTTTTCGAGTTGATACTGCCCGTTCGCGCGATTCCGGCGGCTATGGTCTTGGGCTTGCCATTGCTCAACGCGCGCTTGAACAGCACGGAGGCCATGTAGCGGCAGAAAATACCGGATCTGGGCTAAAAATCACTATTTATTTACCTACATCCTCCTAACAGGATGGCAACTCTGCCGATCACCCATGCTGGAACGATTGCAGCCCTGCTGAGCGGCCCTGTCGCGAAATTCCCTGCCAGTGACTGAATACCCTACTCCCCGAAGACAGTAACTTTGTAGTATACTTGTGGTCGATAGCATGAGCCCTACGGTTTGGCCGAGACATCCAGGTGCTACCTGGCTTGGAAGCTAGCTCGTTCGCGAGGGAACACCTTGCCCCGACCTCCGTGTGACCCACACAGTTTGCGAACCCGTTTCGCAAGGAGGCACCACCATGGCTACAGCAAATCAGTCCGTCAATTCCTATCCTGTACGCAGTGTCCCACTAACGCGGCCCTTCATATGGCTTAGCGAGGGCTGGGATGATCTGATGCATCACCGCAACGCGAGCCTCGCCTACGGCCTGTTAGTCACCGTACTTGGTGCATTAATCCTCGCCTATGGTCAGCACCCTTTCTTCATCGCAGCAGTGTGTGTAGGCTTTTTATTGGCGGGGCCCATCCTCACAGCCGGTCTGTGTGAGTTGTCACGCTGCCGGGATGAGGGAGAGGTTGCAGATTTTCAGTCCTCGTTACGACCATTGAAACGCAACCGCCGAAGCTTGCTCGGAGTCGCTGAAACACTGGCTCTATTGGCACTGATCTGGTTTGCTCTCTCAGGCTCCCTCTATCTGGGGCTGATAGGCAGTATCGCCCCGAGTGTAGAGAGCTCAATGTGGGGGGATTTCATGCAGCAAGTTAATAATAGCCAGCTGATCGCTTACGGTGCCGTTGGATTGGTACTCGCAGCGGTGGTATTCACTCTCTCCGTTGTCACAATCCCTATGATCGTCGAACGCCACGTGGATGCCAGCACAGCTATGCGCATGAGCCTCAAGGTCACTCTGCGCGACTTCCCTGCTATGCTCGTCTGGGCAGGTCTGATTGCAGGCTTGGTCGTCATCGGGTTTGCAACCAGTCTGCTGGGCTTGATCGTGATCTTCCCGCTGCTGGGACATGCCACCTGGCGCGCCTATAAGGAATTAGTGGAATAATTACCACATACCAATCTCCGCAGAGGATACACTCAATGTCAGGGAACCCTGAAGGACAGTGGTGTCGAACATTAGTATGATGCGCAAACCCAGAATCGGTATCGCACTGTTTCGAATGACCGCCGTTGTATTCTTTTTGAATACGATGAACGTCTACGGGGCATGCTGTATTGAACCCGCCGCCAATGATTCCGCTACGATGCAGATGCCCTGCCAGCACAACGGCGATAGCACTCCTTCTGAGCAGGGTAATGATTGCTACTTGATGTGTGTCCCAATGATCTCGCCGGACGCTGACCCAGATGCAGTGATCGAAGCTTTTGCAACCACGGCAGCATTCAAAAACCCGCACCCAATCTCCAGTGGAATCGATCCGCCTTTCCGCCCACCAATTCTTCACCTTTCATAAAACCAACACACCTGTAGCGATGCGGGTGTCACCGTTCACAATGAAAGGTAAACGTCATGTCACGCACAATTAAAATACTGACAGCGATCATAGCGCTGATCTCTCTGCCCGCAATGGCGCAAGATTATGTCATCCATGTAAACGGCCTCGTCTGCGAGTTTTGCTCGATCGGCGTCAGTAAGAAGGTGTCGAAACTTCCGTTTATCGACCGCACAAAATACGACGATGGCGTCGAGGTCGATATTGAAAATCAGATGGTAACGATCGCCGTCAAATCTGACGCCGTCCTTGATAAAAAAGCGTTATTCGCAGCGATTGAGGCGGGAGGCTACAGCCCGGTCAAAATCTATGAGCTAGCGCCAGACGGCAGGAAGATCGCGTACCGACCATGAGGGGTTTCGCAATTCCTCTGCTACTCTGTGTGAGTAAAGCCGCGCTTGCCCATCAACCGGTCATGGACATGGCCCCAAGGTGGTCAAATGGCTACGGCATACAGACCCGGGTGGAATATTTCGATTCCGACACCACGGTCTGGCTGGAGGGCGTGTATACGTGGGATCGCTCAGTAAGGGCGACGTTCAAGCTGCCCAACAAAGACGGTACGCTTGGCGATCTTATTCTGGGACTACCCCTGAAAAAATATTACAACGATGGCCCCAGCACGTCGAACTGGAGCCTTACCCCTTCCGCGCGACTGCCAACCGGAAATCAGGGAAAATGGAAGGCGGGCTTGAGCGTCTCCTATAGTGCCGAGTCGCCAACGTTCTACCAGCTGTACGATTTGTACACATGGGGTGATCGGGTTGGCTTTGATCTCAATGCGGGATTTGCCTTTCCTGGAAAAGGAAGTGGCACCTTCGCCCTGTGGGATGTTTCCGCCCTAACCTCCGACGATGGCGATCGCGTGCAGACCGGGCCTGTCTTTGTGTATTTCAAGAAAAACATTATGTTTCGGGCAGAATACAAAGCACTTATCTATGAGCATGATAGCGATTGGTCGGGCAGCTATTTCAGCCTCGGCATTGGCGTCGTGTATTAGGAGGCAACAATGGAGCAGTCATCACAACCGAAGACCTGGAGTTGGTTACTTTTATTCACTACCTCTGGAACACTCATCTGCTGCGCCATCCCCATTACGCTCGTCAGTCTCGGTATGGGAGCAACCGTTGCATCAATGGCCGCCACTGCACCCTGGCTGGTCGCGCTCAGCATGCACAAAGGCTGGGTTTTTGGACTATCAGTCGGCTTAATAGCACTCTCAGCCTGGTCAGTTTACCGTCCCGGACGCGCATGCCCCATCGACCCGGAAGTCGCGGCGGCCTGCGCACGGGCTGACAAGTGGAACCGACGGTTTATCTGGTTCTCAGCGGTTATGTGGAGCATAGGCTTCCTTGCCGCTTTCGCACTACCGGGCTTGCAATTCGATTAACCAGATGGCATTTCCCTTTCCTGGCAATCTAGTCTGGTCACGAATCAGCCTCCGGCCAATGCAAGCGCACGCTCAGTTGCCGTACCAAACAGCGCAATATTACCGGAAGACCAATTAACCGCCAGCTCTGACCTGCAAATTTTCCACTGTCCATCGATCTGCATATAGGAGTTTGTGTATTCTCCCGTCACCGTCACAACATCCTCACCGCCAACGATGGGTACGCCGGGATTAGGCAGGATAATATGATCAGCACACAGATAGGCGCGACAACTCACGCGCTGCTCGGAAAGGATAAAGCGATGATTGGTAATGGCGTGACGGGTCATGTCAAAACCATTGATGACACCCTGAAGTATCTTCAGCCAGTCATCGGTGCGGCGGGGGACATCAGAGTCTCCGCTGGGGTCGCTGATGCTGCCATAATCAATCATCACTTCATCGGCAAAGCAGGCGCGCACCATGGGCCAGTTTTTGCTATCCAGGCCTTCAGCATAGTGGTTATAGTTGTCGATCAGTGCGCTTTTGATCTCTAAGGCGGTTTCCGTGCTGGTCATAATGTCTCCTTCTACTGTTACCGAGGTACAGTGCCTTCGGTTATGGTCGTTGTATTGTCAATTACCATGGCTGCGCCGTTGACCGCGCTTGACTCATCGGATGCCAAAAACAAAACCATATTCGCTACATCTTCAGGCTCGCCCACCCAGATTCCGTCCATCGCCTGCGCAGCCTGCGGATCGCTTTCCCGCACGATATCGCTGACTCCCTCAAGCATTGGCGTGCGCATGTTGCCCGGGTGCACAGAGTTGCAGCGCACTCCGTAACCACTCTGGACACTGAGTACAGCTACCGACTTGGTCATCCCGCGAATTGCGCTCTTGGAGGCTGCGTAGGCAAAAATCATCGGGCCGCCCTGAATACTGGCGGTTGAGCACATATTAATAATGGAACCACTGCCGTTTGGCTTCATGACTCGCAACGCGTGCTTACAGCCAAAGAAGGTACCGTCGGTCCCGACCGCATTGATCTGTCGCCACATTTCCTCGGTCGTATCTTCGATGCTGGCAAGGCTAACGATGCCAGCACTGTTGAGCAGAATGTCGAGGCGACCGTATTCGGCGACCACCTTGTCCACTAGACGTAACCAATTCTCCTCACGGGTGACATCGTGCTGCTCAAAGCGTACACCAGGGATCTCACTCGCTGCCGCTTCGCCCTGCTGCTTGTTGATATCGGCTATTACCACCGACGCGCCTTCCTCGGCCAGGCGCCGGGCGGAAGCCAGTCCCAATCCGGAAGCACCACCGGTGATAATCGCTATTTTGTTGGCTACTCTGTCCATAAAAAAACCTTCGTCCCTGAGATCATTGAGCATGCAGAGGGAATTTGGCGTCCATCTGCTTGCAATAGTTCACTAGCGTGGTACATTACCACAAAACAGTCAGGACGTACTGTTTATTTTCATTCTGCCCTGAGAGCGAACCTATGAGCACCGAAAATGTAACCGATTATGACGATGTCACTATGTATGGGCTGACACCGCAAAAGCAGGAAAACCTGTTGCTGGCGCAGAACGAGCTCACCTTTATCTGGACGACAAAAGAGGGTCACGGAATAGGTGTGACCATGAGTTACATCTGGCGCAATGGGCGAATTTGGTGCACAGCAACCGAGCAACGGGCGCGGATGAAAGCCTTAGCGCGTGACCCCCGCTGTTCCGTGGTGATTTCAAGCGCTGGAGTAGATGACGAAGTGAGCCAGTCCATCACTTTCAAGGGTCAGGCCATACTCCACAAAGACCAGGAAACCAAAGATTGGTTCTATCCGGACTTTGCCCGCCACGCCAATAGCCCGGCGCCGACACCAGAGGCCTTTGTCGCTTTCCTAGACACACCCGCTCGCATCATTATTGAAGTAGTGCCCCAGAAAACGATTACCTTTGATGGTGGCGTTATGCGTGACACCACCACTGAGGCTTTATCTTAGTCTAACGAAACTGCTAAAAGGCGAAGAGCTGTTGGGCGAGACCGATGCAAGTGCGCCTGCCCCAGACGCGGCGGTTAGGCAACGCCCACTTCCTTGAAGGTTGCAACACCTTCCTCAAACTCCCAGAAGCCGCGCAGGGCTGTTAGTTTGCCCTCTTCGTTGCAACTGTAAGTAAATACACCGTTTACCTGCTGCGAGTAACTCTTGCCATCAATATTCAGCAACACGTTCAGCGTGACAATATTGGCGCACTCCAGGTGAGCAGTGTGCGTATCGTGGATAATGTATTCAATCTCGGAGTTAGCAATATTCTGATCGTAAAACGCCTCCCGAGCGGCAGGTGTTGAGTGCCCTTTGCCGTCAGGATCAAGTACGCTAGGCCCTATAGGATCTTCAATGATTCCATCTTCTGCCCACATACTTAACCAACCTTCTTTGTCGCGTGTTTTCAGGTATCCGCGAGATCTAAGAGACATTTGGTAAGCAGGATTATTTTCATTCATGGGTTGTCCTCCGCAATCGACTACAGTTAATGTTCACTAAATTTTCTGAGCGTGGCGCTGCCGACACCTTACAGCGGCAAGCCTCCAACCGCACCATTGATTGAGCCCGATTCGTCATAGGCTCGCATCAGCAAATCAGCAATACGCATCTGGTGCACTTCGTCCGCTCCATCTGCCAGACGGGCCCAACGGGCCTGTTGCAACATCCCCGACAAGGGTGAATCCTTGGAGTAGCCCAGCGCGCCATGTACCTGCACTGCGCGGTCACACACTTTCCACAGGGTGTTGGCTACATGATGCTTGGCCATGGATACTTCTTGCTTAAACTCCATCCCGTTTTCAATCTTATAGGCAGCATGCAACACCATTAATTTGGACGCATAGAGCTCCATCGCGCTATCAGACATCATCCACTGAATACTCTGTTTTTCGCTCAGCAAGGACCCGTGGGCGAAACGATTCTGCGCTCGCTCTATCAACATCTCCAGCGCCATTTCAATCTCACCCAACCAACGCATACAGTGCGCGAGACGAGCCGGCCCCAACCGAACCTGCCCAAGCTTGTGACCGCCGCCGCGCTCGCCGAGCAGGTTTGTCTTCGGCACGCGCACGTCCTTATATAGAATTTCACAGTGGTTGTGGCTACCAGACATCGTCTCAATGTCACGCACAATCTCGAAACCAGGAGAGTCGCAATCGACGATAAAAGCGGAGTTACGCGCCTGCGGAATTTCTGCGTCGGGATCAGTGCGGGCAATGACGATCGCAAAACTTGCACCGCGAGCACCGGAGGTGAACCATTTATGGCCGTTGATCACCCAATCATCGCCTTCTTCCACCGCTGTTGTTTGGATAAGGGTTGGGTCTGAGCCTGCCACATCGGGCTCGGTCATGGAAAAGCAGGAGCGAACGTCCCCCGCCAACAGGGGATTGAGATAGTGCTCACGCTGGTACTCCGTCGCAAAGTGATGGAGCGTGTGCATATTGCCCTCATCTGGAGCATGCCCGTTAATAATGTAGGGGCCGTACGGCACCTTTGCAGCCTCTGCAGATACGGCAGCCAAGGCGGTAACACCGAGGCCCATTCCACCGACCTCCGCTGGCATGTGGGGCAACCAAAACCCTTTATCTTTTGCTTCTTTGCGCAAATCCTTGATCAGACCCGACCAGTCTTCCCGCTTGGCCTCTTTGTTTGCGCTCATTTCGTCATAGCGCACTTTCACCGTGTCGTGCAGAAATTCGCGTATGCGTACGCGTGCCTGTTCCACTTCTGGACTGAAAGTAAAGTCGATTGCCATGGTGTTTTCTGATACCCGTTTGTGTGCGGCCAACCAGTGTACACCACCATTGCGTCAAGGCAATTATCCGCGTTGGCGCCGTCATCTGTAATGCTGATCTAGAGGGAGCCCGCAATCAGTTCCTCCATCATCTGATACTGCCGCCGAATGTGCTTTGCAATACACTGAGCATGAATGGCTGTCACCGAGTCTATTGTGGCGCGTCGTAATCCACGAAAATTGGCGACGACCACGCGCGCTCTTCGACATCCGCCAGGCAGTCGTCGGTGTATTCGGTGGGCGCATTCGCTCGACAAGGCTTTACTGTAATACACTGCCCGGATTCGTCACGTTCGCAGCGCAAATTATCACCGTTTACGGTCGGGCTGGCCGCCTCCACCGCGCGAACGTAATAAACGGCATCCCGGCGTGATTGCGCGAACTCTGGATCGCTGAAATACACCGTACAGCCCTCCTCATCTGGCGGACAGGTCAGCACTCGCCATGGGTCTTCTATCAGTGAGCCCACCGCTTCCCCCGCCTTAATCTGCGGCCGGATTCTTACAACTTCGACCCGCTCTATTTGCTTACGGCGATCTCCCGGGTGATAACACTCCCCTCCACACAAACGCTGTAGACGGTCTTTCGCGAGCGCGCGCAGACTGTCAGGTGGACAACCGGCTTTCTGCTCAAAGGCTCCCACAGCACTCACTTCAAATTCAGGTGTCCTTTCATAGGAAACGGAACTGCCCATGGGATAACGCAAATCATGTTGTCCATCGACAAGATCAAACCACAGCAAAATCCGATCACCGCTAGTCGCATAAACCTCCTTGCGTTCAAGCGCGTTCCAGATTGCCTG
>PKCY01000108.1 GCA_002862985.1 Haliea sp.
CGTCTGCCCGGCCTGGCAATGCGGTATCCGGTGTTGGCATGCTGTGCTTTTTGCGAAGATCGAAGAGGCTCATGGGACCCAAGTATAGCGAAAAATGATATAAAGTAACCTGCCTAGCCAGCAAAAGACTGACCCATCATGCCTATATCTCGCAGAAGCCTGCTGGAACTGTTGTCCAGCAGCACATTTTTTCTAACAGTATCTCCAATGGTAGGCCTAGCAGCCGAACTAGTGGAGGAATCAGTGCCACTCGAATTCCCCCAGGGCGTTGCCTCGGGCGACCCGCAACCCAATGGCGTCATGCTGTGGACCCGCGCGGTGCCGCTATCCGGCGAGCGTTCGACCGTGTACCTGCAATTACAAGTCAGTGCGGATAGCAGCTTTTCGAAGGTTTTACTGCAGGAACTTGTGCACACAGACACTGCCAGTGACTACACGCTGCGCACGTATATCGACGGTCTTTCCCCGGACACTTACTACTACTACCGCTTTGTAGGCGCCAACAACACTGTCTCGCGAATCGGGCGCACACGCACCGCACCGCCGCCCGACCAGCCGCACAGGGTAAATCTAGGCTTTGCCAGCTGCCAGAGCTTCGAGCAGGCCTACTACGGCAGTTGGGCGCGCATGGTGGCAGACGATCGTGCCGCAGCAGAGGAGGATCGAATTCAGTTTGTGATGCATTTGGGCGACTTCATCTACGAACGCTGCTGGAAACGACGTCAGGATGGCAGCCCCCAATCGCGGATGGTGCCTCCATTTCCCGATGGTGTGGATACACCCAAGAATCGAATTGCGGTGTCGCTGGCCGATTATCGTCATCTGTACAAGACTTATTTGAGCGATCCGCACCTCCAGGAAGCGCGTGCACGCTGGCCCTTTATCTGCACATGGGACGACCATGAGTTCAGCAATAACAATTTCCAGAGTTATTCCACCTATGGTGGAGAAACTGTGTTGGACGCGCAGCGCAAATTGAGCGGAAACCAGGCCTGGTTTGAGTACATCCCGGCTGTATTAGATGAATTGAAGGGACAACCTGCGCATAACTTTCGGCCACCCTCACCGGATCCGGATGAAGCCGAGCAAAACGAAGCGGCCCTTGAGAGCCTGCGTATCTACCGGACATTAGCGTGGGGCAAGCATCTGGATATCGTGCTTACTGACAACCGCAGCTATCGAAGTCCACCCTCCATGCCGCCCGGGCTGGCTGACCAGCTAGGGCTACCCTCGGACCCGGTAGAACTGGTCGCCATAATAGACGCCGGAAGCGCTTACCAAGGAGGCAAGCCGCCCGCGGTCCTGCCTTACGGCGACGGCACCGTGCCCAACCCTGCTCGAGATCGTAAACCTGGCAGTATGCTGGGGCTGGAACAGCGGGCTTGGTTTCTGAGCACGATGGAGACATCCGCTGCCCCCTGGAAATTGTGGGGCAATGCATTACCCCTACTTCCCATGCGTCTGGACATATCAACCCTGCCTTTTACGGACTACCAGGACAGCGTGTTCAATCTCGACAGTTGGGCCGGGTTTCCCTATGAAGTGGATGTACTGATGACCCATTTGGGTAAGCAGGACATCACTGGCGTTGTCTCTTTGTCAGGTGACCATCACATGCATGGCGCCGGCACAATCAGACGATCGACCACCGCGGCAGACGCACCGCCGGTCGCCGTAGATTTCACCATCGCCGGCATCAGTTCTTCTCCCATTTTTGACGATATCGTGGCAGTCGCCAAAAAAGATCAGTCGGGACTTACCGATTTTGTTTATAAAGAGACGGAAAGCGGCCTGGAGCCAGTGTGGCATATGTCCATGCTCAACGGGGTTTTCGCCGCCCTTACCTACTCAAAAACGGGGCTCCAATCCGTCTCCGACTGGCTGGGACCAAACGCTGCAAATCCGGGCCTGCAGTATGTGGACACGATGGCCAATGGCTATGGCCTGGCCACATTTGATGCCCAGGAACTGCGCGTACAGATGATCACCATGGAGGATTGTCGCCGCGATTTTACCCTGGCTCCTGCGATCAAATATGTCGCCAGTTTTCGTTTGCCACGCTGGCACGCTGCAGACACCCCGCAACTGGAAGGACCGACATTTACAGGCGGCGCACCCTTCCCTTTTGAGGCCCCTGAGGTGTAAGCTGCTAGGCACCTTGATTGGGTTGCGTGCGCAGGCCGTCACACCTTCGTCATTTTCATCCATTACCATCCACCCCGGAGGCAAAAACAGGAGCTTCCCCAACACTTTGATATTCATGGGAAGACGATACGAGTGAATAAGCACTATGACTAACACAGAAATTAACGCGCAAGAGTTATCCAGTCGCAAACTCTGGCAACTGGCACAGACCACGAGCGAAAATGCAATCAGCAAGCAGCAACTGTCGGAGGTCGTCGCCGAACTGGCTAAACGTCGCCACAATCTGGAGAAACTGCAAGAAATTGGTAAACTGGGCGATCAATACACCGACTGACCCTGCGCGGCCAGGATAGCTATATGGCCAAACCTCCATCCCGCCGAGCTTCCTCTCAGGACGTGACGCAATTCCTCCAAAAAAGCAGGGCTATCTCGGAATTTGTCGAGCGCCAGCCGCGACTGCTTTTTGCCGTAGATGCAACCGCAAGCAGGCAACCCACCTGGGATCGCGCCACGCTTTTACAGCAGGAGATGTTTCACGTCAGCAGCAAGCTGACAACACTTTCGGTGCAATTGTGCTACTTCCGCGGCTTCAATGAGTTTCGCGCCAGCCGCTGGCTGACGGACAGCGCCGCGCTGACACAGCTGATGGGAAAAGTTCGCTGTGAGGGCGGACATACGCAAATCATCCGCCTTCTCCGTCACGCCCAGAAAGAACACCGCAAGACCGCCATGAAGGCGCTGGTGTTTATCGGTGATGCAGTAGAGGAAGCGCCAGACAGTCTTTGCGATCTAGCCGGTCAATGTGGGATCAAGCAACTACCACTCTTTCTTTTTCAGGAGGGTCGCGACCAAAATGTGGAGCAAACCTATCGCACCATGGCAAAACTCAGCGGCGGTGCCTATGCCCGCTTCGATACCAGCAGTGCCCAAACACTGGCCGCCCTTTTGGGTGCGGTTGCCAGTTTCGCCACGGGCGGTCACGCGGCACTAGAGATGCGCGACGACGACAGTGCTAAACTGCTACTCCAACAACTGAAAAACTGAGAGGAAAGGTGGCCCGACTCATACTGCTGGTGGCAGTCATCGCCGTAATCTACATACTGCTGCGCCGCGCACAGGCCATGCCCCCACACAAACGCCGGAGCGAGTACATCAAACTCGGCCTGGGAATTGTGCTTGTCGCAACCGTAATCCTTGCTGTCACGGGTCGCATGAACTGGCTGGGCGCCGCTTTCACCGGCCTGCTGGTAGCCGCACGTCAGGGGCTACCGATAGTCATGCGCCTGTTTCCCATGCTCGCAAATCTTCGGGGCAAAAACGCGGCAGCAGCCGGACAAAATTCCACTGTGGAGAGTGCTCTGCTGCGTATGCAACTGGACCACGACAGTGGTGACCTGCAGGGAGAAGTGCTCAAAGGCGCATTCCAGGGTTGGCATCTGGCGGATATGGACAGAACACAGCTGGAACAATTTTTCGCGTATTGCAACAGCGAAGACGCTGACTCACAACGGTTGCTCGACAGTTACCTGCAACAACGTTTTCCCGGCGACACTAGCTTTGGCAGTGAACAACAGGCCACGGGGAGCAGCAGCAGTAGTGCCATGGGAAGCTCCGAGGCACTGGCTGTGCTTGGTCTGGCCGAGGGTGCCACGAAAGACGATATTATCGCCGCACACCGGCAGCTCATCCAGAAATTACACCCTGATCGCGGCGGCAATGATTTCCTCGCGGCACAAATTAATCGAGCCAAAGATCAGCTCCTGGGCTGATTCCATTACTGGCGTCAGAGCGGGCAAATGCTTACACTTGCGCGCAGAATTTCTCGAGGATCGGCCATAATCATGACTGACGTATTTGTTGTTCGCAATCAACTTGGCCACTACTGGGGCAAGGCAAAAATCTGGGTGGATGGATCAAATCCACGCACTGTAATGCGCACTCGTTATGAGGACGAGGCGATTAACAGCTTGTTCGAGTTGAGCTCCAAGGATATCGAATTGCGCGGAGAGGTCATTGCCGCGACGCTGACAGAGCGCAGTGAACCCATCATCGAACCCAGTGAGAACCCACTACCCGAAGAGCCAGCGGAGGAACTCGAGCCAGGAGAGGGGGAGCCCGATCTCACTCCTGCGGCGGATGCGCCCCGGTCTTCCACGACTGCTTGAAAACCCTGCACCGCAGTGCGCGCATCTTGCTAAACTTAGAAAAGAGATAACTGTGAGGCTTTCGGAACCCTTACCGGCCCGTATTGTCCTACCTGTAACGTTGATCACATAACGAGGGTAATCAAAGCTCCCATGAGAATACTTCTGTTTCTTGGCACTAATATCGCGGTGCTGGTGTTGGTCGGCTTCATCTTTAATTTGCTGGGATTACAGGGTGTCCTTGCGGAAAATGGCGTTGACCTGAACCTCGGCTCACTACTTATCATGTGCGCTGTTTTCGGCTTCGGCGGATCTCTCATTTCGTTGTTTTTATCCAAGTGGATGGCCAAGCGCGGCACCGGCGCAGTAGTCATTGAGCAGCCAGGCAATCGTGATGAACAATGGCTGGTGGACACCGTAAAGGAATTATCGCAGGCAGCCGGCATCGGTATGCCAGACGTGGCCATCTTTCCCTCACAGGCTGCGAACGCGTTTGCCACAGGCTGGAACCGCAATGCCGCGCTTGTAGCGGTAAGCGCAGGGTTATTGGAACGCTTCCAACCGGATGAAGTGAAGGCGGTAATGGCGCATGAAATTGGCCATGTGGCGAACGGGGACATGGTCACACTCACGTTGATACAGGGCGTGATCAATACGTTTGTTCTCTTCCTGGCGCGTATCATCGGCCACACGGTAGACCGAGTCGTATTTAAGAACGAACGCGGATTTGGCATTGGGTATTTTGTAGTCTCTATAGTGGCGCAGATTTTACTGAGCTTTCTGGCCAGCATCATTGTGTTCCGATTTTCTCGCTGGCGCGAATATCGCGCCGACCATGCTGGCGCTACGTTAACCACAAACGCGCATATGATTGCCGCATTGCAACGCCTGCAATCAGAGCAGGGGCAACCTCAGGATCTGCCGGGGGAATTGACCGCATTCGGCATTAGCGAACAGCTAAAGGAAGGGATTTCCGGTTTGTTCCGCTCTCATCCACCGCTGGATGACAGGATCAGGGCCCTACAAGCGGCTTAATCAGGTATTCACTCATCGGAATTACGTCGATTTTTTGAAAATCGATGAAGCGCGAGCAACTTTCCATCATCGCTGTCATGTTTTTCTGCAGCACTGCCTCATCGCCGCCTGTCGCATAAAACGCGTGGTCTGAGGTCATGGCCTCTGGTGGAAAATTCTCTTCCACAATCGCATAACAAGGCACAGCATCTTCGCTCAGCAGACGTACGACGAGGTTCTGACGATAGCCAAAGGTTGACTGTGTATCGATCGCCACCTGGGTGTGGCTGTCCTTCCATACTGACAGCCACTGCTGCGTTTCCATCGTAGAGGGGGGCGACATAAACACCACGTGGCACATCCCGTAAACTCTTTCACCAGGCTTTTATGGGTGGTGCTCCTGATTGACCAAGGGCTCAGCCTCAGCGACCAGATACGCAGTGCTGCGGCTAACATGAGCATCGATCAGAGACTGCCAACGTTCTGCTGCACCGGCGAAATCGACCCATAATGACAACATGGCATCCGGAACCGGCGCCTGACTCTCGATACGGCGTCCAGCGGCAGCCTCCACCGCACTATCGGCCACGCAAAGTCGGATGCTATGCACACCCGTAAGCGCGCTCAACTTCGGCGCTAACTTTTGAAGCAGCTCCTCGCAAAACTCATCTCCGGTAAGGGCACTCGATTTCCACAGGGGATACAGCAATTTTTCCATGGCGCGCTCCCTTTGTCTGCGGCTATAGACCCACTGGAGGTGTAATCGTCGATGCGTTGTCTATCAACATTTCTGCGCCATTGATAAAGCGTGATTCTTCCGATGCCAAAAACAATACCAGATTAGCGATATCCTCGGGCTCGCACATATTGCCAAATTTACCGATCTCATCCAGATCTTCCTGGGTGGCCGTCTCTTTACCCATGGCCACCTTCACCACCATGGGTGTTTTTACACCGTCGGGGTGTACCGAGTTACAACGGATGCCATTCTTCTGTTCTTTACAGTACATCGCCACGTTTTTAGTGAGCGCACGCACGGCCCCTTTGCTCGCAGTATAAGCAGATACAAAAGACTGGCCATGAATAGCAGCGACCGATGACATATTAATGATGGAGCCGCCTCCCGACTTGGCCATTTCGGGAATAGCATGCTTGCACCCCAGGAAAACGCCATCGCTGTTGACTGAATTGACCAGACGCCAGGATTCCAGGGTGGTATCGAGGATGTTACCCAAGGCGATAATGCCCGCATTATTGACCAGAATATCGAGCTGACCAAACGTTTTGACCGTCGCGGCAATGACAGATTTCCAGTTTTCCTCATCTGTCACATTCAGGTGCATGAAAACCGCGTTCTCGCCGATGGCTTGTGCTACCGCTTTACCATCAGGTTCATTCATGTCTGCCACGACTACCTTGGCTCCTTCAGTGGCCAGCAACTGGACATCCGCTTTACCCATGCCGCTGGCAGCTCCCGTCACAATGGCTACTTTTCCGGTTACTCTACCCATAGTTTTACTCTCTCAATATGTTGGTGCCCTTTACTGACGGCGATTGCACCGCATCAGGGCTCAGACTGCGGCCAAGTTAATCAGATGCCTCGCCCCAGCTCAAATTCCGCACTCTGAAAAACGCCACATGGCTATCCAATTGAACCAGTCATGGCACTCGCCAGCGCCGACACTGAGTAGTATTCTTGGCTTCTTTGTCAGCTTCACTATGGGAGAACCACAATGGATCAACAGAACACAACGCCAAGACTAATTAACTGGTCAGGTTATATCGCACTCACACTATTGTTGGTATTGCCGTTGTCCGTACTCACAGTGCGTTCCGGGGCCTGGCAGCAGGGTTTGATGCTCTACGCACTCGCCTGCCTCGGCAGTACCCTTCTCATGATCCTGTTGATCACACTGCTGTTGTTGCCGCGATTTTCCAGGTGGCGCAAGGGTATTTTTCAACGCGCTCTTGTTGCACTACCAGGTACGGCACTACTTTTAGGACTGACCAGTGGAGGCGAGTTGCCGCAAATTCATGATATTACTACTGATACGGTGGACCCACCCCTGTTTACCGCTGCTCCGCAACAGCGCGGCTCAAGTGCGAATTCGCTGGAGATAAACGAGGATGTAATCGCGCTACAACTGGGCGCTTACCCCGAGATGCAATCACTCCTGACGCCGCTGCCCCTCGAAGAGGCATTTAACCGCGCGCTACAGATAGCAGCAGAAATGGGCTGGGAGGTGTATCGTCAGGACCTCAACGCCGGCGCTATCGAAGCGGTCGATACCACGGCAATCATGTCCTTTAAGGACGATATAATTATTCGAGTGCGCAGCAACGCGCAGGGGACGCTAGTCGATTTACGCTCGGTGTCGCGCGTCGGTGAAGGTGATTTAGGCGCCAATGCCAAGCGGATTCACGCCTTTCTTGAGGCGTTCCAACGAGGGGGGTAATGTGCATGTTCGGCGCACTGCGTTTCAACCCCGTTTAGTTGGGCTGTTACTTCTTGTGTGTCTTACCCAAGACTATGCGCTGATCTATTCACAGCCATGTGACTAGGACAGCGTCCCCCCGTCCACCCGGATATCCTCTCCAGTGATATGCACACCATCTTCAGACACCAGCATAACGATCACACCCGCGACCACCTCCGGCGCCTTGGCGCCGGTCAGGGACATAATGCGCGGCATCAAATCGAAATCCATCGTCTCTGGGAAGCTTATGCTGTCCGTCATTCCTGTGTTGATGTCGCCCGGGCAGATACAGTTGGCCCGCACCCCGCGCTTGGCGTATTCCACGGCGATGCTGCGCGTCATGGCTAGAACGCCGCCTTTGCTTGCCGAATACGCCAGCCCACTGGGTAAGCCTGAGAGTGCGGCGGTCGAAGCTGCGTTAACGATACTGCCCTGTGTCTCCACTAAGTGCGGCAGAACCGAGCGGCACAGAAACATGGTGCCAGTCAAATTAACATCGATAACCTTCTGCCAATGAGCAGTTTGCAACTCCTGTGTGTCGTCAAAGCGCAAAATACCCGCCATGTTGACCAAACCATCAAGGCGGGAATAGCGTTCAACACACGCCTGGACAGTTTTCTGCACGCTGGCTTCATCGCTCACATCGCACACCCTGGCAGTTGCTTCACCGCCGTTCGCCGCAATTTCACCTGCAGTGGCCTCCACTGCTTCTGCGTTTAAATCTATACAAAATACAGACCCGCCTTCCGCTGCGATCCGCACGGCGCTCGCCTTGCCAATACCGCTGCCGGCGCCACTCACCAGCACCACTTTGTTTGTCAATCGTTGCATTATTATTCTCCTGAGCTCCGTCA
>PKCY01000245.1 GCA_002862985.1 Haliea sp.
CCGGGGGTGGAAGTGATTCTCAGTACTCTCCACGCGGGAGGAAAATTCTCCGATAAAAACTATCAGTTTAGCGGCGGCCTCCACGGTGTGGGCGTCTCGGTTGTCAATGCACTTTCCAGTGCACTGGAGGTCTTGATTCGTCGCGATGCAAACGTCTATCGCATGACGTTTGCAGGCGGGGAAAGGACTGGCAAGCTGAAAGTGGTGGACAGTTGCGGTAAGCGGAATACCGGGACTACGCTAACCTTTACGCCCGATCCACAATACTTTGATTCGGTAAATTTTTCCGTCTCCAGGCTGCGCCATGTGCTGCGGGCCAAAGCGGTGCTGTGTCCGGGCTTGAGAGTCAAATTTAAAGATGAGAAAAAGGGCGAGACCGAAGAATGGTATTTCGAAGATGGACTAAAGGACTATCTTGCGGATGCCACGATTGATTTCCCTGTGATACCCGAAGAACCTTTCGTGGGCAGCTTCAGCGGGAGCAACTCGGGGGTGGACTGGGCGGTGCAATGGTTGCCCGAAAGCGGTGAGGTGGTTGCCGAGTCTTACGTTAATCTGATACCCACCGTTCAGGGTGGCACCCATGTCAATGGTATGCGTACGGGTCTACTGGATTCGATGCGTGAATTTTGTGAGTTGCGCAGTTTGTTACCGCGAGGCGTCAAGTTGACACCTGATGATATCTGGGAGCGCTGTTGTTACGTCCTCTCTTCAAAACTGGGCGACCCACAATTCTCTGGCCAGACCAAGGAGCGATTATCTTCCAGAGAGGCAGCCGCCTTTGTCTCCGGTGTGGTCAAGGATGCTTTCAGTCTGTGGCTGAATCAGCACACTGAAGAAGCAGAGAAGTTGGCAGAGCTGTGCATCAGTAATGCCCAGAATCGCCTGCGTACGGCGAAACAGGTCACTCGCAAAAAAGTGACTTCCGGACCTGCTCTGCCGGGTAAACTGGCAGACTGTTCCGGGGCAGATCCGGCGCACGGCGAGTTGTTCCTGGTTGAGGGTGATTCTGCAGGTGGCTCTGCTAAGCAGGCACGTAGTCGAGAGTTTCAGGCCATCCTTCCCCTGCGCGGCAAAATTCTGAATACCTGGGAAGTCGACCCCCAGGAGATCCTCGCCTCCCAGGAAGTACACAATATTTCGATTGCTCTGGGAGTAGACCCCGCCAGTGACGACCTCTCCGGGTTGCGCTATCACAAGGTCTGTATCCTGGCGGACGCAGATTCCGACGGACTGCACATTGCGACGCTCATCTGCGCCCTGTTTGTACGCCACTTTCATCCGCTGGTAGCAGCCGGTCATGTTTATGTCGCCATGCCGCCGCTGTATCGCATTGATGTGGGCAAAGAAGTGTTTTACGCCCTCGATGAAGCAGAAAAACAAGGTGTTTTGGATCGTATTGAAGCGGAAAAGAAAAAAGGTAAGGTCAATGTGCAGCGCTTTAAAGGGCTGGGAGAAATGAACCCTCTGCAATTGCGCGAAACCACCATGGACCCGGACACCCGCCGACTTGTGCGTCTGGTGTTGGATGACGGTGATGACACCAATAATATGCTCGATATGTTGTTGGCCAAAAAACGTGCTCCGGATCGCAAGGCTTGGCTGGAGAAAAAAGGCGATCTGGCGGAAGTGGTTTCCTGACCACTGAAATAGTGCTCTGCAAATTCTCGGACGTATAGATCATGGATCTTTTTCAAACCAGTGAGAAGGAGTGTTTGGCTGTTCACGGAGCCGATATCGCTCTGTGGAGGCATGTCGATTTTGGCAATGAGACAGAACTGCTTAACCAACTCATCGCAGACACGCCCTGGAAATCTGAGCAGATAACTGTGTGGGGGAAAACATACACTCAGCCAAGATTAATTGCTTGGTACGGAGACAATTCACAAACATACTCCTACTCGAGCATTTCGCTGAATGCGCTGCCAATGACGCCCCTATTACTCAGGCTGCGAGATCAGGTTGAGGCGTTGTGTGAAAGCACATTCGATAGCGTCCTATTAAACTATTACCGTAATCAACACGACGGTATGGGCTTTCATGCGGATGATGAGCCCGAATTGGGACCGCGTCCTGCTATTGCTTCAGTATCGTTTGGCGCGACACGTCAGTTCGTGCTGAAACATAAAAATCACAGGGAAGTAAAAAACGTAAAGTTGCCGTTGTCATCTGGAAGCCTGTTGTTGATGAAGGGAGAGACTCAGAATAATTGGAAACACGGCGTTCCTAAAGTTTCAAAACTTTGTGGGCCAAGAGTTAACCTTACTTTCCGTAAAATATTATCTTAAGCGCGAAAAATTAAAACCCACAGTTACTAATGAATCGACAAACTGGCAGGCATCGTACTTAAAGTAGGGTGTCGGCGGGCAGTGCAATACAATGATCCTGCCAGAGATAGGGATAGAAAATTATAGGTAGATCGTGACTAAAAGCGCTGTCTAAATCTGTCTCCGATTGCGCATCGCTAAAATTACGTTAAGAGATATACGGAGAGAGTAAGATGCAAGAGCCGGTGTATGTGATAGCGCAAATCGACGTAAAAAATTATGAGTCTTACCTGACTGAGTACGGCTTACCATTACTCGATCAGCTCAATGCATTTGGTGTAGAGGTGCTTACTGCCGCTCCTGATTTCGAAGTGCTGGAAGGGGACCAGCAAGGAAACTGGATTGCGATCATGAAATTTCCTAGCGCCGAAGCCTTTAAAAAATTCTACGAATCTGAAAAGTACGCGCCCCTGAAGAGGCTACGGATTGATGAGCTGAGCAATGCGGGATCGGTTGTGATGGTCCCTGGCATCAAGTTGCAATAGGCGCGGGACAATAATGAGTAGTGAGGTCGCTTAGTCTAGACTAATACGCTATCGCACTATAAGAGAGCGCGGCCTGAAGAGGCTTAGGCGGAAACAATTTATGAATCCGCAGGTGTCGGGGTGAGCTCATAGCGTATTTGCGCCGTAAGAAGCACAAAGCCTGGCGGTCGGACTCTTGCGAACTACAATAAATCCTCGGCACAATTTCCAGGGCTAACGGGATTACACCGCGCTATATTCCCACCTGGCAGTTGCACCTGATAGTCGCTGAAATTCGTGTCGGGTACGGGATAATCCGTGCTAATGAAATGGGCTCCGCTGGATAGAGCCGCTTCGCGTTGGCTTGTGTCACCAGTACGCGACTGCTCAGTATCCGAATCGGCTCGGGTTCGCACCATATAACCCAGTTTCACCAAGGATTCG
Organism: Haliea sp.; assembly: GCA_002862985.1. Classification (GTDB taxonomy): domain Bacteria; phylum Pseudomonadota; class Gammaproteobacteria; order Pseudomonadales; family Halieaceae; genus Marimicrobium. The sequence continues at coordinate 3,236 of PKCY01000245.1, forward strand.
ATATCGCCTGGGTTCGACAGCGGATTATTGCGCTTCATAAACGCCGCCTCCGGTGTGCCGGCTGGAGAATCCGTGAATAGTATTCGGCCCTCCAGCGATGAGTGCCCGTCAATATAGTTTTCTCTGGCGTCGCCCGTGTTATCAAGCGCGAACATGATTTTGCCGCGCGCCTGCGACAGGGGAGGCCATCCTTCACTCAAAACCGCTAATTCCAGCGTCACAAAATCTCCGCGCACGTCATCAGGCACAATCAGTTGTCCTGGTGGAAACACACTTAGAATTTCGGCATCGATACGGTTGAGCGCCTCTAGGCCGAACTCCAGTGGAATCACGAAATTTAAATTTAGCGGATCGGGAATGACGTCATCCTTGACCTCTACCAATACCGTAATGGGCAGGTGGCCCGGGTGATTATCGGACCAGATTTTGATTTCCGTTAAACAGTCGACAAAGGTATAGCAGGTTGTTTCATAGTCCACTTCCTGCACGTGCATTACCTTCAGGCCCGGCTCGTCTAGCTCTGGAATGCCCGAGGCGGTGTCTTCGTTTACTAAACTCAGTGCGCGGTGCGTGGCATACAGCCCGCCTTCTGGATCATCAAAAACATCGAGTTCTATCTGGCGGATACCCTGATTTTCAAACTGTTGTTGCAAAGGAATATGGCCGTATTCCAGTGTGGGTGCAAGGTCGGGGACATACGCCGACAATATGTCGAACAGGTCTGGGCGAATGCGTTGTTTGTAGCTGTTGTGGGTCCCAAGATACTGCACCTGATTCATAAGGACGTCGCCACCAGATACATCCTGGGGAGAATTTGATGATGAATCACTGCAGGCACCGATGGCTAGCGTGAGACTGGCGGCAGCCACAGTACGGATAGGCCAGAAGTCTTTGGATGTCAGTATTGCCATAAGTTGTGCCCGCTCTACATTAATAATTGCGCTGTCCGAGGATAGTGCATTTAGACACTGTTTACATAATTATGATAGTTCAGCGCTCAGCCCCTGATTTTGCTGGCTGCGGGAGCTATATAAGGGGCCGATTCCGTTCGCGCGACGTTCAGTATGTTATACAATAATGAGTCAACAGACGGGCACCACAGCGGTAAAAACCATTGCCTAATGCGGGAGTAGCACAATGAACATCCTTCGAATCTTCGCCCCTCTGGGGCTTGTAATATGTTTGCTGGCGCCCACTGGGGTGGCCATGGCCGATTGGAAGCTAGAAAGTACTCAATCGACAATTAATTTTGTTTCTATCAAAAATGACTCAGTTGGAGAAGTACACAGTTTTTCTTCTTTATTGGGCTATATCAGCGCCGACGGTAAGGCTCAGTTGACAATAAACCTGAACAGCGTAGAGACGCTCATCGAAGTCCGCAATGAGCGCATGCGTGAGTTGCTGTTCGAAACTGTCGAGTTTCCCACTGCTACCATAAGCGCACAGATAGAACCGGCCCTACTCGCTGCAGTCGTAGAGGGTATTGTTGTGACCACAGAGCTGCCTATTACGCTGTCACTGCATGGGCAGGAAAAGGCACTTACCGTAGCAGTAGTGATCGTAGGAGAAGGCGATGGAGGCATACGCGTCCATAGCCCCCGCCCGGTATTGATTAACGCGGGTGATTTTGGGCTGGCCGCTGGCGTGCAGGCATTGCAAAAAGTAGCCGGCCTCGATGCCATCAGTGCCGTTGTACCGGTTACTTTGCAATTACTGTTTATTCCCGCGGAGTAAACGCTAAGAATGCAGCCCGTGCAGCCAAGTCCGCGGTGAACTCAGAGCTGCAGTTTGACCATCGAAGTTCTAAAAAGAGCCGCGTCTTTAGAGGCTATTTTTCAGGACTTAACTAATTACCAGCGGCGAAACTCTGGTACAGCTGTTGATAGGACTGATTGCCCGGCGCGATTTGCGTCAGTGTTTTGGCATAGCCTCGCGCTTTCTTGCGTTGGCCAAGTTCTGCGCTGTAGTTAGTAAGCGCAAGCAGCACTTCCTCGCTTTGCGGCGCGCTGCGCAGTAATTTTTGTAGTTGCACCACTGCTTCGGTAGGCTTCCCAAGGTCGTGCAATGCGATGGCGTACACGAAGCGATGCCGGGTACCTTCCACTTCTACGTCAGCGGCTTTTTTAAGGTACTCAAGAGCGATATCGGTCTGGCTGCTGCGCGTCTCCAGCAGGCCCAGCGCATGCAGCGTTGGGCCGTGTTCGGGCGCCACGGCCAAAGCCTGCAGTAATATCTCGCGGGCTTCATCGTCTTTTGACTGACCTCGCAACAGATCTGCCAGGTTTAGATATGCGGGTATCAGCTGCGGGTTGAGATACAGTGCTTCCCGGTAGGCTGCTTCGGCGGCTTTTTCGTCACCTGCGGTAATATAAAAAATACCCAGTTGCAGTTGCACCCCCGGCATATCGGCATTCTTTTGGAGGATGCTGACGTACTCTTTGAACAGCGTGCGCAAGCTCGCGGCCTGCTTTGGCGTGATTTGATCCAGTGGTACTCCCGCCAGTGAAGCGGCAACTTCCATACGCACAGTGGTAATGTCATCGTCTATTAACGCCTCCAGGAGCTGGAAGCGCTGATGCAGCGGAAGAAAGTCCAGTGCGCGTACGGTGCTGGCTCGAAGCATTGGATCGTCGTCATACAGCAGTTGGGTTGCTGTTTGCAGGGCGTCGCGTCCACCAACCCGGCCGATGGCCTCCATTGCTGTGGCTCGCCAGATGGGCGCAGTACGTGTGTCTCGGGCTATCTGCGCGATCTGCGGTACGGCGCGATTGTCTCCCTGTGCCAGACGCAGGAATGCGCGAGCAGGATGACTGCCTGTGTCGCGGAACTGCACCCCCCACTGTCGTAACGCTTCCAGTGACCAGGCAGCATCCGTATCCTGGTGACATTGATTACAGGCATTGGGCGTGTCCATTACCAAGCTTAAATCCGGACGCGGTATGCGCATGCTGTGATCACGGCGCGCATCCACCCCCATGTAGGTGGTCTCGGGCATGTGACAGTTGGCGCACTGGGCGCCGGGCGAACCTTGCGCATGATGATGATGCTGCGTGTTGTTATATTCCGTAGGTACATGGCATTGGGTACACACGTCGTTGCCCGAAGCGCGCAATTTCAGGCTGTGAGGTTCATGGCAGTTGCTGCACACCACTCCGGCCTGGTGCATTTTACTCTGCACAAACGAGCCATAGACATAGTCCTCATCCAGAATCTGGCCATCGGGGTAGTAGAGCGGCCACTGGGGCAGAGCGAGACGATGTGTGTCGAGCAGGTCTGCGCCGTAATGGTAGTCGCCCAGCGTGCCACGGCGGGAATGGCAGCGGCCGCAACTATCTATCTGGGCATTGGACTGCAGCGGCGTTGTGCGCTCGGCGATAGTGGCATTCGCCGGTAGGGACCATTTTCCGCGTTGGGCCAGGTCGGTGGGAAAGCCGCCGTGTTCACTGTCTTTCAACTTACCTTTTTCAGCCAACGCCAGATGTTGTTCCCCGGGGCCGTGGCAAGCCTCGCAACCCACGTTCAATTCTGCGAACTGTGTATTAAAGGAACGCGTATCCGCCTGGTAATTTTTTTTCAGGTCGGTGCTGTGACACTCCGCGCAGCTGGTGTTCCAGTTTTGGTACGTGCCCGTCCAGTGCAACGGGTCTTTGAAGTCAATGGGCTCATCCGGGTACAGGTGATACCAGCGTTGCCCACCTACTGATTCAGCGCGTGCATCCCATGCAATACTCAGTGCCTGCAATCGGCCCCGCGAAAGTGGCAGCAGGTACTGCTGTAGGGGGTCAACGCCAAAGACATAAGCGACTTCAAAATTTTGTAGCTTGCCGTCTTCCCCGTCGGTATTGACCATGTATTTTTCACCGTCGCGGAAGAATCGCGTAGTGATGCCGTTGTAGGTAAAGGTTGTGTTGTCAAAGTCTCCCAGCACGGTATCGGGATTCGGCAGTTGCATGGCGAGATCGTGGTGGGAACCTTCCCACAAAGCAAATTCCTCGGAATGGCACCCCTGGCAGGAACCGGAGCCAGTAAACGCGTTTGCGGAGGCTGTCAATAGAAGGGAAATGCAGAGCAATAGTCCCGAGATAATAAGTCTAGCAGGTAGCACGGGGTAGTAACCGAATAATTGCAGGTGGCCACACATTACCAGCCCTTTGGTGGTATGGACAGCGCAGCGGGTGCTACGATGCTAATGTTTGGAACGGTTAAAAAAACAGCGTGGGAAATCTTGTAATGAAGCTGGGTATTTTGAAAACGGATGCGGTACGGCCCGAGTGGGTGTCTGAGTTTGGGGAGTATCCTGATATGTTCATTTCATTATTGAGACAGGCGGATCCAAGTCTGGAATTTGTGGTGTATGACGTGGAGCTCGAACAGTATCCGGCAGATATCGATGAAGTCGATGCATACCTTATCACGGGCAGTAAATCTGGAGTCTATGAAGACAAACACTGGATCGCAACGCTCATGGATTTTGTTCGGGAACTGAATGACAGGCGTAAAAAACTGGTGGGTGTTTGTTTCGGCCACCAGCTGGTGGCCGTTGCGCTGGGCGGCAAGGTAGAAAAATCATCTAAGGGCTGGGGAATGGGTTTGCATACCCATCACTTTGAGACCTCGCCTGTCTGGCACGATCAGGGTGACCCGGATCTGAATATTCTGGTCAGTCACCAGGATCAGGTGGTGATGCCGGCACCAAATGCACAGGTATTGGCGGGAAGCGGATTTTGTGAGAATGCCGTGTGTCAGATTGGAGGTCACATTCTGACGTTCCAGGGGCATCCGGAATTTATAACCGACTACTCACGCGAAATTATGACGTTTCGGCGCGAGCGCATTGGGGAGGAAGTCTACGCCTCGGGAATAGCTTCTTTGGGTGGGATCCATGAGGGAGTGCGTGTGGCGCGGTGGATCCTCAATTTTCTGCATGCTCCGGACTAATTACGAGACTAGCGCGTTGTCTAAATTGGCCGCAGGCAGGAACGCGTTTCGAAATACCAAGAGCCTACCAGCTTCCAGTGTTTCCCATCGACACCCAGGGCTCCTGGGGCGGCAGAGACTCACCCGTCTGAAGCAATTCGATTGAAATGCCATCCGGGGAGCGGACGAAGGCCATATGGCCATCACGGGGCGGGCGATTGATTACTACGCCTTTATCCATCATGCGTTGGCAAGCGTCGTAGATGTTGTCCACTGCGTACGCCAGGTGACCGAAGTTGCGGCCGCCATCGTAGGTTTCCTTATCCCAGTTCCAGGTGATCTCGACCAGGGGGCTGTGTCCGTGCTCGGCGTGTTCGATATCATCGGGGGCAGCTAGAAATACCAGGGTGAACCTGCCTGCCTCGCTGTCATATCGACGTACCTCTGCCAGTCCGAGCTTGTCGCAGTAAAAATCCAG
>PKCY01000136.1 GCA_002862985.1 Haliea sp.
GGGGGCGCCGCTATCAGCCAACAATTTGCGGAGCTGCCTTTCGATCACTTGCTGTTCACGGGCTCTACTCGCATCGGTGCAAAAGTGATGCAGTCTGCGTCGAAGAACTTGGTGCCGGTAACACTAGAGCTGGGGGGCAAGTCGCCTGTCGTCATTGGTCGCAGCGCAAAGCTTGAGCTCGCTGGAACACGCCTGACATTCGGCAAGCTATTAAATGGTGGGCAACTCTGCCTCTCTCCCGACTACGTCTTAGTACCCAAAGAGCTCGAAGAGCAGCTGATTGAGCGGGTCCGTCACGAGACGCAGTCGATGTATCCAAACATCACTGAGAATTCAGATTACGCAGGCGTTTTTGACGAAAGACACTTCGCTAGATTGCAGGGCTACATTGATGACGCGGTGGCGAAGGGCGCTAAGCTAACCATCGTCGGCGCTGACAAGACCCGCGCGTCCGAAAACAACCGTCGCATGCCGCTGCATATTCTGCAGAACGTGACTGAAGACATGCATGTCATGCATGAGGAGATTTTTGGTCCCATTCTGCCGGTCATGACCTATACCGATATCACCGAAGTACCAGACAAGATTGAACCCCGTCGGAATCCCCTCGCCTTGTATTACTTCGGCAAAGATAAAACTGAGCAGGAGTACTTGCTCAGTCACGTACCCAGTGGTGGTGTCTGTATCAACGACATTACGCTTCATTACGTGCAAGAGGACCTCCCATTTGGCGGAGTTGGTGCCTCTGGAATGGGCGCCTACCACGGTCCCGAAGGCTTTAGAAACATGAGCCACGGCCGCGCGATTTATAGTCAAACGATGATCGACATTTTACCCATCATCGGCGCACGACCGCCCTTCGGGGAAAAGTTTCGAAAGAACATCGGCAAAATATTGGGCGCAATTTGAATTGAGCACCTCAGGATTTTAACGACGGCTGCACCGCTGAAGCCAGGCCCCGAATCCTGACGCTGGCTGGGCTTTAGCTTGCCACGGCTACTCGTCAAAAGAATGACGACCGAATCATCACAGGGTTACCTGAAAAGGGGGTAACCAGTCTGAACACCGCATGAGGAGCACTATCGTGACAATTAATCGCCAATGGCTGCTAGCGCAGCGACCATCAGGAATGGTGGGGCCCCACAATTTTGAATATGCCGAAACCCCCATTCCAGAGCCTAAGAGTGACGGGGTGCTGGTCAAAAATCTCTTTTTATCGTTTGACCCCGCACAGCGAAACTGGATGGTGGACCGGAAAGCATATTTACCGCCGGTGGCCATCGGCGCCCCCATGCGAGCCGGCTCTGTTGGGCAAGTAATTGATTCGAGACACGCGGACTACCAAGTGGGTGACCTCGTACAAACGACCGGCTATTGGCAAGATTATGTCGTCGCAACCCCCGGTGAAGGCCCAATGGGCCTGGTGAAATTGCCACCCGGGGTCTCGCCGGAAATGATGCTGTCTGTCCTCGGCATTACCGGGCTCACGGCGTACTTTGGTTTGCTAGAGATTGGTCAGCCTAAGGCCGGTGACACCGTGCTTGTGTCAGGCGCTGCAGGTTCCACCGGCTCCTTTGTCGGTCAGATTGCAAAACTCAAAGGTTGCCGCGTGGTCGGCATTGCTGGCGGCCCGGATAAGTGTCGGTGGTTAAAAGAGACCGCCGGCTTTGACGCCGTAATCGACTATAAAAATGAAGATGTTAGCGCGCAAATTGCGCACCATTGTCCCGACAAGTGGGACGTATTTTTCGACAACGTGGGTGGCTCTATCCTAGAGGCAGCCCTAGACCACGTTAATCTGCGCGCCCGAGTTGTTTTATGCGGAAGTATTTCTGCTTACAACGCAACCACCCCCGCACCCGGCCCCACCAATTTATCGAACCTGACCATTAACCGAGCGCGAATGGAGGGTTTTATCATTTTGGATTACATGCCGCGAGCGATGGAAGCCGTTCAAGATTTAATGGCCTGGGTGTCATCAGGCCAACTCATTTATGAGATAGACGTGCAGGAGGGTTTTAAAAATATTCCCGCCACCCTGCAGCGGCTTTATACCGGGCAAAACCTCGGCAAGCAGCTGCTCAAAATTGATTAACGGCGATCACGACGGGGGTCAACATGACGCACATCACACCTAAGCAGCGCGACGAGTTACCCGAGTTAGCACCAGTGTTGCAGATGGTAGAAGCCTCAATGGGCTTTTACCGACCTCTATGATGACCATGGCGCATTGGCCAGAGCTGACTCAAGCCTTTGTGGGTCTTGGCGCAACAATTCTCCACAGCGGTGAACTAGATCCTGGCCTCAAGCAAATGATTGCCTTCGCAGTCAGTAACGCTGCCGGTTGCCGATATTGCCAAGCGCATACGGCTCAGACGGCACAACACCACAATGTCAGCGTAGAAAAAATCCAAGCAGTGTTTGAGTGTGAAAGCAGCGACTTATTTCCAGATCAGGAAAAAGCCGCGCTGCGCGTCGAGGTGCATGCCGGCATGGTACCCAATGCGGTAGGCACCGAGCATATGAGTGAATTGTCGGAACACTTTAGCGACAAGCAAGCGATCGAGGTCGTGGCTGTGATATCGCTATTTAGCTTTCTGAATCGTTGAAACGACACCCTGGCAACCACCTTAGAACTGGCTCCCAAGCACTTTGCATCATGTCAGCTCGGCTCGCACGGTTGGATTGCAGGCAAGCACGAATAGCCATCACCAAGAGATTGCTTCATATGAAATTACTAACGTTCAAACAGCAAGGTTCCGACTATCTAGGCGCGTTAAGTGACGCCGGCGTATTCAATCTGAGTGCGGCCGCAGAGGGGGACATTGCTTTTTCCTCCATGCAACACTTTATAGAGGCAGGCCAACCCGCGCTTGATCGCGCCTATGCAATGCTGGCATCGGGTTCAGCTTTCATACCCCCAGAGCAAGTGGACTTGCTCGCGCCGCTCCCGTTACCCGCCCAAATACGTGACTGCTTGGGCTTTGAGGAACATTTAAAAAATTCCTATAAAAGCGCCATTAAACTGGTTGCAATGGCTGCAGATGACCCGGTTAAAGCTGAGCAGGAACTGCAAGCCAGTGGTCGATTTACTGTGCCCGAGGTGTGGTACCAGCAACCCCTTTACTACAAAGGAAACCGGTTTTGCGTGGCGCCAAGTGGCAAAGACGTCGTGTGGCCGGCGTACTCAGACGTGATGGACTTTGAACTAGAGTTGGCGTGCATCATTGGCAAAAAAGGCAAAGACATCAGTCAAGCTAGCGCGGAAGACCATATATTTGGGTATACCATTTACAACGACTTCTCGGCACGGGACACGCAGATGCAAGAGTCTGCAGGGCCATTAGGACCAGCCAAAAGCAAAGACTTCGATGACTCAATTATTCTGGGACCGGTGATCGTCACAAAGGATGAACTCGAGGATCCTTACCACTTGCGCATGCAAGCTCGGATCAATGGAGAGACGTGGTGCGATAACAATAGCAGCACAATTCACTGGAAATTCTCCGACATGATCGCCCACATCAGTAAGAGCGAGACCCTTCACCCCGGTGAAGTCATTGGCTCAGGCACGGTGGGCCTTGGCTGTGGTCTAGAGCACCTGCGTTTTCTCAACGATGGCGACGTCGTGGAGCTCGAAGTTGAGAAAATCGGCGTCATTTCGAACAAAGTGATTAGGCGGTAGCGCAAGTGAATAATCAAAACAGTCAGCCGCGCGATGATCAACACACCGGCAGTGAGTTTTCTCGCCATTGGCTATTGGTCTTGGTGTGTGCCGTCGGCATCAGCGTGGGGGGTTCTGCACGGCCCTTCTACACTCAGGGCATATTCATTGAAGCGTGGATCGCCGACTTTGGTTGGACCCGAGCTCAAGCCTCTTTTGGTTGGCGAGGCGCCTACTTTGTCATGGCCGGCTTTACGCTGGCGGTGGGGACAGTCATCATTGTGGTCTTATCTCGCCTCAATGCCGCCAACGCCATTATCAGTGTTGATTCAGAGACGACTCGTCAGGAGCTCAACTCTGCCAAAGCTAGCCGCACCTACTGGACCATCATGGGCGCCATCTTAAGATAGGTTTTCAAATCGGTAATTATACGAAGTTTGCTGTCACCCCTAACGGGTGATGACGTTAATTCTGTTTACTCACGAGCCACGCTCAACGCTTAACGCTTAACCATGAGGAGTCACACACCATGCCCGTTTACATCATCGCTAGATTTAAAATCCATGATCGCAGTGAATACGATCAGTACTCCGCTGGTTTTTCAGCAGTCTTCCAGCAGTTTGATGGCAAGATGCTAAGTGTTGATGAGGCGCCCATGGTCTTGGCCGGAGAATGGGACGATACGCGATCGGTCATTATTGAGTTCCCGTCACAAGAATCGGCTTTAACTTGGATGAACTCCGATGAATATCAGGCGATAGCGACACATCGTAATGCCGGCAGCACCGTCAACTCGATACTCGTTAAGGGCTTGGTGGCTTAGCCGCAGCTGACTCAGATTCCGGTATTGTCGGGTTAAACGACTCACGCGCTCCCGACTCGCTGCCGCCGCTATTGCTTTAGAGCCCGATCTAATTTTGATTCGTGCGGCATCGCCGTAGCGGTCCAAAAATAACAAAGAGCCGCAATCAAGGCCGCCCCGCCACAGACGGTCATCAGCCCGTAGTTTAAGGATTTGACGCCGTAGGTGGGCGCCAACAGGTCACTGAATAAACCGACAAGCAATGGACCGAGAGCCGAACCCACAATGGTGGTCACTAATAGGACACATGACATGCCCAGCGCGGGCTCTCCAGAGCCCAATGAGTGAAGTATAGGCAAAATAAAAGGGCTATCGTGAGCAGATCTCCTCATGGATCCGAATCACCAAGCCTGAAAAGATCGCGAACAGCCGGTCTATCACCCTGCAACATAAATGTCAGACTTTCAAACATCATCTTCTGAGCGCAGGTAGATCGCGAAAGAGGTCTAAGGCATCTGGGTTTTCTAACGCGTGAATATTAGAAACCTTTAGCCCGTGAACGACATTACGCACTGCTAATTCTACAATTTTACCACTGCGCGTTCGCGGAATATCCGTTACCTGAAGGATCTTTTCTGGCACATGACGAGGCGTCGTGTTTTTTCTAATGCCGGCCCGTATCCTTGCACAAAGCCCATCGTCCAGCGTAAGCCCTTCTCGCAACGTAACAAACAGTACCACCCTGACATCATCCAGCCATTCCTGACCGATCACAATACTGTCGATCACCTCGGCAATAACGTCTAACTGACGATAAATTTCTGACGTGCCGATACGCACGCCACCCGGATTAAGTACCGCATCAGAACGACCATGAATAATAAAGCCACCGTGTTGAGTGACTTCACCGTAATCACCCTGCGCCCAAACATCCGGCCAGCGGTCGAAATACGCGGCGCGAAACTTACTGCCATCCTCGTCATTCCAGAAGCCTATCGGACAACTTGGAAATGGCGCCGTACAAACCAACTCTCCTTTGCCTTCGATGACGGATTGGCCGTTCTCGTTCCATATCTGAACTGACATGCCCAGCCCGGGCGCCTGAATCTCACCCGCATACACAGGTAAAATCGGACAGCCACCCACAAAACACGACAGTATGTCCGTACCGCCCGATATACTAGACAAACGAACGCTCTGCTTGAAGTCTCTATAAATATAATCAAAACACTCCTCAGACAGCGGAGACCCAGTCGACAGAATAGTGGTGAGAGACTTCAGACTATGACTCTCACGTGGCTTGTGACCCGCTTTGAGCAAAGCGGATATAAATTTTGCACTGGTGCCAAAGATACTGATCTCTTCTTCATCAATAGCGTCGAGCAGAAACAGACCATTACTAGCAAAAGGTGACCCGTCATAGAGAACCAGGGTGGCGCCACTGGCCAGACCTGACACAAGCCAATTCCACATCATCCAGCCACAGGTCGTAAAGTAGAAGAAGACGTCTTCTCGCTTAAGACCAACCAACAGTTGATGCTCTTTTAAATGTTGCAACAACGAACCACCTGCACCGTGCACGATGCACTTAGGAGCCCCAGTTGTGCCAGAAGAATACATAATATAGAGCGGGTGGTCGAAGGGAAGCTGCTCAAACCGTATCGCGGTAGCCGCGTCGTCCAGAAAATCTTCAAACAGGATGCCATTGCAAATGCTTTTCAGGTCTGGCTTGCTAGTCAACAGTGGGACGACCACTGTCACCTCAATACTCTCGATACTCTCAACTATGACAGAGACGCGCTGCAGCGAATCACAGGCCTTACCGTTGTAGTTATAGCCGTCAGCCGCAAAAAGCACCTTCGGTTGAATTTGGCCAATACGATCGATGGCGCCATTAACACCAAAATCAGGCGAGCAGGAAGACCACACCGCTCCAATGCTGGTTGTGGCCAACATCGCGACAACCGCTTCTTCGATGTTGGGTATAAAGGCGGCGACTCGGTCACCGGGAGTAACACCCAGGGCCCGCAAACTAGCCGCCAGCTTAGCCACACAAAGATAGAGATTAGCGTAAGACATTTCGCGTCGCTCGCCGTTTTCTCGCAGGGACACAAGGGCGATTCGTTCGTCTCGGTAACGCAGCAAGTTTTCAGCAGCATTGAGGCGCGCTTGCGGAAACCAACGGGCGCCTAGAAATTTTTTCGCTTCCTCCAGTACCAAGTCGCCACATCGACTCGCCGTTACTTCACAGAACGTCCATACACCTAACCAGAAATCACGTGGATTAGCCACCGCCCAGTCCTGCAAACTAAAATAGTCGCCTTCTAGCGTGAGCCCATGACGGTCGTTGATTTGCGACATAAACTGAGTGATTCTGGCGACCCGTATTTGCTCGGGGTCTGGCGCCCATAATGGGATCGTCATGCTCTATTGACCTTTTTAAACAACGTTGCGCAGATCGTCGAAACAAATATCCAGATCAAAAAAGTCATTCCCCGAGTTGCGAGCAGTGCGCAAAGCAAAAAAGCTACGCACCACCTCACAATGGCGCATTACCTCTATAGAGTCGACGCCAAAGTCCTCTTCACCACGGCATATGAGGAGTTTACTTCTGGATTGGAAAAATAAGCTTACCGGTATCAAACCCTAGGCGAGCTGATGTCGCAATGAAGTGGTCCATCAGGCCCTGCTCTACGGTTGGCGTTCTTGATAAAAGCCAAAGAAATGACGTGTCGGGCCCGGACACGAAAGCGTACTCATAGTCGTCCTGATCCAGCTCGAAGATCACATACGACGCATAAAAAGGCCCGAAAAAACTCACCTTCAGATACCCCTCATCGCTATCGTTTACAAAATACGCCTTACCCTCTGCCACCTTCCACTCGTCTTCGGCCGACAAAAATCCCGTATTGACGACTTTCACGCCGCCATCGTCTCGCATTGAATACTCTGCGGTGACATTGTCTAGACCTTTTTCAAACGAGTGATCGAGTCGTGCGATTTCGTACCACGTGCCAAGATAACGGTCTAGATCAAAGTCTTGCACAGGCTCGACAGAAGCGGGTGCACCAAGACAACCGGAAAGTATTGCTGCGCAGACTGCGAGGAGCGATAGCCGGGCCATTGATGCCCGGATTCTGTTCGTCATTGTCACACGCAAAGTAGAGTAAAAGATAATCACAGCTCTGTATAAAGAACGTTATTACTTTCGATACGGGTGTATGACGTTATCGGCATACCAATGGAGCATGCCAAGCTTCTCCTCTACGGACTGCGTATCGGGCTTGCCGTCGTATGGATTACGAAAAGCAATAATTACCTCTGTTACGCCAGCCTTTTCCAGATCTGCCAAACCTTCGACAGTGTAAGCAGCCTCTGTCATCGCATGGTACTCGTACGGTATGTTTTCTCTGCCATATTCTTTTCGAAATTCCTCTATTTGGTCAATCATCTGGGTCAATTCTTGCAAAGAAGAGCCGGCCGAAATCCAACCGTCACCAATCCGACCAGCTCGGCGCAATGCCGGTTTCGCATGCCCACCAACGAGCAGCGGTATATGGTGGTCTGGCACAGGGGAGAGCTTGATCTGGTCCATTTGAAAAATTTCGCCATCGTAGCCAAAATACTCGCCCGTCATCAAGCCATTGACGATCTCCATCATCTCGTCCATGCGCTTTCCACGTTTTTCCCAAGGAATCTGCGATGCAAGAAAATCTTCGGGCCATGGACTGATACCCACACCAAATCCAAACCGATCTCCAATTAACACACCAAGGCTGGAAAGCTGCTTCGCCACAATGACCGGTTGACGAATAGCGAGCTTGATCACTGAGGTCGTAAACCGAATTTTTTCAGTGGCGGCCGCAAGATAGGGAATCGCAACGAAGGGCTCTAAAAATGGAACGCCATCAAGGAAATCGCGCGTCCCATCGTCATTATAGGGGTATACGTCAGAACCCTCCTTTGGGTAACAAATGCTGTCCGGAAATGTAAATGTATCAAAGCCAATATCCTCCGCAGCCTTGGCCAAGGGTAAATACTGATCGGGCGGACACATGGTTGGGTGATAGGCAAATTTCATAGTTTTCCTCGATTGACTTACAAGTGTTATTGAAATTACTACGCGTAGCGC
>PKCY01000002.1 GCA_002862985.1 Haliea sp.
AACTATAACTCATCACTTTGCCCGTCTTGTCTGACAGACGGACAGCCTCAAACTGATCTTTTGTAAAACAGCTGTAACATACGCGGCAGGCAGGGAAATGGACTGTGCCGCATTGGGTACACCGCTGTCCGAGAAAGCTGATATCAGAATCCTTCTCGCGGTAGTGGACCGTAGCAGGAACACCCTCACCGCCGCGCCGGTCGTGCTCGCCCGCGTCCAGGTGGCGCGACTTGAGATAGCTGTCATAGGAACGCAGTGCCTTACCGCGTGCGAGATACCAATCAATACTGTGATGGACCCTGAAGCTGGAATTCACGACTTCAAGTGACAGCACTTCGGCACCGTCCCCGTAAAATGCGGCTAGCAACCTATCGCCCGTGTTAGCAGCTTCCAGCGCAGCCACGAGAAGCAAAGGCGCAAAAGCTGCGCCGCAGTTACCGACCCTTCCGAAAAACGCGTCTTGCAGACTGCCTGCAGGGAAGCCCACTTTATTTGCTACTGCAGATACACTGCGGCCGTCAGGACCGCTAACAACCGCACTGTGAAAATCCTGCGCATTGGCACCGGTTTTTTCAAACAAACCGAGACAAGCGGCAAGAATATTGCCGGTGTAGCCGTGCATGACATTGAAACGGTCTTCCCATGAGCGCAAGTATTCGTCGTGCTCTGCGCGCCAGACATCGTATATCTCATCCGCGTGGGAAAACGAGCTCCCAATGACAGCCACTACCCCGTCAATGCCAATCAGAAAGGCCGCTGCCGCGTCACCCATATTCATTTCGATGGGTGAGTGTGGTGCTGCCAGTCGAGAATCCGCGACAACCACCAGAATCTGTTTGTCTGCATTAGCCCGCACCGCATGAGTTGCTGCCAGCAACGCACCTGCTCCCGCACGCAACGAGCCGGTAAAGTCGATGGTATTGATATTGCTTCTCAAATCCAATGCTTTGGCAATGAAGGCTGCTGCCAGTTTTTCCCGAAATGGCGAAGTCGTCGTGGCAAAATACACGCCGTCTATAGTAGTGCGATCGAACCCGTGAAGGCAGTTGGTTGCCGCAGACACGGCCATCGTGATTGCGTCTTCATCGAATCCTGCAACTGCTTTTTCCGCACCGCCTTCCTTTACCCTACCGCCGTAAATCATAGCCAGGGGCAAACGCGTCGCAGGAACGTAACCCCCGTAAGCGACAATACCGACTAATTGATCAGACATAGCAATGTTCTCATTCTCTTCACCAATACATTGTGATTACAAGATTCGCTACTTTGGCTCCGGAGGATTTATACCTTCCGCAAACGGGTAAGGCGGCTTGGTAATACCAATGGGTTCAAGCTTGTTACCAAGATTACTTTTAAAATTATTCTGCACGCCCTCTATCGTCCAGCCGCCAGGCATTATCAACGTGTGTCCATACCTCGGTTGGCTCAGTAATGAAATGCGCTCGCCACCAGTACCGAAAATTTGCCCCGAAATGTAGTTGGCCTCATCACTGCACAGGTAAGCCAAAACCGGCCCGTTTAACTCAGGGTCAATATACGGCATGGGATGCTTTTTGCCGTCCGGGCCTACGTAGGTATCCGACATACGCGTGGTTCCCGAAGGAGAGATGGCGTTGACTCGAATTCCATATCGCGCCAGCTCCAGTGCCATGGTGTAGGTCATCGACGCAATCGCGCCTTTGGCTCCGGCATAATTGGTTTGTCCGAAATTACCAAAGTGCGCGGCAGACACGGTCGAGATCAGACAGCCACCGGTACCCTGTGCCTTCATCTGCAATGCAGCGCCCTGGTGACAGAGAAAAGTCCCTTTCACATGAATATTTATTACTGCATCAAAGTCCTCCTCACTCATCTTGAGAAAGGTACGATCGCGGGCGATACCGGCATTGGCCATCATAATGTCAATTTTCCCGAACGCTTCAACACAGGCACTGACGATACTGTTGGCGCCTGACTTGTCTCCTACGTTGCCCGTATTACCAATTGCCTTTCCTCCCAGTGCTTCGATTTCAGCGGCCACTTCGGCCGCCACGGCCTCATCAATATCATTGACCACTACACTGGCCCCAGCTTTGGCTAGCTGCAGGGCATGGCCCTTACCAATGCCGCGACCCGCTCCGGTGACTACTGCTGCTTTACCGTCCAATATACCCATGCTGTAATCACCTCTAAATAGCCTGATAAAATATTGTTTCGCCTACCGACCCGTCACCGTGGTGTTAATCATGCGGGCACAAGTATGCACAAGGTCTTCCCGGTCAGCGTTGAAGTGCCGCAAGCTCTGCGCATAGGCTGACAATTTTTCCAGAATCGATACCAGGGCAGAGGCCGCCAGATAAGGGTGCAAATCTGCAGCCACTCGACCCTGGTGCTGCGACTCGGTGATTAGCTCTGTGAGTTTATCGATCAACGGCTCAAGGGCCTGCTTGCGGATGCTGAGAAATGTCTTATCACCACGGTCAGCCGCCTGATTTCTAAGCAACAGCACCCCGTGATTTCGCTCCCAGTGTTCCAGATAAGCCGCAGCGAGAGCCAACGCTCTTTGTAGCCCCCGGTCCCCTTCCCAGCTTCCATCAATCAGCGCCACGATGGCGGGCATTTCCGCCGAGGCATCACGCGCCAGATATTGAGCGGCATCTTCAACACTCTTGAAGTAGTGGTAGAACAAGCTGGGCACGCTGTCGACCTGACGAGCGATTTCGGTGACTGAAATATCCAGGATACTCCGCTCGGCCAATAACCTGGCGGTAGTATCCAAAAATCGTTGACGCGTTTTTTGCGCCCGCGACCCCAGGTTGCGCCCGGCTTTATCCTTAATCGGCTTTGCTATCATTAACGCCTTATTCCCTGTCTTGACGTGTTGAATTTCGATCCGCCAGGACTCTCGAACAACGCTGTGGTTTTCCCGTTATACCACTTTTTGACATTGTGTCAAAATATAGCTGCCAATAACGGCTCTTAATTGAATAATCCATCGTTCTAACCTGCTTACCGGCACTAGACCGGCTGGGGGATCTAGGCTAACGCACCTTAGACGACGTCGTACTCCTGCAGGCCCACTTCCCCATGAAGTTGCTGATACTGCTTGAAATTACCACCAAACAGAAAAGAAGCATGTCCGGACTCGTTGGTGTAGTAGCTGTCACAACCGGGCGCGCCCCAGGTGAACTGAGCATATTTTCCATCCATGGTCTCGTTGTACCTCTCAAATTCTTCGCGCTTCACCTCCACCGACCGCTTACCAACGTTACGCAACTCCGATAACAGTCCTACAATTGTTTCGACATTGCGCTCAGCCGTAACAAAATAAGACACATTGAGCACTAGGCCGTTGGGACCCACCGCGAAAAAGTAATTCGGAAAACCGGGCACCGAAATACCCTTGTGAGAACGGGGTTCATCACCCATCACCTTCCCGAGGTTTTGCCCATCTTTGCCTATAACATCGATGCGGTCATAGTCGAGAATCCGATATCCCGTGCAATAGACAATAACATCCGCATCTATTTCCCGGCCGGAGCTTGTCACGATACCCGTGGGCGTTACTTTCGCCAGACCCTCGGCCACGAGTTCCACATTGTCTCGATTCAAGGCCGGGTAAAAACCATCCGATACCAGACCGCGCTTGCAGCCATAGCGCGTTTTCGGGAGAAGTGCTTTACGCAACTTAGGGTCGTCAATGGTTCGGTTGATAAACTTCTTCACCATGCCCTCAAACTGACCCATGCGTTTGTGGCCAATGGTCACAGCGTATTCAACCTGCCCCATCATCAGGCGCTGCACCCAGCGGGTCAGTTTAATCCGCGCGGGGAAATGACGAAACCGCCAGCGTTGGCCCGCTGTATATGCCTTGCTGCCCCTTGGCATAATCCAATTGGCAGAGCGCTGCAGCACGGTGAGGTGCCCAGTGTCCTCTGCGATTTCAGGCACAATCTGTACCGCACTGGCGGCAGAGCCTACCACCACAACCCGCTTGCCCTTCAAATCCACATCGTGATTCCAGCGCGTTGCGTGCCAACTGTCCCCATTAAAACTGTCCCGACCTTCTACATCGGGAAACAGGGGCGTGTGTTGATTACCCATGGCATTTATGAGGATGTCGAACTCACCGAGCGGACCACTTGTGGATTCCAGCGCCCAGCATCCGGGCTCCCGATAGCGGGCTGCGGTAATGCGCGTATTAAATTGCATGTGCCCGTCTAAGCCAAAGCGCGTCGCACAATCTGCAAGATAAGCCTGAATCTCGGCAAAACCGACGAAACTGGCGCTCCAGTCGGGGTTCGGCGCATAAGAAAAGGAGTAGGAATGGGCCCATACATCGCAGGCCAAGCCGGGGTAAGAGTGCAAGCGCCAGGTACCGCCCGCAGCATCGAGGGCATCAAAAATTGTAAACTCTGAAAAACCCTGACGAAGTAATTCCCGGCCCGCAGCAATCCCCGCAGGGCCCGCACCAATAATGGCGATTCGCATAGTGGTGTTCCTAAAACGGATGAACGTAATGTCGCGAAGAGTCTACTTAATTTCCGGCTTCTGCAAAAGCCAACATCGGCTAATAGACCATTTCCCTGCGATGTGGTTTGAGAATTTAGCTACAAGGACTGCGTGATACCAACCCATTGCAATAAACCGGCGGCGGACATTGCCGGCACATCATGTGCGGGCAGCACGGTCACCCCTTGTTGTTCGCCCAGCTCCCGCAACCATCGGCGCAAGTGGGTCGTGCGTTCAGTGTGCTCCGGCACCACGAACGTGCTGTACATCCAGGGTTTAGGCAAATCCTGTTGCAGCGCATTCAGAGAATTGGTTATATCACCGGAAAATACCCAGGTTTGCTCCCCTATGCGCACCGCGTACAGCGTACTACCGGGTGTATGCCCGCCCAGCGAGACCGCAACCAGCCCGGGGAAACCAGGAATCTGTTTGATTACATTGTCAGGCAGCGCTTCTCGGGCACAGCTGGCTTCCTCGAGAAAAACAAGTCCCATTGTGGTGGTGTGATTCAATTCGGCCTGTTGCAGCGGCGCCTGGTAGATCGTAGCAGGCGCTGATTGCGCTGCACATATGCCTGGCAAACCCTCGGTATGATCGTTATGGAGGTGAGTAAAAGCCACACCCTTGACAGTGTCCACTGCCGCCCCCATTTGGGCAGCAATCGAACCAAAGGTCGTCGTGGGCCCAGCGCCGAGTAATTCCAGAGGCTTTCCAAACTCTCTGGCCGCATCCGGCGGCATGCCAGTGTCGATCAGGAAGCGCCGCCCATCTTGCCACTCAATCAAAATGCCGGGGTGCCCCAACTCGCCCAGCGGAGACATCTGGCTGGCCGTATTGAGATAGGCTAGAGCGACCGGCCCACCGGATTTTTGCAACGCAGCGTCGAGCTGCGCCCAGGTGGGCAGCGCAGGTTCAATGCTGCGTATCTGCCAGTGAGCGGAAAACAGGAAGGCTGCCAAGCCTATACAGCACAGAAGGAAAAATCCGCCAATGTAGGCCGCTATTTTTCGCATGCTTAATACCTCCAGACAGTAATTAGTGGTCAACAAGCCCAGCGAAAAAAGTATCTAATGCTGGAGTCAATCAGCGATACACCCAGCCTTTTCCTGGTGCGGTCCCCTTATCGTATTCGATTACCTGCACATCAAACCAGATGGGCAGGAGATAGTGAACATAAAAGGCATGAGTCACAGTGGGGCTGATAACAAGATCGTCATACTCCTTAAGCTTCAATCGCCCATCCTGCTTTTGCCATTGCCGGCACAGCGCCAGTTTTTCATCAACTTCTTCACGCGACTCAAACAGGAAACCCAGATGGTCGTACCCGGGAGAATGCAGGTGTTTCTCTTGTTCCATCAGCAGGAGAAATTGACTGGTCTCGTCATCAGTGCGTAATAGAAGTCCAGAGCTATCAAACAATGGAACTTCGATGGCCTCAAATCCGAACACTGTTTTGTAAAAATCAATAATTGCTTCTCCATCGCGATCCAGTGTGCCCATAGGCAGTGTCAGTTCCATATGATTAAAGCGTAATGCCGACATCGATTGCTCCTTTCAAATCCTAAGTTAGTTCTGCACTACTATAGCAAACGTCACTGCAAATAATGCCTGTCTCTATGCCTGCCACGCCAACTTGAAACGACTCACTACGGAACGGACATTTCCATGATCGGTAACTGCGTTGGCATTCCACCCAAAGAAACAGCGCAACGAGAAAATCCGCTGAAATGCGCGACTACCATGGAAAGATGAACCAGCTCCTGTGAGGTGAATTCGGTGCGCAGAGCTTCCTTTAACTCTTCACCAATTCCAGCGGGATCATTCAGGTATTGGTCAGTAAATGCGAGTATCAGTTTGTCACGCTCACTCAGATCGCTGCCCCTGAAATCATCCTCAATCATTGCCACTTTGTCTTCGCTCAATCCATCGGCTTTTGCGATATCGTAGCGAACACTTTTACAAAAAACACAGTTCACTTTGCGCGCATTTCGCAGGCGAGCTAGCTCAATATCGGCGGGCCTGAGAGGTCCATCCTCCCATATGGTGCGATTGAGTCCCATATAGTGATCCAGCGTTTCAGGCACAAGCCCCAAAGCCGAATCCCTCATCATATTGCCTGTGGATTTACCCATATTAACAGCCCGCGCCTGACCACTCATACTCTTTGCTCCGCGCATTCTTGAGCCCCATTACTTGTCGGCAGCTGCCATAGCAAACTAAGGCGCGTCATACCATCAAGAATTCCCAGTGCCTCCACCAGCATCACCAGACCTGCGTCGCCAAAATGGCTTTTAACCGATTCGGCCAGCTCGTCCGTCAGCGCTTGAGCGTCCATCGCGTAAACCTCGGTAAATGCAAGGCAGGCACACTCTTCGTCGGTAAATAGCCGGACCGAACTCCACTGAGAAAGTTTGTCTCGTTTCGCGTCGGGAACAGGACACTCCTGACGGTGCAGCTCTACGTCGCAACGATGTAATTGCGCCAGTCTCAGGCGACAAAGCTCTAACACCGCAGGAGGAACATGTTGCTGACTCCATAGCGACTGGTAAAGAACATCGAAAGCGAGAGATATTTCCGGCAGTACCCCAAGTGTAGACCGTCGGTCACTGCCGTTGCTTATCCAACCCATACCATCCTCCAAGATTTTATTCATACGTCATTCAAACAAATTCACCAGCTGCAGTTTTATGACTTTATTCATCGCATTACGCGGTAGCTTTTCAATAAATACAATCTGCTGGGGAACTTTGTAGCGAGCAATTTTTTCCCGGCAATAGGATTGAATTTCCGTTATCAAAGAACCGTCATCAAGCGTACCGGACATTTCAGAATGCTCCAGCACCGCTACAACCCGCTGACCAAGACGATCGTCCTGAACCCCTAGTACAGCCGCATCAGCCACCGATGGATGGCTGCATATCACCCTTTCCACTTCCGCAGGATATACATTCGAACCGCCGCGGATAATAAGGTCATTCTGTCGTCCTCGAATAAACAGCTGACCGCGCTCATCCAGGTAGCCAACATCCCCCGTATGATACATACCATTACTGAGCGCAACTGCGCTCGCTTCGGGCTTATTCCAATAGCCCAACATAATCGTGTATACATTTGCGTAGACACCCGTTGTAGTTGGCATTACACATATCTCACCCACATCGCAGGCAGGAATAGGTCGATCGCTCTCATCTACCACCTGAACTCGAATTTGATCCACAGCACGGCCACACAGCTCTTCAAGTGGCGCGGAACCGGGGTCGGTACGCGTCACGATTGTGGGCGCCTCTGTCATACCGTAGGCAACTGTCATTGATTGACCAAACCTATCCTGATACAGGCGTTGGAATGCTTCAGAAATCCCGGCGCCGCCAATATCGGGGCATCCCAGCGTTGCCAGATCCGTCGCCGCGACCAACGGCGATGTCAGTAAATCCTGAATCACAGTCGGCACCGACGCAAAGTGCCCTACTCTCTCCTCGCGCACCCATCGGGCAATGTCCTCTGGTTTGAGGCTGTCCATACACACACAACAACTGCCGTCCTGAAACGCCACCATGGGTGCCAGCACCATCAAGTTCAAAATAGTGAGAGGAAGCATCACTCCCTGGGGGCAATCCGGCCCGTAACTGCGCTTATGTACTTCGATGGCGCCAGGCAACAGCATATTGTGATGACTGTGAACAGCGCCTTTGGGTCGCCCGGTCGTGCCGCTGGTGTAGGCGATTGCAGCGGGTTCGAACGAGTCGAGCACTGGCAGCTTGCACTGCCGGGGCGAGGCGTTGCGCAGCAAGCTATGCCAATCTTTATCGGTAGACGCCGAGTCAACTGTAATAATCTGCTCAAGCATGGATAAGTTCTTCTGTTGCGGCTCAATCCCCTCGCTCCCGGCAGAATCTGTAAGATAAATTCGCGCACCGCTATCTTCAAGAATGAATACTTTTTCCGGTATTGCGAGAGCGCGGTTGACCCCCACCCAAATCGCGCCTACCCGGGCGCACCCAAGAAGCGCAATAACAATATCCACATCGTTGGGTAAG
>PKCY01000009.1 GCA_002862985.1 Haliea sp.
GAAATTCGTTAGAATGCGACAATGGATGTATCCGATATTCTCTCCCCTCTCAATGAAGCTCAGCGCGCCGCCGTCGCCGCAGAAAATCAAAACATGCTTGTCCTCGCCGGGGCCGGCAGCGGTAAAACCCGTGTGCTGGTGCACCGAATTGCGTGGCTGATAAGGGCGGAAGACTTTTCCCCCTGGTCAATTCTCGCGGTGACCTTTACCAATAAAGCCGCGCGAGAAATGCGCAATCGCATCGAAGAGATGCTGCAGGTTCCCTCTCACGGGATGTGGGTTGGCACCTTTCACGGTCTCGCCCATCGTTTGTTGAAGGCCCATTGGCGCGAAGCCGGGCTGCCGCAGAATTTCCAGATACTCGACAGTGATGATCAGTTGCGGCTGGTGAAACGGGTGTGCAGGGATCTTGCGTTAGATGAAGCCCGGTGGCCACCCAAGCAGGCCATGTGGTACATCAACGGACAGAAGGATGAGGGATTGCGCAGCGCCCACGTGCAGGTGCCCCAGGGAGATTTGTTTGCCCAGACGATGTTGCAGGTGTATCGCGCCTATGAAATTGCCTGTGAACGCTCAGGAATGGTGGACTTTGCGGAGTTGCTGCTGCGAGCGCACGAGTTGTGGCTGAAGAGCCCGCAGGTACTGCAGCACTACCAGGGGCGGTTTCGGCAGATATTGGTCGACGAGTTTCAGGATACTAATACGGTGCAATATGCCTGGTTACGAGTGCTGGCCGGCGCGAATATACCTGTCATTGCAGTGGGCGATGACGATCAGTCTATTTATGGCTGGCGTGGAGCAAAAATAGAGAATATACAACGCTTTACGGAGGATTTTAGCGCGACCAGAACGGTTCGGCTGGAGCAGAATTATCGCTCCACCCAGACAATTTTGCAGGCAGCCAATGGCGTCATCGCCCATAATTCCGGCCGTCTGGGAAAGGAACTGTGGACGGCAGGTGAATCGGGGGAGTCGATAAGTTTGTATGCCGGGTTTAATGAGCACGATGAAGCCCGGTATATCGTTGAACAGGCCGAGCAGTGGCTCAATGATGGCAATACGCGCGCTTCCATCGCGATTCTATATCGCTCGAATGCGCAGTCGCGCGTGCTCGAAGAGGCGCTGATTCGCAATGCCATACCCTACCGCATCTACGGTGGACAGCGCTTCTATGAACGCATGGAGATACGCAATGCCCTGGCTTATCTGCGCCTGCTGCTCAACCGGGGAGATGACGCTGCGGTGGAGCGGGTAATCAATACGCCTCCCCGCGGAATTGGCAGTAAGTCTCTGGATGCGGTGCGCGAGTGTGCTCGCAGCCGCGATCTTCCCCTGTGGTCTGCGATTAACGCCGTGTTGGAGGAAAAATTGCTGCCTCCCAGAGCGCTGGGTGCGCTGGAAGGTTTTATCGTGCTGATCAATGAATTGGATAGTGGCACCGAACAATTGACGCTGGAGGACCTGGTTGATCGCACCGTCGATGCCTGCGGCCTGATTGATTATCACAAGAAGGAAAAGGGAGAAAAGGGCCAGGCGCGAGTTGAGAACCTGGAGGAATTAGTCAGTGCGGCGAAACAGTTTGTCGCCGAGGACGATGAACTGGGACCCCTACAGCAGTTTCTCGACCGGGCAGCTCTGGATGCCGGTGACGCTCAGGCCGATGAGCACGAAGATTCTGTGCAGTTGATGACTTTGCACTCCGCCAAGGGGCTGGAGTTTCCACTCGTCTTTATGGTGGGCATGGAGGAGAACCTGTTCCCCCATCGCATGTCGATGGAGGAACCCGGTCGCCTGGAGGAAGAGCGCCGTTTATGCTATGTCGGTATTACCCGAGCCATGGAAAAATTAGTGATGACCTATGCCGAGTGCCGGCGCTTGCACGGTAGTGAAACCTTTAACACGCCTTCACGGTTTGTTCGGGAAATTCCTGCCCAATTGCTGCAGGAAGTGAGGTTGCGTGGGTCCATCAGCCAACCCGTTAGCAGTCTTACCCAGGCGCAAGTGCCTGATACTGATCTGTCACTGGGACAGCGTGTCTATCATCAGGTCTTTGGCGAAGGCGTCGTGTTAAACTTTGAAGGCCGCGGTGCTAGCGCCAGAGTGGAAGTCAATTTTGATACCGAAGGCGGTAAGTGGCTGGTACTGCAATACGCCAATTTGCAAATGATGTAACACTGGCTGGCAATGGATGATTTTGATTATGGGTAACGCTTCCGCTGAAAAACGCTACACGCCGCTGGTTATTCTAGCGCTGGTGGGAGCACTTGTAGCGACGCTGGGTTTTTGGGCCAGAGACAGAGCGGCTGAGAATCAAAGCAGCAATCATGCCGCTGTTGGGGCAACGGGTGAGCATTATCAATGGAAGATGATTACCACATGGCCCAAGAACTTTCCCGGCCTGGGTTTTGCTGCGGAAAACTTTTCGCGCGCCGTCGAGGAGATGAGCAACGGTAGGCTGACGGTGCATGTGTACGGCGCGGGTGAGATTGTACCTGCCTTGGAAGTCTTTGATGCTGTCTCTCAGGGTGTCGTTGATGCGGGTCATGGGGCAGCCTACTACTGGAAGGGAAAAGTGCCGGCGTCTGTCTTCTTCACCTCGGTACCTTTTGGCCTCAATGCTCAAGAGATGAACGGTTGGCTGCACTACGGCGGCGGCCTTGAGTTGTGGCAGGAAGCCTATGCCCCTTATAACCTTGTGCCGATGGCGGGCGGCAGCACGGGCGTGCAGATGGCGGGTTGGTTTAACCGGGAAATTAACTCTATCGAGGATCTAAAGGGGTTAAAGATGCGCATACCTGGCCTTGCGGGTGAGGTCTTTGCTGCGGCCGGCGGCACGGCGGTCACCATTGCCGGAGGAGAGCTCTATACCTCGATGCAAACAGGCGTCATTGATGCGCTGGAGTGGGTCGGGCCCTATAACGACAAGTCGCTGGGGTTTCACGAGGTGGCGAAATACTACTACTATCCGGGCTGGCACGAGCCCGGCTCTATTCTTGAGTTTATCGTCAACAAGGATTCACTGGAGGCGCTCCCCACTGACCTGCAGGCCATTGTCAAATATGCGTCCCGGGCCATCAGTCAGGATATGCTCGATGAGTATACCGCCCGCAACAATGCTGCGTTGGAAAGTCTAATTGAAGAGGGCGTGAAGCTCAGGCGACTGCCGGATGATGTTTTGCTTGCCCTCTGGCAGGGCTCGCAGGTCGTGATGCAGAAACTGGTGGCATCAGACCCCATGGCGGCCAAGGTCTATGAGTCCTACCGAAAATTTTACAAAGGCGCGCGCAATTATCACCACATTTCAGAGCAGGCTTATATTAACTCGCGCGACAAAGCACTGGGTGACGGGGATTATTAGCCTGCCGCAGGTCTGGGTTTTCGTTTAATGCAAAGCATTGACCCAGCTGATCGAGGAAGGGGCTCTACTGCTTAATTGTCCGAGTACGACCGTGCTCATCAATAGCAACAAACACAAACTCACCCTCCGTCACCTTGATGGGCTCACGGTCTTGCAGGGAATTGATCCAAACTTCTACGATAATACGAATGGAACTGCGCCCGATTTCCAATACATCGCAATAACAGGAGACCACGGCCCCCACATGTACCGGTGTAAGGAAGACCATGCCATTGACTGCAACCGTGGCTACGCGGCCATCAGCGACTTCGCTGGAGGTAATCAGTCCGGCGATGTCCATTTGGGATAACAACCAGCCGCCGAAGATATCCCCGGTCGCATTGGTGTCCTTGGGCATCGCCACGGTCTGCAGGGCCAGATCGCCGTGGGGTACGGGTGCAGTGTCGATATCACTCATTGTAATTGCCTATTCATTAGGGGAAGCGCCACTGCTCAATTAAGCGCCGATGGCAGCCAGGTTGCCAATTCCGGTACATACCATAGCGCTACTAGCAGCATCACCTGCAGGATTATAAAGGGAACTACACCCCGGTAGATAGCGCTCGTGGGCACTGATTCGGGCGCCACCCCGCGCAGATAGAACAGTGCAAACCCGAAGGGAGGGGTAAGGAACGAGGTCTGCAGATTTAGCGCAATCATGATACCCAACCAGATGGGATCCACTCCCATGGCCAGTAAAATAGGGCCTACAATGGGCACTACGACAAATGTAATTTCGATGAAATCAAGAATGAAACCGAGCAGGAAGATGACTACCATCACCACTAGCGTCGCCGCCATGACTCCGCCGGGCAACCCCAGGAAGAACGCGTGTATTAGCTCTTCCCCCCCGAAGCCTCTGAATACCAGTGAGAATACGGCCGCGCCTATAAGAATCATGAAGACCATGCAGGTGACATCGAGGGTATTGCGCAGCGCTTCTTTGAGCCGGGTGACCGTCATTTGACCCTTTGTCAGGGCGAGAACCAGGGCACCGAATGCGCCAATTCCGGCCGCTTCTGTCGGTGTCGCGGCACCCGCCAGGATGGAGCCCAGCACGATTATGATCAGCGTGAGCGGCGGCAGTAATCCGCGCAGCAATTCATGAAGGGCTACTGGCTCCAGCGTGCTTGGCGGAGCCGATTCCGGTTTCAGTCTGGCCTGAACCAGCAGGTAAAGGATATACAGGGCCACCAGCACCAGCCCCGGAATCAACGCCCCGACAAACAGGTCTCCCACAGAGACTGTCTTGGGGTTGAGGATATTCATGTTTAGCTGGGCCTGCTGGTAGGCAGTGGACAGAATGTCCCCCAATAGCACCAGTGCAATAGAAGGTGGAATAATCTGCCCCAGTGTCCCGGTGGCGCAGATAGTCCCGGTCGCCAGGGCCGGGCTATAGCCACTGCGCAACATGCTTGGGAGCGATAACAGGCCCATGGTCACTACCGTGGCTCCGACGATGCCGGTGCTGGCGGCCAGAAACATTCCCACAACGACGACGGAGACTCCCAGTCCGCCGCGCACGCCGCCGAATAAGCGCGCCATACTGTCCAGCATCTCCTCCGCCACCCGGGACTTTTCCAAAATGGTGCCCATGAGGATGAACAAGGGCACTGCTATCAGTGTGGTATTGTTGATGGTGCCGAAGATGCGCCCTGGCAAAGCAGACAGAAAACTGGGGTCAAAGACGCCTCCGAGAATACCTGCCGTGGCAAATACCAGCGCTGTGCCGGCGAGTGTGAATGCTACCGGGTAGCCCAGCATCAGGAACAGGCAGACCGCGAGGAACAGGTAGAGTGAAAGGTATTCCACTAGGGGGCTTCGCCCTCGACCAGAATTAGCGCATTGCGCAATATTTCTGCTATACCCTGCAGTGCCAGGGTAATGGCCATGAGGGGAACCAAACTCTTCAACAGGAATACGGCCGGGATGCCGCCAGGCTCTGCGGAGGTTTCGAACATAGACCAGGACTCCCCCGCGTAGTCCCAGCTGCTCATCAAGATAAAAACACACAGTGGTAACAGGAAGACGATGCCGCCTGCACTGTTAACCCAGGCCTTGGTCCGTGCACTGAAACCCCGGTAGAAGATGTCTACACGGACGTGGGCTCCGGACTTCAGCGCATAAGCCGCACCTAGTAGAAAGAGGCTGCCATGCATATAGGTAACGGATTCCTGTGCGGCGATAGAGCCGATATTAAAGCCGTAGCGTAATACGACAACCAGGGTTGTCATCAATGCCATGCCCAGAGCGAGCCATGCCAGCAGTTGGCCGCTGCGCTCGGTAAAGGCGTCAATATAGTGCACACAGGCGTGCAGAAAAGGCATGGCGGATAAGTCTTTTTGATTATTGAGCCGCAGAGTATCATAGGGTAATGCTTGAGTTGAAAAACTATTCGCCCAACGCCCGAACCAGGACGCGATTATATGTTGACCGTTATTTCCCCGGCTAAAACGCTGGATTTTGAAACGCCGCCGGGCACCCGCAAATCGACACAGCCGGCATTTTTAGAGCGATCCGCTGAGCTGGTGGAAGACGCGCGCGGTCTCAGCCCCGATGAGATCCGGGCTTTGATGGGTGTCAGTGACAATATTGCCGCGCTAAATCACAAGCGGTTTATGGATTGGCAGCAGCCGTTCAGTTTGAAAAATGCCAAGCAGTCATTGCTGGCGTTCAAGGGTGGTGTGTATGTCGGTCTGGAGGCAGAATCATTGAACGCAGAGCAACTGAATTTTGCCCAGCAGCACCTGCGAATTCTCTCCGGTCTGTACGGCTTGTTGCGGCCGTTGGATCTGATGCAAGCCTACCGTCTGGAGATGGGCCTGAAGTTTGCCAACCGTGGCGGTGATAATCTCTATCAGTTTTGGGGAGACAGTATTACAGAGGCCCTTAATGCCCAATTGGCCAAGGCGAAGGCTGACGTGCTGGTCAACCTGGCCTCGAATGAATATTTCAGGGTGGTGAAGCCAAAAGCACTGAATGCGGATGTGGTCACGCCGATATTTAAGGATCTGAAGGGTGAAAAGTACAAAGTCGTGAGCTTTTTTGCCAAGAAAGCACGCGGGCAAATGGCACGCTTTATTATTGAGAAGGAGCTGGTGGACCCTGACGACATGAAAAAATTTAAAGTCGACGGCTACCGGTACAATAGAGTGCAATCCAGTGCGCGTGAACTAGTGTTCACGCGTGACAAGCCTCCAGCGACGAAATAGCTAAAGGCACAGAGAGCTAAGTGATCCAGCTACCCTTCTCGCAAGCTTGTGAAAACAACAAGGTCTATATCCTGAAAATATTGCGCGACGTTTTTGCCGATCGCAAAACCGTGCTTGAGATCGCCAGTGGTACCGGTCAGCACGCCTGCTTTTTTGCGGCGGAGATGCCCTGGCTGCAGTGGCAACCCAGTGACCTGTCCGAGACTCTGCCTGTATTGGGACCCCGTTGCTCTGCTTACGCTGGAGAAAACCTGTTGCCAGAAAAAGCACTGGATGTGCGCGATGCGGACTGGCGCCTGGAAGTGCCTGACGCGCTGTTTACCGCAAACAGCTTTCACATTATGTCTTTTGAGGCAGTGCGGGGGTTTTTTAGCGTGCTTGAAAAAAGCGACCGGGACGATTTGGTGCTGTGTGTCTACGGGCCTTTCAATTACAACGGTGCTTATACCAGTGACAGTAACGCACGCTTTGATCAGTGGCTGTTTCAAAACGATGCTGCCAGTGGTATTCGAAATTTTGAGGCGGTAAATGAACTGGCAGCGAGTGCGGGTTTGTCGCTGCAAGATGATTATGAAATGCCTGCCAATAATCGCTTATTGGTGTGGCGGCGTGGGCCAAGCAAAACGCCGCGCTGATAGGAATCGCCTATTTAAATGGCAGTAGCCGCGACGCTGCCTCCCCGTATTGTTCATTGTGTTTTTCCTCACGGCGCGTGAAATCTCCCACGGACGCAGACAGTCGCGGATCAGCAATCCAATGATTCGACCAGGTGGTAGTGGGGCGAAAGCCCCGTTGAATCTTGTGTTCACCCTGCGCACCGGGGTCGAAACGCGAGATGTTATTAGCAATACAGTACTCAATACCCTGGTAGTAGCAGGCCTCGAAATGCAAACAATCGAATTCTCTTTCGCAACCCCAGTAGCGCCCATAGAGTGTGGTACTGGAACGAAAATAGAGTGCGCCGGCCACGGGTTGTGTACCGAGGTACGTCAGGACCATGACGACTTGCTTGCCCATGCCGGCGGCGGTGCTTAGGAAAAAGTCTCGACTCAAATAGCCGCCGTGGCCGCTACGCTTGGCGTAGGTGAGTTGGTAGAAGTGGTAAAACTGCTCCCACTCCTGCTCGCCAATATCATTACCCTCGAGAGTCTTTAGCACTAGCCCTTGCTCTCTGACGCGGCGGCGCTCTCGGTTCAGTGACTTGCGTTTACGACTGGTGAATGTCGCCAGATAGTCATTAAAGGACGCATAGTCGTCATTGAACCAGTGGAACTGCGTGGCGCTGCGGCGATGCATTCCACCCTCTACTAGCATGTTACTGATCGCTTTTTCCGGGAACAAAATATGCCAGGAAGAAATCTGTCGCCGCCTGGCCAGTTCCTGAATCGCATGTGATGCAGCGGTCAGGCAGTTAGTCTCATCAAAGCCCTGCGCCGGGCACAGGCGAGGTCCGGTGGCGGGCGTAAAGGGAATTGCGGTGACAAGCTTGGGGTAGTAGTCGAGGCCGCTCTGTTGCCAGGCATCGGCCCAGGACCAGTCGAAAACGTATTCTCCATAGGAGTGAGATTTTAGATACAGTGGCATCACCGCTGCAAGAGTATCACCTTGTCGCAGGAGGAGATGGCAGGGCTGCCAGCCCGTTTCCGCGGTGGTGCATTCTGTCTGCTCAAGACCATGTAGAAACTCGTGGCGCAGAAAAGGATAGTCGATACCGGCAACATCGTTCCAACTCTTCGCCGGAATCTGACCCAGACTGGTCAGAAATTCAGCGGTTAATTCTCCGGACTTTACGTTGTTGGTCATGGTTTATTCAGGCACCGCCAGCCAGGTAGTCGAGCGCGATGCCGGCGAACAGCGCCATACCCACCCAGTTGTTATGCAAGAAGGCTTTGAAGCAGGCGTCGGGCCTGCG
>PKCY01000121.1 GCA_002862985.1 Haliea sp.
GTTCCGGAGTAGGCGGCATCCGCGCCCCATTTATCGATAGATAGTTCGATACCGCCCAAGGAGGTTACCGTATCGACAATCGAGAGCGCGTTATGGCGTGCCGCCAATGCGCAGATAGCGGCGGCATCGCTGCGCACCCCGGTGGAGGTTTCAGCGTGCACAAACGCCACTATGGCTGCTTTGGGGTGCTCATTGAAGGCCGCCTCGACCTTGTCCAGACTCACCGGTTCGCCCCATGTATCCTCGACCATCACGGCGGTACCGCCGCAGCGCTCCACGTTCTCCTTCATGCGCCCGCCAAAGACGCCATTCTGGCAGACAATAACGGTGTCTCCCGGCGATACCAGATTGACAAAGCAGGCCTCCATGCCGGCAGAGCCAGGCGCGGAGATCGGCAGGGTGAGTGAATGATCGGTCTGAAAGGCGAATTGCAGCAGAGCCTTAACCTCATCCATGAGCTGCAAAAACTTTGGATCCAGATGCCCGATTGTGGGCCGGGAGAGGGCGCCCAATACACGCGGAGAAACATCAGAGGGTCCGGGACCCATAAGAGTGCGCTGGGGGGGATAGAAACTACTGGTCATCGGCCTTGGCTCCATGTGGAAAGTGGCGCAACGTTAGCAGATTTGAGCGGCAAGCTTAAGTTTAGGCAAGAAATTATCTGTATTGACTTCTGTGATGCGGGACTTGGCTGTGAACTGGACAAGTGATGGCGAAGAAGACCATGAGAGTCGCGTCGCCCTAAATGTCAAAGGAGGCGTGCTCGGTGGTGGCGATAATGTAAGGAAGGGAGTCCGAGGCCAGAGTATGCGCCTCTAAGCCAAGGCGCAGCGGCACAGATCCCCTCAGAACGGCATATAGTCAGCTACCCTGAATAGTATCTACCCATGATAGTATCGCCTTGCGCGGCAAGTAAAATGCAGACTGCTGAGCAAAAACCCCTAACAGAACCATGCAGGAGCCAGTCGTGAACCGATCCAAAATCGAACATAATCTCGCCGCCACTACGCTGCGTCGGGCACATCTAAACCCGGAAAGAATAGCCATTATCTTTGAGGAGCAAGAGATAAGCTATGCGGAGTTAGGCGATCGAATTCGTCGCCAGGCCGGGCTGTTAAAATCTAGTGGCGTTTGCGTGGGGGACCGGGTCGGTTATCTCGGAGTAAACCATCCAGCACTGTTGGAAACAATGTTCGCGGCACAGGCGTTGGGAGCCATCTTTGTCCCCCTCAATTTTCGGCTGACTGCTCAGGAACTCACCTTTATTATTAATGATGCCGGCATTCATACCATGGTTGTTGATGATGCACTGACGCCAGTACTGGAACCTGCTCGGCCGGATATTTGTTGTCAGCACTATTTTTGTAGCGAAAGTGAAACGGATGGTTGGCGGCACCTGAATAGCGAACGCGCAGCTACTGAACCCTTAACGCAGCTGATATCGGTTGATCAACACGATGTGTCAGTGATTATGTACACCTCGGGAACCACCGGCCTGCCCAAGGGCGCGATGCTGACACACGGCAATATACTTTGGAACAACATCAATGCCATGTTGGCTTTTGGCGGCTCCAGGGACGACATTATACTTACCGCGGCTCCGTTGTTTCATATCGGAGGCCTGAACGTGATGACGCTGGGTTCCTTTCATATGGGCTCTACGATACTGCTACTGCGTAACTTCGATCCGGGTCAGGTGCTCGCTGATTTCGAGCGCTACAAGGTCACGCAAATGTTTGGTGCACCTGCTATGTTTCTCTTCATGTCTCAGCACCCGGAATTTGCGAGTACCGATCTGGGGTCCATCAGGAATTTGCTGGTTGGCGCAGCGCCTGTTCCAGAATCGCTGATCGAAACCTATTCGGCGCGCGGCGTTGATTTTTGTCAGGGCTATGGCCTGACCGAGACTTCCCCATTTGCTTCCTTTCTTTCCCCAGAGTGGGCCATCAGCAAGCTGGGTTCAGCCGGGCAGCCGCCGATCTATAGCGAGGCGCGGATAGTGGATGAAAACAATCAGCCGGTCGAGGCTCACGTGCGAGGTGAGATTTGCATGCGTGGGCCCAATATTATGAAAGGCTACTGGAATCGACCGGATGCCACCGCAGAAGCGATAGACTCACAAGGCTGGTTTCACTCCGGAGATGTGGGATATTTCGATGAAGATGGTTTTCTGTTCATCTGCGATCGCATAAAGGACATGGTGATTTCCGGTGGCGAGAACGTGTATCCGGCTGAGGTAGAAGGCGCGCTTTACAGACACGATTCCATTGCCGAAGTGGCCGTCATCGGCCTTCCTGACGAAAAGTGGGGTGAGGCGGTGACAGCAGTAGTGGCTCTGCATGATGGTCACGAGTTGTCACTGGAAGAGTTACGCGAATTTGCTCAGCCTTTGCTGGCGAAGTATAAGTTGCCACTGCGCTTGCATCTGGTCGATGCCTTGCCAAGGAACCCCGCCGGTAAAGTACTGAAGTTTGTACTGAGGGATGATCTTAATACTTAGTCAGTGGCCCAGCGATATAGTCCTGAGCTGTTACAGGACAAGGATTTAGGCCCTTGGAAAATGGCGCTGTGATTTGGCAAGTCTCGGGCGAGCTTTTTGTCGGCCTGGCGATTCCGCTAGCAACCGCAATCTTGTACCTCACTGACCGTATTCAACGTAAGCACGTTTGGATGATGGTGTGGGGGTTTGCCTTTTACTTTCTGGGCGACAGCATAACCGTGTTGCCCCAAACAATCTGGATTGTTGCACCGATTGTGTATGATCCGGGTTTTATTCGCATCAATCGAACGGTTACGGTTCTCGGATAACAGCGACGGCTTTCCTGCAATTTTCGGATCGCTTACGCGTGCACGCAGAAATCATCGGTCCCTTTCGCTTGCCACATTGGCCTGCGCCGCTGCGATACGTGCTATAGGCACCCGGAAGGGGCTGCAGGACACGTAATCCAGTCCAATATCGTGGCAGAAGCGGATTGAACGAGGGTCACCCCCGTGTTCGCCGCAGATACCGTACTTGATTCCCTTTTTGCGCGCCCGGCTTTCCGTTATTGCCAGCTCCATCAGTCGGCCTACTGCACGTTGATCGAGTGAAACAAACGGGTCAACATCAATTAGTTTTTCCTTGAGATATTTTGGAATAAATTTGCCAGCGTCATCCCGTGAAAAACCGTAAGTCATCTGCGTCAGATCGTTGGTACCAAAACTCATGAATTCCACTTCCGGCGCTAGCCTGTCCGCTCCCAATGTGGCGCGTGGCGTCTCCATCATGGTGCCTATTTTATAGCGGATGGATACGGACTTGGCTTTAGCCATATCGTGTATACATTTATCGATGATCTGCGTGACGAGCCGAATCTCGCGGACATTGATAACCAGCGGAATCATGATCTCCGGCAGGGGGTGGTAGCCTGCCTCCATCGCGTCGGCAGCCGCACTGATAATGGCCTTGACCTGCATTTCAGCAATTTCAGGGTATACGACCGACAGTCGACAGCCACGAAAACCCAGCATGGGATTCACCTCTGCCAGTCGCTCGGTGATTTCCCGGATCTGGTTTGCCGGTTTACCGATGCGCTTGGCGAGCGCGTCAATGTCATCAACCGTCTGCGGCAGGAATTCGTGCAGGGGAGGGTCTAGCAGGCGTATGGTCACAGGCAGTCGATCCATGACCTTGAACAACTCCAGCATGTCGTCGTGTTGAAAGACCAATAGTTGGTCCAGATACGTTTGGCGCTCCTCGATGGTTTCTGACAATATCATCGCGCGCATGATGTCGATCCGGTCGGCGGCGAAAAACATATGCTCCGTGCGGCAGAGTCCAATACCTTCAGCGCCAAGTTCGCGCGCCCGTGCTGCGTCTTCTGGTGTTTCTGCGTTTGCCCTGACCTTAAGCCGGCGATGTTTGTCTGCCCAGGACAGTAATTCCTGGAAATCATCGCTGGAACTGGCTTCGGTCTTGGCGATGTCTCCGAGCATGACTTCACCGGAAGTGCCAACCAGAGTAATGATGTCTCCCCGTTGCAGAGCGATGCCCTCCTCGGTAGTTGCGGTTCCAGCTGTGTAATCGATGCTCAGGGAGCCGCAGCCGGTAATCGCACAGACTCCCATACCTCTGGCTACCACCGCAGCGTGGGAGGTCATGCCGCCCAGTTCCGTCAATACACCGGCGGCTACTTTCATGCCGTGTATGTCCTCGGGAGTGGTCTCTCGGCGTACCAGTATTACACTGTGTCCTTCGGCGGAAACGTCTTCTGCCTCCTCCGCAGTAAAAACAATTTGTCCGGTGGCACCGCCGGGGCTTGCGGGTAAACCGGTGGCCACAATATCGCGCTTAGCCGAAGGATCAACCATAGGATGCAAGAAGGCTTCAACATGCTCAGGTGAGACGCGCATCAGTGCCTCCCGTTCTGTAATCATGCCTTCTTTGACCATGTCCACCGCAATCTTGACCGACGCGCGGCCAGTCCGTTTACCACTGCGGGTTTGCAGCATGTAGAACTTTCCATCCTGTACGGTGAATTCGATATCCTGCATATCCCGGTAGTGTTTTTCGAGCAGTGCCTGAGTTTTGAACAGTTCGTCATAGACATCGGGCATGCGTTCGGCCAGCGCCGAGACGGGCAGGGGAGTGCGGATGCCCGCCACCACATCTTCACCGGCGGCGTTGAAAAGATACTCGCCAAAAAACGCGGCCTCGCCTGTGGCGGGATTACGGGTGAAGGCGACACCAGAACCGGAGTTGTCGCCGAAATTCCCAAATACCATGGCCTGGACATTGACCGCCGTACCCAGGCTGTCGTCAATATTGTTCATTTCGCGATAGACGATGGCGCGGGGTGTATGCCAGGACAGGAACACAGCTTCGACCGCCAGTTTGAGCTGCTGGAAGGGGTCGTCGGGAAAATTCACCAGTGTCTTATAAATGTTGACGATTTCACGCCAGTCATCGGCGCCCATGTCGACATCAAGAGCCTTGTTGTGCGCCAACTTATAGCGCGCCAGTTC
The DNA here is from genome assembly GCA_002862985.1 of Haliea sp. GTDB lineage: Bacteria > Pseudomonadota > Gammaproteobacteria > Pseudomonadales > Halieaceae > Marimicrobium. The sequence continues at coordinate 5,005 of PKCY01000121.1, forward strand.
GTGCTCGAACTTATCACCGCTAACATCCAGTACCACGTCGGCAAACATCTGGATAAAGCGGCGGTAGGCGTCGTACGCGAAGCGCGGATTGCCTGTCTTGCGGGCCAGGCCCTCAGCAATTTCGTCGTTCAGACCAAGATTGAGAATGGTGTTCATCATCCCCGGCATGGAAACGGGTGCACCGGAGCGCACTGAAAACAACAGGGGATTCTCGGGGTCGCCAAATCGGGCGCCCATTCTTTTTTCCACCAGATCCAGCGCGACACGATACTCCTGCTCCAGCAGCGAAGGCAGCTTATTACCGCTCTGAAAAAATTCCCGGCAGGTACTAGTGGTGATGACGAAGCCAAAGGGAACGGGGAGGCCCAGGGCGGTCATTTCACACAGGTTCGCACCCTTCCCGCCCAGTAAATCCTGGTCGTCTTTGCTACCTTCGTTGAAGAGGTATACACGTTTTGCCATGGGTTAGAGCCTTGTCGTACCATCACTAAGTTCGCGAGTATAGCGCCTCGCTGTGACGCTTGGGAGCTTGAATCTCCGGTATTCGGCACCAGTTCGCACTACTGGGTAGTTTCAAGCTCTCGCTGATTGAACCAGGCACAGCAATTTGGTCCGCTGCAGGCGGCGAAGCTGTTATGATGCACACCGTCAATATACAGCCAATAAAGGGGTACCCATGTTTCGCGCAGTAATTTTGCTTTTAAGCCTGACGCTTGTCGCCTGTAGCAACGGCAATGGCGACAATACCAACGCCAACGATAGCAATAATACGGTACAGGAATCTCCCGCGCCGGACTTCACGATGGCCGATGCCTGGTTAGAGAGTTTCGTGGATGTTGAGCCTCTATTCCCGGGCGGCTCGATGGTGATCGTGGACAAGAAAAGAGGCGTCATTCATCAGAGTGCTTTTGGCAACCAAACTGAAGAATCGCTGGTGCTGCTGGCGTCAACCAGCAAAGTACCCACCGTGATGTTACTGATGGCCTTGCATGAAGACGATGTCAACGTGAATTTTGATATACAGGCTGCGATCGCTAATTACCTGCCCTGGCAAGGGGTTTGGGATCCCGCGATTACTACTGAGCATCTGGTTTCAAACCGATCGGGCATTCCCGGCCTGGGGAACGTCTTTAGTCGGCCCGCCGACTATGGGGTGCATCTTTGCCAGTATTTACCCGCAGGGACTTTACAAGAGTGCGCGGAAAAGCTCTTCACCACACCACTGCCTGCGCTCGCCAGTACGCCGGCGAATACGGCTTTTGACTATGGCGGAAGCGCGTGGCAACTCGCCGGTGCGGTGGCAGAACTAGTGGGAGGAGGAACATGGAATCAGCTCTGGGATCAGTACATAGGTGAACCCTGCGGACTGGAAATAGCGCGCTTTGGCAATATGCTGTCCGCAGCCGGCAGCTGGGAAGGCAATCCAGAGGGCTTGCTTGGGCAGGATAACCCCAATATGGAAGCCGGGTTGATGAGTAACCTGGAAGACTATGCGGCGTTGATTTCCCTGCATCTAAATGATGGCGCCTGTGGCGATACCCAGGTGCTTTCGCCTGAAGGCGTTGCTTTCATGCGTGAGGAACGCACACCGTCAGAGGGCGGTAGCCTCGGTTATGGGATGGGGTGGTGGATTGTTCCAGCGTCGGAGGAAGATAGTGTTTATCTCTACGTGGATCCGGGGCTTTACGGTGCCGTTTCCTGGATAGATATAAAGCGTGAGTACGGCGGGGTCGCATTATTTGAAGAGTACAGCGGAACCGACGGCGGTATCGGTTCCGAAGGCGTGCTTGGACAATTGATTCCTATTATTGAGGAGGCCATCGACGCCGTTCGCTAATAGCCGAAGAAGAAGCGTTTCCCGCTGACCCTGCGCCCAGGCTTTACGCGAGGGTCGACGGCCTGGCAATAACCAGCAAAATATGCGGCGTCCGTTAGACGTGCAGGGCAGTGTTGCGGATTTCAGCGCCGCGCCAATAGCTCACTGAGTCGGTCGATCTCGGCCAAATCTGCAGTTGCCGGGACCATGAATAATTCCTCGCAACCTGCGGCTTCCGCATTGTCCAAGGCAGCCAGCACTGTATCGCTTGAGCTGCGGTGCACAGATTCAGCCATCATCGTCGCAATTTCCGGACCAGCGATAGCCAGATACTCATAGACATAGTCGTAGAGTTTCTGCTGGCCTCCGTCGGCGAGGGTGTACCAGAAGCCGCCCATGCGGTAGGGCACGTGTGTGCGGCCGGCGCGGTCCCAGGCCTCATCGGCCATCTTGAATGTGCGGCTTAACTCCTCTTCTTCGCCGTTGCCTGACCATGCGTAGAGTCCGTCTGCCCAGTGCGCGCAGCGCTCTATACTCTTGGGACCCATGGCCCCGGCCAGTAGTCGTGGGCCGTTTGTGTTGGTTGGCGTTGGCCCGATCATGCCACCGCCTTCGACGATCTCTTCACCGCGCCACACCTTGTGCATTTCTTCAATTTGCCGGTCCATTCGGCCATAGCGGCCTTTAAACTTGGCACCCACCGCTTCATAGTCTTTTTCTCTACCACCATAGCCGACGGCAATGCTGTTGACGCGCCCGCCTGACAATATATCCATGGTAGCAATTTCTTTGGCTACGCGGGTTGCGTTATGCATGGGCAACACATATAGCGTGGGGGTGATTTCAACGCGAGTAGTGGCCATAGCAGCGGCGGCGAGTACTATGCGCATATCATAGGTCGGACCATGAATTCTCTCCCCACAAGAGAGCGCATGGAAAGGCCCCTCATCAATGGCTTTAAACCAGGCCAGATAGTCCGCACGATCAAGGCCTGCTTTCATGTACGGCAGACAGACGCCGACTTTCATGGTTGATGCCATTGCTATGGATTCCCGTGATGGATTGGTCATTGGATTGCAGTCCATATAGTAGCTTACTCTCAAGTCAAAACTGTTCAGCAATCTGAACCGCAGCACTATTGCGATAGACAGTTGGCGATGGCGATAGCGGTAGGCGATGCGGCGTGAGGATTGCGGCGTGCCTTGGATGTGAGCGCGATAAATCCGCGCACTTCCGGGATTTTTTGGTAGCTAGACGCTCGCCCACGACAGTGACCTTGGGGTAAACTCCGTGCCCATATGAGAGCACAATCGCCAACGACCATCCCGTTCACCGTTCTGCTTGCAATCTTCGTATTGCTGGGCGGGTGTGGCACATCTCCTGTCAAAAAAAAAGCGGTGTTGCAGGGCGAGAACAGGGACGCGGTAAACTTCAGCGGTTCCTGGGAGCTGGATTACAGTCGGAGCGACAGTGCCCAGGAAAAGCTTGATGGCATTGTGCGCGAGCTCAACCGGACCGCTCAGCGGCGTGCGCAGGGAAATATGCGGCAAGGTCCTGGAGGCGGGCTCTTGATAAACGCGACCGGTAGCAACACTCGCTCCTCGATTTTGGGTGTGGTTCGGTTGGCGGATGAAATCACG
>PKCY01000005.1 GCA_002862985.1 Haliea sp.
AAGTCTCTGCGCCACCGGCTGCGAGTTTGCTCGGTGAAGTCTCTGCGCCACCGGCTGCGAGTTTGCTCGGTGAAGTCTCTGCGCCACCGGCTGCGAGTCTGCTCGGTGAAGTCTCTGCGCCACCGGCTGCGAGTCTGCTCGGTGAAGTCTCTGCGCCACCGGCTGCGAGTCTGCTCGGTGAAGTCTGCAGTTTGGTTGGCGTTATTAATCGCGCCAGAGTTGCCCCACTTGTATCCAGCGCGCGGCTCGTTATCGCCAGCCCAAATCGCTTTCGATTCAGCCGCCGGAGCTTTGCTGCCCCACTTATACCCGGAAGTAGTGCTTCCAGTGTACTGCTCGGTTGAAGCGAATTTATGACTGATCCGATGCACCACAGTGCTTGATTTATCGGCGCTATCTTCTGGTGTAGCTGCCACCGTCAGAGAGGGTGTCAGTGCGAGAACTGCAGCACTTGCAAGCCCCGCAAGTCCAATCTTTCTAAGAGTTTTCATAACGTTGTACCCGCCTTCTTTGTTTTCAATCACAGTTATGTGTGACTGAGATCTCATAATTAGTCGCTCCCAGGGACCCGTATCACAATCTGAGCCTAAGATGCTTGACCTAGTTATACTGGGTGGGGTAGGGGAATTGAAGGGGTTGTTATGCCCCTTATGGGGCAGTGGGAGAAGCTCCCTTAATTGTGCGTGGCTTTGGACGGCGGAGCGCCCATCAAAACCATGGAAAGGATACTAATTCAGTGCGCGTGTTGGAACCAGTGAGCCGATGACCCTCTAGGGTTACGTCGTTCCAAATGCAGTTGGCTGCTAGGGCGGGGTTGGGGTGTCCGTTGGCGGTTCCCGAGATAGATTCTCAATGATGGCCTGTTCCAATAGATACAGTCCGGGCCAATCGAAAGGCGGCCTGCTGGACGGATCTTGCCCGGTAGGCGTCAGGTCTGCTCGCTCTATATGGTCTTTCACGCCCCACTTGCGGTTTTCGCTCAGGCCTTTCTCGCTGGGTGTGGCAGAAACCATGCTGATGAGCCCTGGCAGCGAGATGTTTCCATCCTCATCGATAATGGCGGGTCCATATTGGTCGTCAGCCTCTAAACGGTCTGTCTTCGTGGCTGTGTTGCTGTCTCCACAGGTTTTCCCGCCCAGAGTTACTGCCCTGGCAGCGCTCAAGTAACCGTGCCCTTGTGCAAACGGGCTGTAGGCGAGCAATCCATCGCGATTGATAGCGGGCTCTGCGCTGGTGATGAGTTTGCACTTGAGTTCATCGGGCGTGAGGTCGGGCTCCAGTTGTATTAATAGTGCCAGTATTCCGGAGACCAGCGCAGTTGCTTGCGAGGAGCCGGTAGAGACAAATTCCCCAGTCCTGAGGATATCTTCGGGTTGCTCCATCGCCAGATCTGATTCTGGGCGAATCAGTCCGGTCATATGCCCGCCCAGCGCGACAATGTCTGGTTTGACATGGCCCGCCAGCGTCGGACCTCGAGAGGAAAAGTCAGGTATATAGTCATCGTCACGTGTGTTGGGCGTCCAGGAGTCGGTAACCGCTCCCACCGTAATAATCTCGGGCTGGTTTCCGGGTGACCCAATAGTCATGGGTTCCGGGCCTTCGTTGCCTGCGGCGGCAACCACGGCTATCCCATCTTCCCACGCCTTCATTACGGCCTGATTGACTGGATCTTCCCAGTAGGGCCATCGCGGCGTTTGGGCAATGGAGAGGTTGAGAATCCTAATATTGTATTTTTCGCGGTTGTCGACGACCCACTGAATGGCGCTAACAATTTCCAGAATATGGGCAAACCCGCCGCGGTCCAGTACTTTCACTGAAACCAGGTTGGCATCAGGAGCCACGCCTTTATATGCTCCTGTTGGACGCCCTTGGTGCATCGTCTTGCCGCTATGCGCGATGATGCTGGTCATATGGGTGCCATGCCCACTCTCATCGACTACCCCTGGGCCTGTGGCGCCATTGCGGGCATCATATCTGGCGAGCACGCGAGGTTTTCCCGTAGTGTCCTTCTCCAGCGCTTCGTGGTCCCAAAGCCCAGAATCAATGACGGCCACCGTGACGCCTTTGCCAGTGATGCCCTGCTGATGGAAGGCGTCTATCTCGGCGACGGTGTTGTAGTAAAAATTGTCGTGATTATTCTCATAGCCAGTTACCAAGGTGGCAGCGCAATCGTCCTCGAAGTTCAGCTTGAGAGTGAAATCTCTCTGTCGAGGAGGCTGTTCACCACTCTCGGGAGTTGGGGACTCAAAGCTGATTTTCAGGTCTGATCTTCCACGTAATATTGGCTGTTGGGTGGCAGGGAAGTCTACATGCAACGAGCCCAATGAGGCATCCTGATACAGGCCAGGCGCAACGGCGCTACTGCCTACTGAAATTCCCGTGACGGCACCCATTGAGGGTGGCCATGTAAGCTCTAGACTTTTTAGCCGGGCGGGAGTGGTGCGCTTGTTGTATAAGCGCCAAAGAAAACCCTGTGCAGTGAAGTCCAGTTCGATATGGCCCCTTACCTTGCATCCCTCCTCCTCGTCGGGTTTTTCGACTGGCTTATCAATATCATCAAGGTCATCAATGTGCCGCGTAACCAGCGGAGACTTAATCACACTATCGAGTTGTTGCTGGCTTAGCTTTGCGCCCACAGCGTTGATGACATGGAGATCGTGGGTGACCGCTCCCCCGGCATTTTCAACCAGCGTCGAAATTTCTTCGGCGGACGAGCCCTGGAGCAAGACTTGCAATACCTCAGGCTCAGCTGACCCTGCAGTGGGGGCTAGAAGTAGGTAGGCTAAGAGCGTTGCCGTAAGTGCGCAGTTCTTCATCCCGGGGAGTGTTTTTACCGGACTACTTGCCAAGTGCTGCTTGAATTTGTGTGGAGAAGTTCTCCTGCAGCATATTGGGCACATCCTCTGGATAAATCGGTCGTGAAAAGTAAAAGCCCTGCAAAAAGCCGCAGTTGTGTTTCACCAGGTAGGACAATTGATCTTCGTTCTCGATGCCCTCGGCGATTACGCGCAGCTTGAGCGTCTTTGCCAGCGCAAGTATGGTGTCGACTATGGCTGCGCCATCGGTCGTGTCAAGGTCTGCAATGAAGCTTTGGTCGATTTTTAATGTGTCGATGGGAAAACGCTTGAGATAGCTCAGGGAAGAATAACCGGTACCAAAGTCGTCAACTGCCAAATCGATGCCCAGTGCTTTTAGCTCTCGTAGTTTGCCGATATTCGTCTCGGCATCATTCATGATAGCGCTTTCAGTCAGTTCCAGTTCCAGTCGTTCTGGTGGTAACCTGGCTTGATCAATAAATCTAGCGACCCACTGGGGCAAATTGTGCTGGTTGAATTGTAGGGGTGAAATGTTGACACATACGCGGAAGGAATCCAGTCCTAGCGCATCCCAGTAAAGGCAGTGTCTGGCGACTTCGGCCATTACCCACTCACCCAGCTCAATGATGTGTCCGGTACTCTCGGCTAGGGGGATAAACTCCTGGGGAGACACCATGCCGCGGGTTGGGTGCTTCCAGCGCACCAGCGCTTCCATACTGACCACTCTACCCGTCGCAGTGTCAATCTGTGGTTGATAGCGCAACTCAAGTTCGTCATTTTGCATGGCTTCGCGCAGCTCTTCTTCCATCTCGAGATGTTCTACTGCCTGAGCGTTCATCTCTTCATTATAGAAGCGATAGCAGGCGCGTCCTTCTGCCTTTGCAACATACATTGCGGTGTCAGCATTTCGGCTCAGGGTGTCGGGGTCAGAGCCATCCTGTGGATAGATTGCGATGCCAATGCTCGGGGTCACTACTGGATTGTGCGATTGTAATGCGATCGGCTCAGACAGGCTTTCGAGAATACGTCTCGCGACTTTCTCGATATCCGCAATATTTGCGACGTCGGATAACACTACGGTAAATTCATCACCGCCTAGTCGCGCAATCTCTGTGGCCCCTTCTGAGTCACTTTCTGGTTCGGCATTATTTTCCGAGAAGTAGTTGATGGCATCTTCTTCGCGCAGTTCAATGGTGAGTCGTTTGGCAATTTCTACTAACAGGCTATCGCCGTGGGCGTGACCAATCGAGTCATTGATGCGTTTGAAATGATCTAAATCAATGAATAGCAGAGCGGCAGGCGTTCCTTGGCGCTGGCTGCGCTTAAGTAATCGGTTCAAGTGTTCATTGAAACTGCGTCTGTTGGGGAGGTTCGTCAGCGGGTCGTAGTACGCTAAGTAGCGCAGGCGGTCCTCCTGCCGCTTCAGCGAGTTGAACGCGTTGCTGGCGCGGAGCGTGTATTGGATGTCCCGGCCCAGTAGTGACCAATTTACGGGTTTGGTCTTGTACTGGGTTGCACCGGCATCAAAGCCCTCATCAATAGATTGGCGATCATCCGAACCGGTAACGATAATGATGGGAATCGTTGCTCCTTGCGGAAGCTGCCGAATACGCTTGCAGGCCTCCAGACCCGTCATAACCGGCATTTCTACGTCCATAAAGACCAGATCTGGTCGCTCGCGCACAAAGAGATCGAGCGCTTCAAAGCCGTTGGAGGCTTCTACAATCAACATATTTTCCGCTTCCAGACACTGGCGCGTCAATAGTCGTGCAGTTTGATCATCGTCAACAACAAGTATTTTTGCTTGGTGGCGTATGGGATCTGTACTCGACATTTAACTGGCAGAAGTAATGCTTCTAATCAGTCTGATAGGCTATCATCACTGGGACCTCGCGCCTAGTGCGAAAAGAAAAAATAGGGGCAGGCGGACTACGCAGGCCATTGTTCCGTGAGCTTTATCCAGAGGGTGAAAGTAGGCTCGATGCAATTTTATTCCGCAGCACTGATGAAAATGTTAGTGCCCCTAACGCTGATCGGTGCGGCCCTTTTGGGTCGACTATATATCGACCAACTAGGCAGTGACGCACGGGTCATTCTCGACAACCTCGCGTATTTGTTTTGCCTGGTTGCCCTATTTATGGCTTATCAGTTTAATCGTAGCCGTTTGATGCTTGCCTCATTCGGTGTGGTGATTTTTTACTGGGTTGTTCAGAACTATTTACAGGCCAGTCTGTCCGACCCCATCGTGTGGGGTCGGTTTCTGGCGATCAGCCTGGCATTGCCGATACTTATACTCTATTTGCTGCTCTTGCCTGAGCGTGGAATATGGAATCTCTACGGTTTCGTTTTCTCCCTGGCGTTCATTATGCTTGCGTTGATCTGTGTTCAGCTTGGTCCCTGGCTACCGCAGGTGAGTGAGGCGGCGCAAAGCTATTATGCGCCGCGCCCGGTGGATGGCTATGTTCTCTCTTTTGGGGCCACCTTATTAGCGGGGTTGGTTGTTGTGGTGGGGATAGCGCTGCTGACTACGCGCAATGAAGAGGTAGATGCAGCCCTAATAGGCACTTTTTGTTCCCTCTATCTAGTGCTCGCCTTGCTGCATCTGGAGCACATTTCCGTGGCAATGTGCACTGCGGCAGCTCTGTGTTTGCTTTGGGGCAGCTTGCGCAGCTCCCATGCGATGGCCTACCTGGATGACCTCACAGGACTGCCGGGACGCCGCGCATTGAACGAGAGGCTGAAAATTTTGGGTGGCGATTACGCTATTGCCATGCTGGATGTGGATCACTTCAAACGCTTTAACGACACCTATGGGCACGATGTGGGAGACGAAGTGCTCAAACTCGTCGCTTCTCGCATTCGCAAGGTTGGGGGCGGCGGCACAGCTTATCGATACGGCGGAGAAGAATTTTGTGTTGTGTTTCCACGCAGGACGGTAGAGGAGTCGGTTGAACCACTGGAGCATGTGCGGGAAGAAATTGCAGGTTACATCATGTCTATCCGGGACCAGAAATTTCGTCCGACGGGGTTGAAAGAAGGCACCAGAAAACGGGGTGCGACAAGACTGCGCAGCGATCAGGTGTCAGTCACTATCAGCGGGGGAATCGCTGAGCGCGGAATAGAGTGTGCGGAGGCGGATGATGTAATCGCTGTAGCGGATAAAAATCTCTACAAGGCAAAAAAAGCGGGTAGAAACCGTCTGGCCCATTAGCCGTAAATGGAATAGCGCGAAGGACTAAAACTGACCGCGACGATTCAGGCCCTGCTCCTCCACAAAACGTGGGAGCTGCTGCAGGGGAATTGCGGGGCTGAAATAAAACCCCTGTACTTGCTGACAGTGATGTTCGCGCAAGAATTGAATCTGCTCATGAGTTTCGGCTCCCTCTGCCACCACGAGTATATCCAGCCGTCGACCCATCTCGATGATCATCGTACATACAGCTGCCTGGTGGTCGTTGTTGGGGAGTTCACGCACAAAGCAGGCGTCGATCTTCAGCGCAGAAATCGGCAGCTCGGTGAGGTGAGAAAGCTGTGAAAAACCTGTTCCAAAGTCGTCCAGAGAAAAGGAAATGCCAAGCTCGCGTAAGCTATCCATTCGGTCTTTGATCCCAGACGAACTTTTCAGAATAGTCGACTCTGTCAATTCAAACTCAATACGCGAAGCGTCTGCTCCGCTGCGTGCGATGATGTCTTTGACGATACTCACAAAGCGATCATCCTGAATCTGGGAAAAGGAAATATTGACGGCAACGTCTACGTTTTGCATGTTCTGTTCAGTTAGCCAGGACTGCGCACTACAGGCGTGTTGAATGACCTGATAGCCAATGGTTTTCATTAGCCCCATATCCTCACAGGCAGAGATGAATTCACCCGGAAGTACCAAGCCGCGCTCTGGATGATTCCAACGTAAGAGGGCCTCCAGTCCTACCAATTGGCCAGTAGAGAGGTCTATGCGCGGTTGGTAATGGAGTTCGAACTGATTTTTGCGGACAGCGGTTCGCAATTCTCCCGCCAGGGAGTTGTTGCCGGCAATGTCAAAAGCGAGTGTTTCAGAGAAGCGAATGAAGCGGCCGCCCTCCATGCTCTTTGCTTGCTGCATGGCGCTGCGGGCATGTTCTACCAGGTCGGAAAATTCAGTTCCGTCCTCTGGGAAAATGGCGGCGCCGATACTGGCTTCCACCGCGACTTGCTGTTCACTCAGGATCATCGGGGCGGAGATAGACTTGAGCATTTTCCCCGCAATGAGCTCAACGTCTGCCAGGGAGTTGACATCCTCGAGCACCACGGCAAATTCGTCGCCGCCAAGCCTTGCGATGCTGTCGGTGTTGCGCATTTTATTGACGAGACGTCGAGAGATCGATTTGATCATCACATCGCCGTCGGCCTCACCGTAGTGGTCATTGACATTGGCGAACTGATCGATGTTGATGTACAAAAGCGCGGTGTTGAAGCCGTATCGCTCCGAACGACCCATAGCGCGTTCCATATGGGCGCGAAATCCCGCCCGGTTGAGCACACCCGTCAGTGGGTCGCGATTAGACAGTTGCCGGATTTGCTCCCGGGCCTGTTTGAGCTGAATACTGTAGTCCAGTACGCGGTGTACCAACGCATCCTCTAGTTGCCCACGAATCAGATAATCCTGGGCGCCCAGTTCACGCAGTTGCTCAATCTGGGTCTGATCCGCTTTGTCGAGCAGGAGGATTAGAGGTGCCGTAGCCTTGTTTTTATTGGCCAGTCGCAGCAGATATTCTGATTCGGGGCCATGCGCCATGATGACAGCGTCTATCTTGGGATCCAGAAGTGCTTCGAGCGGGCGCTCCATCGCAGCCGCTGGCGCGAGGTGGAATCTCGCAGGCAGTGCGCGCTCAAGACAGGCCGTAATAATCAGGTGGTCTGTCTTGTCGTCGGAAATGATTAGTATCGTGTGCTGGTCCACTCTTGCTTCCTAGCTGCTTAACCCTGAACAGGGGCTATTGAGATGCGATCTGTCACCCTGTCGTTGTTTTGCTGGCTAGTTTGCCTAGCTCGGCTTATCCTTTATATAACATAAGGTTATACGGAATTACTTATAGGAATTCTAGTAATTGTTTATTTAAAAATACCAAACGACCGGCTCCGCTCTGCCTGCAGTGCGCCGGGCTCTGGTTATGTGAAATTCCGCGGGATTGCAGTTGCCACAATGTGATAGCGTTTCGTGGCCTTAGTTACTATTGTCTGCGGCGACCTCCGAAGTAGGCTACGACTGCCTCATCAGGTGTTAAATTTATGAACGAAGAGCTCAAACTCGGCATCACAGACGGCATCGCGGTGATTACACTCAATCGTCCTGACGTGCTAAACAACCTCTCAAGTACGCTAATTGAAGGCTTGGGAATGGCCTATCGCCGCTGCGATGAGGACGATGATGTACGGGTAGTGGTCGTTACCGGGGCTGGTACGGCCTTCTGCGCTGGTGCGGATATGAGTGGGGGAGGGAGTACGTTTGACGGTGCTGCACAAAGTGTGGAGGTTAACTCCTGCCCGCTTAGCATGCAGGCCTGGGAATTGCGTAAGCCGGTCATAGCAGCCTGCAACGGTCATGCGATCGGGGCCGGTTTAGGAGTGGCGATGCAGGC
>PKCY01000171.1 GCA_002862985.1 Haliea sp.
GCAAATCTGACAGTGGTGTCCCCAACGCTTAGCGAAGAGCTGGAATCACTTCTAGCCGAACACGCTGGCGTCTGGAAAAAGGGGACATATCATGAGACCGACCTCCACGGCATGACGCTGGTTGTCGCTGCCACTCCCGATAATGCGACTAACGAGCAGATATTTCGCGATGCCAGCGCACGATCATTACCAGTCAATATCGTTGATTCACCCGAGCTTTGTACGTTTATTTTTCCAGCCATCATCGACCGTGATCCGCTGCTGATCGCAATCAGCAGCAGTGGTCGCAGCCCGGTCCTGACCAGAATACTGCGCCGAAAAATAGAAGCGCTTATTCCTGCCACATACGGCCGCCTCGCTAGCTTCGCAGGGCGGTTTCGCCAGCAGGTAAAAGACAGGATTCCTCAGGAGTCCACTCGCCGGCTGTTTTGGGAGCAGGTACTCGAGGGAGTCGTTGCTGAGCAAGTGCTCGTCGGACGGGAGGAGCAGGCAGGGCGGCAGTTGGCCGAGTGTTTAAACGACAGCGCGAAAGGGTTTCCGGGTGAGGTTTATCTGGTTGGAGCCGGCCCCGGCGACCCGGACTTGCTCACCTTCAAGGCTGCAAGGTTGCTACAAAGCGCTGATGTCGTTTTATATGACCGTCTCGTATCACCTGCCATTCTGGAAATGGCCAGGCGCGATGCCGAACGAATCTATGTCGGCAAGCGACGATCGCAACACAGCTTGCCACAGACTCAAATCAATGAGCTGCTGGTGCAATTAGCTGGACAGGGCAAACGCGCAGTGCGGCTTAAAGGAGGCGATCCATTCGTCTTCGGCCGGGGCGGTGAAGAGATTGAACTACTAGCACAGCACGACATTCCGTTTCAGGTTGTACCGGGAGTCACGGCCGCCAATGGAGCAGCCTGCTACGCCGGCATCCCGCTAACGCATCGGGACCACGCCCAATCGGTTCGTTTTTTGGCGGGGTACCTCAAAGGCAATTCCGTAGAGCACGACTGGAGTATGCTTCAGTCGACCAACGAAACACTGGTGTTCTACATGGGGCTAGTGGGGTTACCGGTGATCTGTGAGCAGCTTGTGGCACACGGTAGGTCAGGGGACACGCCGGTAGCGATGATAGAGCGGGGTACGCAGCCTGAACAGCGAGTATTGGTGGGAACCCTGGATACCATGGTGGAAATTGTGCGGCGCGCTCAACCAGGGGGCCCCACCCTTATTATTGTGGGAGATGTCGTACGTCTCCATGAGCATCTGTCCTGGTATGGACAGCCAACCGGGCATCACAAGCGCTAGAAAAGCAGCTGGCCGTACTACTGAACCCGCTCTTCATCATGGATGGCGTAGCGCTCCTGCCTTAACAATAGTACATCAGCCAATACATTCCCAGCCTCAGTGAGGAGCACATCATTCTCTTCTTCGTCGATTTCAGAGTCGCTTGGTTCGTCCGAATGTTCAGCCTCTTCTTCATCTTTGTCTGTATCTAACTCCAGCGACGTCAGAAGTTCTTCACCCTGTGCCTTGCGGCGCTTATTTTCAATACTGAGGGCCTTTTCTTCCTGGCTTTCGCGCAGGGCAAGTCGGGCCACTTCATTTAACGGGAGTTCTTTCAGATCTCGCGTTTGTTGGGCCAAGTTTACCTGCTCTTCCAGGAAGACAAACTCTGGATTACGCTCAGTGCGCGCCTCGAAGTGCGCCCTGATAGCCGGCAGCACTGTCGACAAATCACCATAGCGACGGTATCTCACTGGATTGATTTGATCCCAGTTAAGAGCGTGCTCCAGGGAGCTTTCACCCAGTTCTTTGGTATCATATAGAGTCGGAAACTCCACGTCAGGAACGACCCCTCGATGCTGCGTGCTATCGCCGGAAATTCGATAAAACTTACTCTCTGTGATTTTCAATTGTCCCTCGGCAAGAGGGATCAGTGTTTGCACTGTGCCCTTGCCAAAAGACCGATCGCCGACAATGATGCCGCGTTCGTAGTCCTGTATGGCGCCCGCAAAAATCTCCGACGCCGAAGCGCTCAGTCGATTGACCAATACTACCAGGGGGCCTTCATAATAGGGGCTCTTTAGACGCTTTCCATCGCGCCATACGCGTCGCGAAGAATGGCGAATCTGCACGGTGGGGCCATACTCGATAAACAAGCCTGTGAGCTCATTGGCCTCCTGCAGGGATCCACCACCATTATTTCGAAGATCGACAATAATGCCATCCACTCCTTCATTTTCCAGCTCCTGCAGCAAACGTTTCACATCGCGAGTAGTGCTCTTGTATTCCTTTTCGCCGCGGCGCATGGCGTCGAAATCGATGTAGAATGCGGGGATATCAATCACTCCGATTTTAATCAGATCTTCACCATTTGGGATTTCCAGGACCTCCTTCTGCGCCGATTGTTCTTCCAGTTTCACGGTATTGCGCACAATTGTAATCACCCGGCGTTCATCGGTAGATTTTGTTTTCGCCGGAATAACTTCAAGGCGCACGGTGGAGCCCTTGGGTCCGCGGATGAGCTCCACCACTTCATCGAGTCGCCAGCCAATCACATCTTCAAGCGCACCCTCCGAGTCCTGGCCCACACCGACAATGCGGTCAGAAGGATGCAGGTCGCCCTGCTTGTCAGCTGGTCCTTTGGGTACCAGTCTGGCCACCTTGGTGTATTCTTCGTCCATCTGTAAAACAGCGCCGATGCCCTCAAGGGACAGGCTCATATTAATGTTAAAGTTCTCTGAGGTTCGCGGCGAAAGATAATTCGAGTGCGGGTCATATAGTTCAGTCAACGAATTCGCGTATATCTGGAAGACATCCTGACTGTTGTACTGCTTAACGTTTTTAAGTTGGTTCGCGTAACGCTTTTCGATTATAGGGCCAATTTCATCCTCGGCCTTGCCAGCAAGCTTCAGGCTGAGCACCTGATTTTTGAGTTGCTTGCGCCAGCGGTCGTCCAACTCTGCCTGGTCCTTCGCCCACTGGCGAGATTCCACATCCAGTGAAAAGGTTTCATCTCGCGTAAAGTCGAATACAGCAATTGTTTCCGGCAAGGTCTTTAGAACATTCTCCAACCTCACCTGCATTCGCTCATGGAACCGGTTGAATATGCTGTATCCGGCGCTCAGGTTACCCTTGGGTAGCTGGTCATCCATAACTAGCCGAAATTTTTCAAAATGAGCTATGTCCGCGGCGGTGAAAAACACTTTCGCCGGATCCAGAGTATCAATGTAGTGATCAAGGTGCTCAGAGGACAAAACATCATTATAGTTTAGCTTGGCGTAGTGACGCTCCTGAAGCTGGTCAACTAACTCAACAATGGTGTCCCGTTGAGCTTCGGTGTATTCAATGGCGCTTTTGGCAGAACCCGAAAAAAAGCTCAGTAGTACGAGGTAGAGTGCCAAGTGACCCAGAGTGTTGCGGCGACGTGCTGAATTCAATTTAGTCATACCTGCTGTGAAATCGGTGCAATACAGTTTAGCGCTGGATGCGGCACCTTCTAAACTAGGCTTTAGAGGTCATAAATCACGAAGAGTTCACTGCCGGAATCACCTTAGCGACCCTTTACTCTATCGCAGACCTCGAATCTATCACCTAAATAACAGGGGCTTACGCAGTATAAATTATACGGAACATCAAATATACCCCGACTACCGCCGCTCAGAGTGTGGGCGCATAGCCGGTTTTAGAGCTTTTCCAAGGTGTTGTAATCGGCCTCGATTGATAAGCGCTGACATAACTGGCACTCTTTTATGCCAATTACATTTCCGCAGCCCCACTGTGTGCGGCCAGGGTCGCTGCACTGCACTCAATTCCAGGGAGAAAACCGATGGCAGCATTGACTATTATGGTCGACTACAGCGTGGATTCACAAGTGGCGATATTGACTCTGGACAATCCCCCTGTAAACGCTCTCAGTCAGGGCGTGCGCCAAGGCATTAAGGAAGGAGTGGAGCAGGCCCTTGCGGACGATGATGTGCACTCTATTGTCCTGTACTGCAAAGGAAGAACGTTTATTGCCGGTGCCGACATTACTGAGTTTTCTCAGGCACCCAAAGGGCCTGATTTTCATGCTGTATTAAAGACCATGGAAGACGCCAGCAAGCCCATTGTCGCCGCTATTCACGGAACGGCATTGGGCGGCGGACTGGAAACGGCTTTATGTTGCCATTACCGGGTGGCCGTAGCCGATGCGAAATTCGGTCTCCCAGAGGTTAATCTCGGATTGTTACCCGGGGCAGGCGGCACGCAGCGGCTTCCGCGTTTAGTCGGCGCCGAAAAGGCTACCGAAATGGTAACCTCCGGCAACCCTATCAGTGCTATTGAAGCGTTGCAGGCCGGGTTAATTGATCGAATTGTACAAGGTTCTCTCCTTGCTGACGCCGTGGCATTTGCGCGCGAAGCAGCGTTGAGCAACGAATTGCCCCGGGTACGTGACCGGGACGACAAGCTGCAAACTGCCAGGGAAAACCCTGATTTTTTCACGCAGGTACGCCAATCTATTGCTCGTAAAACAAGGGGATTCCTCGCGCCTGAATACAACATCCGCTGTATCGAAGCCGCTGTAAATCAACCGTTCGATGAAGGTCTGAAAACGGAGGCCAAACTTTTTAGAGAGTTGATGGCCGGACCGCAGGCGGCTGCCCAGCAGTACTTTTTCTTCGCCGAGCGACAGGCTGGGAAAGTGCCTGATATACCCAAGGAAACGCCCGAAATCCCTATCGCCAGGGTAGGCGTCATTGGGGCGGGCACTATGGGTGGCGGCATTGCCATGAATATGGTCAACGTGGGCATCCCGGTTACCCTGGTTGAAACCAGTCAGGAGGCACTCGATCGCGGCCTTAATGTGGTGCGCAAGAACTACGAGAATACAGCTCGAAAAGGGCGCATCAGTGACGCTGATGTTGAGCATCGTTGCGGCTTGATCAACGGCTCGCTGGATCTCAACGACCTGGCGGATTGTGATTTGATCATTGAGGCCGTATTTGAAAATATGGCCGTCAAGAAGGAAATCTTTTCAACGCTAGACGGCCTTGCAAAGGATGGCGCCATCCTGGCCTCCAATACCTCCGCCCTCGATCTCAATGAAATTGCAGCAGCAACCCAGCGGCCTGAGTGGGTGATTGGCCTGCATTTTTTCTCTCCCGCCAATGTCATGAAACTGCTGGAAGTGGTGCGGGGCGAGAAAACGTCCGTCACCGTTATCAAAACCTGTATGTCACTGGCTAAACGAATTCGTAAGGTTGCTGTTTTAGTCGGCGTTTGTCATGGATTTGTAGGAAACCGAATATTGTTTCAACGCCAGTACCAAGCCGACAAACTCGCCCACGAAGGCGCCACTCCGCAACAGGTAGACAAAGTACTATTCGACTTCGGGTTTCCGATGGGGGCCTTTCAGATGTCCGATCTGGCAGGGTTGGACATCGGTTGGAGCAAGGCGAAATCGACCGGCGCTACGGTGAAAGACCGATTGTGCGAACTCGGTCGTTTCGGTCAAAAATCTGGCGCCGGTTTTTACGATTACGATGAAAAACGCACACCCGCGCCCACTCCAGTAACGGTAGAGCTATTTGAGGAATTTGCCGCCAAGGCAGGCATTACTCGCCGCGAAATTGCCGATGAGGAAATCCTCGATCGCCTACTGCTACCAATGATCAATGAGGGCGCTAAGATACTTCAGGAGCGTATTGCGCTGCGTGCGAGCGATATCGATGTAGTCTATGTCTACGGTTACGGGTGGCCAGTCTATCGTGGCGGACCAATGCACTACGCCAACACTATAGGACTGGATCAGGTGGTGGAAAAACTGAGGCGCTATCAGGCGCAGACTGGCGAAGCGTTCTGGGAGCCGAGCTTGCTCCTATTAGACCTTGCAGAGAAGGGCCAGGGCTTCAGCTGATCCATACAGCGGGCCAGGCAAGCTGAATTGATGAAGTGCGATCCCGGGGCTGATAGCTTCGACCCATAAGATTAACTGCCGCTGAAGCAGAAGGTGCAACAATGAAATTTGGTTTAGTCCCAGTAAACGTAGGCGTAAAAAGCGTTGACCATATCATCGGAATTTCTCAACTAGCGGAGTCCGTCGGCATGGAATCGGTCTGGACTTTTGAGCACGTGATAGTACCCGAAGACTATGTATCGAAATATCCCTACAGCGCTGATGGCAAGATGGGCGCCAGACCCGACACCAATTTCGTTGATCCGCTTATTGCCTTAACAGTAGTGGCGGCAAATACCAAGACTTTAAAGCTGGGTACCGGCGTCAACATCGTGTCGCAGGCCAACCCCATGTTATTGGCCAAGCAGGCCGCGAGTCTGGATTTTGTATCGGGTGGGCGCTTTATGCTGGGTGCGGGTATCGGCTGGCTGCGGGAGGAGTTTGATGCTATGGGTGTTCCCTTTGAGCGCCGCGGTGCACGTTTTGACGATTACATGGTCGCGCTGAAGAAAGTCTGGTCAGGGGAAGTTGTAGAACATCAAAGTGACTACATCAACTGGTCGGGGTTCAAGAGTTATCCGATCCCACAGAGGAAGGGTGGCATTCCCATTATCATGGGTGGCACCAAAGGTAAGATCTATGAGCGAGTCGCAAAGCATGGCGATGGTTGGTTCCTGCCCGTCGATAGCCCACAAACAGTTGCTCCGGCTCTCGAACCCTTAAGTGCGGCCTGTGAGGCAGTGGGTCGCGACCCGGCCACAGTTGAGATCTCCTGCATGTGGAACATGCAGGGCGGCTTGGACGCCATTAAGGCCTTCGAGGACGCGGGTGTTGCGCGGGTGATTGTGCCTGTGTTCGCGCTGGGCAAAGATCCGGTGGCGGGTATTACACAATTGGGCGAGGACATTCTCTCAAAGTTGTAAAACTAACCGTGCAGAACGCAAGGGGAGAGCCGCTAGGTACTCCTTTGCGTGCATGGTCATGACCCCTGCATGGTTGTCTTATCGAACTCTTCCGTCATGGCTAAAAGGGTTTTCTTGCGAGCAAGCAACTTGTTGGCCGCGTATTGCACTGCAGGGAGTTGCGTCAGTTGCTTTGCAATGGCCATAGCTTTGTCGTCGAGTGCCCCTGCTTCAACCACCTCGTCCAGAAACCCAATTTCCAGCGCTTGATCCGGATCAAATACCTCAGACTGAATAACCACCCGGGTAATATACTGAGGTGAAATACGCGAGGCAGTAAGCTCCATCATCACCGCGGGCAACTCCATACCGATTGCCGTCTCTGGCAGGGTGATTTTGAATTTCCCCCGGACACCGATCCGCTTATCGCATGCCAGTATAATAAATGCTCCCATGGCAATTCCGTGACCGGTGCAGGCAACGACAAGAGGAAGAGGAAAGCTATACAGCCGAATTAGTAACTGCATCCCCTTAGACACCATCGACATGCCAGCTTCGGCTCCTTTCTTAAATTCCCCGAGATCGAAACCAGCTGAGAAAATACCCTCGCGACCGCGCAGGATTACGGCGCCTGCCGAATCCTGCTCCGCCCGATTCAATGCCTCGTTGAGCTCATCAATGAAGGTATGGCCAACCACATTGGCCTTACCGTCATCGATGGATACGATGGCAACCTCATTGCGTAGTTCGTAGTTCATATCGTGACTTTCCTTAAGCGTTAAACGGTACCAGTCTGAACGCGGTGTTGGACTTGAAAACTAATGACACATATAATGTCATTAACTTGGAATCCAAGCAACACAATGTTGACCTCCGTCAGACACCCTCGGTGGCAAGAGCTATGGCAAAAACAGAATCTGAAACAGCACCCGATGGACGCCGACTGCGAAGTGAGCGCAGCCGGCAAGCTATCATCGACGCTGCGCTGTTACTAATAGAGGAGGGGATTCTCGTGCCGACTGCACAGCAAGTGTCGGAGCGCGCTGAGGTTGGCATCCGCTCGGTGTTCAGACACTTCACTGACATGGAGAGTCTATTTGCTATTGCAGACAGTAAAATCAGAGACCAATATCAGGGGCTCTTTGCCGGTGGAAACCGCGAGGGTTCATTGCAGGGTCGTCTCCTGCATGCGGTGGAGCAAAGGGCTCTTGCGTATGAAGCCATTGGCAACCATCTGCTAAGCACTCGGGGGCAATTGTGGCGCTACACAATACTCCAGGAACAATACGCACGTGCCCAACGCCAGCTGCGCAGAGATCTGGAAGACTGGCTCCCGGAACTCAAGGACCTCGGCTCAGAAGCGCGAGAAATGGTCGACGCAGTTGCCTCGTTTGAGCATTGGAATCGATTGCGAGAGCACCAGGCTTTAACTGAAGCCAGTAGCATCAAACTGACTACACGCTTGTTAGAGCAG
>PKCY01000001.1 GCA_002862985.1 Haliea sp.
ATCATCGGTGATATTTTTGACGAATGCAGTCACCTCCCATTGCTGATCGAGGGCGGCCATATTCACACGCGCATCCCAACGGTCATAGCTGCCGACTCTATCATATTGCGGATCATTGAAAATCGACATCCACTGTTTGCCGGTGTAGGAATAAGTGCCGGTAGCTGACCAATCGAGATCAAACATCTGCCAGAAATAGGTGGCATTCAAAGACGCCTTGTTTTTGGGCGTCAACACAAATTCATTGCCTTGGAGATCTTGCTCGTCCGTGCATAGCGGATTCTGAGTATCGCCCACTGCATAGGGCCCCAAGGTGCAAGCGTTGGCATCTTTGCTGGAGAAGGTTTTAAACTCCGTGAAGTTGTAAGAGTACGTTCCGCTGAGCATGATGCTCGGTGTCGGCAGGGCTCTAAAGTCCAGCTCCAGACCGGCAGCTTCTGCGTCTTTGGCATTTTCAAAAGTGTTCAAGGCGATGCCGTTTACCACGTCCTGCTTAATCACCTGTAACTCGGTGTAGTCGTAGTAATACACAGAGGCACCTACATTCAACCGGTTTTCAAATGTTGACCCCTTATAGCCTATCTCATAGGAGATAATTTCTTCCGGCTTCACCACGTCTACCAACGTTTCCGCACTGGGTTTCTGAAAATTAAAGCCACCGGAACGATAACCCGTCGCGATGAAGGCATACAGAAACTGATCCTGCGTCAAATAATAGTCTGCACCCAAGCGCCAGGTCCACTTATCCCAACTGTCATCTTCATTCCTGTACACGGTAGGGTCATTAGGATCGCCAACGTACTGCACAAAGGTATTATCGTTGCCTTTTTTCTCGTCATACGAATAACGCAAACCGGCGGTCAGCACGGTCTTGGGTGATAGATCCCACGATAGCTGTCCATAGGTTGCGTAGGATCGAGTATCGACACTCGCTTCCCCGCGATAAAGATAGTTATCGTCGCTCACAACATTGGCCACATCGGCGCCAGCGAGGTTGGCAAGGTCGACAAGATACTGGTACATCTCCATTAACTCATCATTCCACTCTCGAAAATCCACCTCCTGATTTTCGTCGCTGTGGTAGTAATAAAGTCCACCCAACAAGGAGAAATCACCGTCCCATTCCGAAGAGTACTGCAATTCGTGGGAGCTGAATCTCGCATCCTGGTCGACATTGAAGGTCATATCGGCGCCCGTAATCGGATTCCCCGGGAAGCCGGGGAGACTCGCGACAGGAACATCAACAGCTCCGATTTTGGCATTGATCTTGGTCCAGTCGACGCCCGAGTCCGCCTGAACGCTGGCGTCGGCATCATCTGTGGTATCAAACCAGTATTTGTTATACCCCCCGGTGTACTTGAGGGTGAAAGTGTCTGCGTTGTATTCGCTATTTAGAAAAACCGCCCAGCGTCGGTTTTTGAGATTTGGATTACGGTCTTGTGTTACTTTGTCTTCATCTTGCAGCGCGGGATTCTCTATGGCCAGGCCCTGGCGCATATTGACGAAGTTCTGCGCAGGGAACATACCCGGCAAGCTAATGGACGCACCAGTAGTATCATCCGTTACGGGTTGCGCTAACTCGCGTGCAAAAGGCTCCAGTATATAGGCGCTTCCCTGCCGATAATCGCGGTCCACACCTATCACCTTGAGCACGGTATTCCAGCGATCATTGGGCTGATACTCAAGACTCACCGTACCGTAGGGCGTTTCGTCCTGTTGATAGTCCTTGCCGTTGTACGTGTTTTTCTGGAATCCCTCGTGGCTGATATAAGACGCACCCGCCAACACACTCAATGTGTCAGTGATCGGGCCACTGGCCAACCCCTGAATTAGTCTGCCGTCGTAATTGGTGAGTTGCGCGGTGACGTTACCGCCCCACTCTTCGTTGGGCCGCTTGCTGATAAAGCTGATCGCGCCGCCGACCGAATTTCGCCCGTAAAGGATGCCCTGTGGGCCCCGCAATACTTCAATGCGCTCAATATCCATGAACTCGGAGTAGTTGAATATACCGTTTTCAGTGTTGTACACGCCGTCCCAGTAGATACCGATTCCTGGCTCTGAACCTACTGCCAGATTGGGCCGACCCACCCCGCGGATACTGACCCTAAAACTTGTAATCGACAGGGAGGGCGTATGTACCACCAGGTCCTGACTGCCCGTTATCCCCAACTGGTTAAGTGTGGCACTGTCAAAGGCGCTGATTGAGGCAGCAGTATCCATCAGCGAGGCTTCTCGCTTGTTGGCGGTAACAATAATTTCCTCCAGACCGTTGGTCGCTCCCGGGGCCTGGGATACCACAGCCATCAGAGCGACGGCCACCAAAGTCTGTGTGTATTGCCTGTTTAGTGTCGCCATTGGGAATCGACCTTTTTATATGATTATTACTATGAAATTACCTCAGCCAAGCGCATTTTAAAAGAGAAATTAAACATTAATAGCGGCCGCTTGAGCAGTTGCACTGCCCGCTCGGCCGGAGGGTCTGGAATTAGCCGTCCCGGGAGGTTGCAGTCCCCTTAGGTGCAGAGACGTATTGCTTCAGCTCATTTCGGCCCACCACCATACGGTGCACGGCATCGGGGCCATCCGCCAGACGCAGTGTGCGCTGGCCCATGTACATCTGTGCCAATGGCGTATCCTGCGACACACCCAGAGCGCCAAACATCTGAATTGCCTCGTCCACAATTCGAATGGAGATATTAGGAACAGCAGTTTTGATCATGGATATCCACACCCGGGCTTCCTTGGCATCGACATTGTCCATCATCCACGCTGTTTTGAGAGTGAGCAGGCGTGCCTGCTCTATATCCATTCGGGCATTGGCGACGATGTCGATATTGCCCCCCAGACGCGCCAACGGCTTGCCAAATGCGACCCGGGAAACGGCGCGCGTACACATCAGCTCCAGCGCTTTTTCGGCGGCGCCAATCGCACGCATACAGTGATGTATACGGCCCGGCCCAAGACGACCCTGGGAAATCTCAAAACCACGACCAGAACCCAGCAGAATGTTTTCTTTAGGTACACGCACATTGGTAAATTTCTGATGCATATGACCATGGGGAGCATCGTCCATGGAAAACACCTGCATAGGCCTGATATTCTCAAAGCCAGGCGTATTCGTAGGCACGAGTATTTGTGATTGCTGAGCATGCTTGGCCGCGTCTGGCTCGGTTTTCACCATCACGATCATAATCTTGCAGCGCGGATCACCGGCCCCTGACACATAATGCTTCTCACCGTTGATAACCCACTCATCACCGTCCAGTACCGCCTCGGTACAGATATTGGTCGCATCGGAAGAAGCCACCCCAGGCTCAGTCATGGAAAAGGCTGAGCGAATTTCTCCATTAAGAAGTGGTTCCAGCCACTCCTTCTTCTGCGCTTCTGTGCCGTACTTATGCAGTACTTCCATATTGCCCGTATCGGGAGCTGCACAGTTAAAGACTTCTGCCGCCATATGCGACTTACCCATTTCCTCTGCGAGATAGGCATACTCCACCGTATTGAGACCCGATCCGCCACTGCCATCGGTGAGGAAGAAATTCCACAAACCCTTGGCCTTGGCCTTGTCCTTTAATCGCTCCCGAATGTCTGTCTGACGATCAGTGAACTCCCATTTATCGCCCACCTCAATGTCAGAGTAATAGTCATGCTCCACCGGCAGAACTTCCTCCTCTATAAATTGTCTTACCTCTGCCAATAGCGGCGCCACATTGACACTGATTCCCAAATCCATCGTCATTCTCCCGTTCCCGTTAGTGTTTGTTCGGATTAAAAATTGTTCTAAGTCGGCGCCCTAAGAAGCGACCAATTCAGCCGTGTAATCAGCCTTGATTTGACGTTTAAATATTTTGCCCGAGGCAATTCGTGGTAGCTGTTCAGTACGAAACCAGATATGCGCTGGTATCTTAAACCCAGCCAGCCGTTCGGTCAGGTAATCACGCAAAGTCTCAGCGTTCATCTCAATTCCCTCGCGCATTACTACGGCAGCACCAACAATCTCCCCCAAACGATCGTCCGGCAAACCAAAAACTACCGCCTCGTTAACTCCCGGATGCGCATAAATTACCGCCTCCACTTCCAGACAACTAATGTTCTCGCCGCCACGGATAATAATGTCCTTAATACGATCGACTATATAGAGGAACCCATCCTCATCCAGGTAGGCGACGTCACCGGTGTGGAACCAACCATCGACAAAGGCTTCGGCTGTGGCTTCGGGCTTGTTCCAGTATCCCAATATGTTAGCTGGGGATTTGATACACAGTTCGCCGCGCTCGCCAGCAGGCAGTTCTGCACCACCTTCTCCCACAATTCGAAATTCTGTTACCGCCGGCACCGCTCGACCCGCACTGTCGGGCCGGGCAATGTAGAAAGCCCCGGCATTCACTGTGCCCAATGCATTGGTTTCGGTCAGTCCGTAACCGATTCCTGGTGCCGATTTTTTAAACGTACCACTGATTTTCTTCACCTGATCCGGGGGGCGTGCAGCACCACCAGCCATGATTTCAGTCAGTGAGGAAATATCACGATCGGTATTCACCGCTGCGGCCTGCAACTCTGCTGACATGGTCGGCACGCCATTAAACCACGTGATTTTTTCTGCCTCGATCAGTCGCAGTGCCTCTTCGGCTTCCCATTTATGCATGATCACCATCTTGCGACCTACAACCAGAGACAGCATAAAAGCGGAATGGCTTCCAGTGCAGTGGAACAAGGGAATAGTCACCAGAGCCGCCGGGGATAGCCCCTGCTCTCGCACCTCTTGGGTCGCCGCGATTTTGGTGGCCACGCCCATGCACATCCAGCTGTAAAGCGCGGATAACACGCCGCGGTGCGATGACAGCGAGCCCTTGGGATGACCGGTGGAGCCAGAGGTGTACATGATGGTGGCGTGATCGTCCAGGGCTACCTCCACTGCCGGCATGCTGGCGCCATGATGGTCGCGCAACAATTCGGCAAACGGCGTTTGCTCGACACCCAGATCGCTGCAATCATCTATAGCAATGATTTGCAGACCATACTTTTTCGCAATAGGAAGTAGTCGCTTCGCCCTCGCTCGATCAGCGACGACAATCCGCGCGCCACTGTCGGCGAAGCCATAGTCCAATTCCTCAGTAGTCCACCATGCATTCATTGGAACAGCAACACCACCGACGGCGGTCGTGCCAATAAAGGCCATCATCCATTGTGGGTTATTGCGGCTGAGTATTGCTACCCGATCTCCCTTGGAAAGCCGGTAACGCTCTAGCAGAGCTGCACCAAATTCGCAGCTGTGTTGATAACCTTCACCATAGGTGTAACGCTCTTCAAGATAAACCGCAAAATCCTTCTGTGCGTGCTGCAGCATGACCAGGAAGTACTCGCCAAGATTCGCTGGTAGTGCAGCAAAATTTCGGTAGGAGACACCCCCCAGCTCCACGGCATTAACCTCAAACGCCTGTCCCTGTGACGTGAGTGCTGTAACCGCTTCATTAAATCGTAGTATTTCCGAACTCATTATTATCTGCGTTCCGTTTGCTGAAGTTGTCAAAACCCATTGAGCGTAGCGAATCGGTCCAGGTGATAGTTGTAATCGCCGCAGGTGTGTTGTGCCACACGGGCACGCTTTATAAAAAATCCTATTTCATGCTCGTCTGTCATGCCAATTCCACCGTGCATTTGGATGCCTTCGTTGGTAGTTCGCTGGGCAACCTCACACAGTTTGGCCTTGGCAGCACTGGCGAGCAGAGACAAATCCTTTTCACCTGCATCAATTGCCTGCAATGCCTGCAGCACAATGGAGCGGGCGAGCTCTAATTCAGCAAACAGTTCAGCGGCACGATGCTGCAGACCCTGAAATGAACCAATGACACGCCCGAATTGCTTGCGCTCCTTAAGGTAAGCCAGGGTTCGCTCAAAGGCCTCCGCCGATAGTCCTAGCAGTTCTGCCGCCAGTCCTATGTTGGCGATATCCAGCGCACGATTGAGTCCTTCCCAAATCTCACCTGAGATGCCCAACATATTGGTCGCGGGGACACGGACATCCTTCAGCAGCAGCGCTCCAGCACTGCGCGAATCCACTAAGCTACGCGGCGCAATCGTTAAACCGGACGTGACAGCATCTACCAGAAACGCACTCAAACCCTTTTCATCACCAGCTTCGCCGCTGTTACGAGCAATCACAATAAAGGTGTCCGCGGCGATGGCGTCCAGCACCAGTACTTTGGTGCCATTAAGCACAAAATCATCTCCGTCGGCGACGGCGCTCAACACGCAGGACAACGGCGCATGGTGCGGGCCTTCCTGCAATGCAACACTAACCAACATCTCCCCGCCTGCTATCGCTGGCAATAAACGCTCCTTTTGCTCAGCGCTTGCCAACTCACCAATCAGGGTCGCGGCCAACAGTACGGAGGATTGCAGGGGGCTGACTGTGAGATTGCGGCCCATCTGCTCAAGCACCAGGCCCAGACCGGTGTAACCGTAGCCGAGCCCGCCATACACTTCCGGAATAGCAATACTTGCCCATCCCATCTGCACCATCTCAGCCCAGACCTCGTCGCTAAAACCACGCTCGTTATCACTGTCGCGCAATGCACGCAGGTGTGCCACGGTCGCATTCTGAGCGAGAAAACCAGCGGCGGAGTCCTTGAGCATTACCTGCTCTTCATTCAATACCAATGCCATGTGTCGATAATCCTCTGTCTGGGGCTACGCGTCGGGAAGGCCCAATACACGCTTAGCGATAATATTCAGCTGCACTTCGGAGGTTCCACCCTCGATGGAGTTGCCCTTGGAACGCAACCAATCGCGGCTGAGCGCGCCATCACGGTACTCCTGCCCTTCCCAACCCAACGCGCTCTCGCCGCAGGCAGCCAGATTGAGCTCGTTGCGCCGCTTGTTCAGTTCAGTACCGTAGTATTTGAAAATTGACGACGCGGCACCCATGCCCTGACCAGCCTTGGCCTCGTCACCTACCCTGGCCATGGTGGCGCCAAAGACCATGGTATCTAACTGATACTGGGCAATTGTCTGGCGCAATACCGAGTTTGCGAGACGACCGGAAGCGTCTGTCCCCATAGCATCCACTGCAACCTGTCCAACCGATTTCTTGGGCGCAGCACCAAACCCGGAGATCATCTCACGCTCGTGGGTCAACAGATATTTGGCAATGGTCCAGCCATTACCTTCATCGCCCACGAGATTCTTTTTATCGGCGATGGCATTGTCGAAAAATGTTTCACAAAAAGGCGAGCTGCCGCTGATGAGCTTGATGGGACGAACTGTAACTCCCGGCTGATCCATATCGAATAACACGAAACTGATGCCTTGATGCTTGGTGCCGGAATTATCGGTGCGCACCAGGCAGAAGATCCAATCGGCTTTATCGGCGTATGAGGTCCAAATTTTCTGACCGTTAATCACGTAGTGATCGCCATTGTCGTCAGCCTTGGTTGCCAGACTGGCCAGATCGGAACCCGCGTTAGGCTCGGAGTAGCCCTGACACCATCGAATCTCACCACGCACAATTTTGGGCAGGTGCTCTTTTTTTTGCTCCTCGGAACCAAAGTGCAACAGCGCCGGGCCGAGCATGGAAATACCAAAGCTGTCCAGTGCACGTCGCGCGCCAATCTGAGCCATTTCCTCGCCGAGGACTTTCACCTCTTCTTTGCTGAGCCCACCACCGCCGAATTCTTTTGGCCAGTGCGGGACCGTCCAGCCGCGTTCGGACATGCGGTCACACCAGAGCTTTTGATCGGGGTGATCAATTTCAGGCTTACGCCCGCCGTTGTAAAAGTCATCAAAACCTTTCACGGGCTGACGCATACTCTCGGGGCAATTCTGGGCAAGCCAGGCTCGCGTCTCTTGGCGGAATTGTTCAAGGTCAATCACGGGGTTACCTCTTGTGTTGATCCGGGTTGATCTCGCCGGGCCAACTGGCCGCCGAAAACACCGTTTCAGTATAGATACCAAAGGCGGCTTGGCACTCGCCAATCCGCCTGCAAACCGGATTTGAACATACAGTATGTTTTGCGGACGTTCAAGTATCCTGCAATCATCGCGAGGCGGATTTCTCAGGGCAAAAAAAACCGGGCCAGGCCCCGGTTTTGCAGGTAAGCGACAAGATTAGAAGCTCAATCTCGCGGAGGCACCGTATGTAGCAAATGTTTCCCGAGGATAAAAGATTAATCACAAATGGCTACAAATCGGATATGAGAAGGAAGAAGGAAAAAAGAGCTATGCTAATGAGAGTTGCACAAGAGTATG
>PKCY01000256.1 GCA_002862985.1 Haliea sp.
TTCTATCGATGACGTCCTGGTCCTCGATACATGCAATGACTCTCGCAGATCCACCACAGCGACTGCAAACTTCAATGTCGATATTGAACACTCGCTTGAGTCGCTGGGCCCAGGTCATAGCCGCATGACGCTGGATCGATGAGACGACGTCACTATCGACAGGGCGCATTGCACCTTTGCCTCGTTTTGCCGGAGTGACCAGTCCGCGCCAGCGATGGTTCGGCGCGAGGAGCATGATCAGGAAAACGCTGGAGGCAGTCGCGACCAAGGTATCTGCTCTTAGCTACGTACTTTCGAACATGTTAATGGCTAGATTAAAAAGACCGCCAAAAAGCACGAAGAAAGTGGCTCAAAGCCCTACCAGCCAAGGGTGGGTATCAGCGCAGTAGTAAGGCAAGGCTCTCTCTTCGAATTGCACGACATTCTGCAAGTGAAACCCTTTCTTACTCACCAATGCCTTGAAGAATATCACTTCATCTGCGGACAGTTCATGATAGCGATAGTGCACGTGACATTACTATCTGCATGGCCCCTGAGTGCTCCATGTACGGGGTAAAACTACGACTGGAGAAGTGCTCCAGCACACACGCTTATCAATAGCATTAGAAGTGTGCCGGGCGGTCGTTTTTTTGATGTTGGCTGAGTGTGTGAACCCAGAGGCACAGTTACTATCGAGCAGTGAGGTATTAGTCACATACAGGGATTCATCAGCATTCGCTTCGGCCAGCTTGGCCTGCGGGGATAGCTCAAGTGTGCGGTCGATTCTTATTTTCTACCCACTATTAATGCGTTACTCTTTCATATCCACCAGCAAAATTTAATGATTTTTCCGGAGTGACTCAATCACCGTCCGAAAAATTAATTCCGAGGTCCACGTTCAAACCATCTGGAATCTCGCGCTTAAAGTTTCCATCGAGAAACCCCAGAGTGATCTCAAGCATATCAACATTCTGATCAGCAATAGACTGTCTTACTTGCTCGATACTGGATTCCACTGCGGGTATGAAATTTTCATTACCCTTGATTTTCATTGTTGCAAAAATACTGTCAGTGGCGCTAGTATCGCCCCGCAAAAGCAGTTCCACCTCGTCTATTGAGGCTGAAATTGCTTCCCACGAATTCATCGAGATCTGTCCTGCGGTGCGCACCACCTGCCTAGCCTGCAAGTAGTCGAGATACTGCTGGGCTGCGATAACAACCTGATCAATCGATTTCGTACCATCATCAAGTTGCCCGCTGACAAAAAGTGCACGGTAGGGTTGCTCCGAGTCTTGATATGCCACCGTCCAAGCCTGCTCAACATACGTGGCCCGTTCTACCAACTGTCGTGCTAGACCCTGCAGTACTTCACATTTTCTAGGGACCGCGCCGTACTCGGCGAGTATATCAACCGCAGCGCCACTGTGCTCTGAAGTGCTGGTTTCAAACACCGAAGATTCAAGTGCCAACAGGCCGACATACTGAAAGGTCTTAGCGGCAAAGTAGCCATCATCGAGCGTTGCCGCACCCGTAATGTCAGCCGAGATTTCAGTACGGACTGTTTCGGTGTAATCCGTTCCTCTGAGACGTAGCGAATCTATAAAGCTGTAGCCGGGAAAAACAATATCATCGTCTAAAGGACCAAAGTTATAGGGGGCCAGTTGGTACCAAAAGAGGAATGCTGAGCGCCAACTTTCCTGCAATTCTGCTAACCGAGATTCCTCCGGATTTGCACAGAAGTTTTCAGCCGAAACACGCATCACAACGGCACTGTCCAAAAAACGGGTTGCTGCAGGGATAATGATGTCGTCGGCCGCCTGATTGGTAGCACGCTGCAGACTTCCAACGGACTCTGGCCCTGCGGGCGACGAATCTCCACCGCCACTGCCACCGGCACAGGCCAACAAGCTATTTGCTAGCGCTCCAATGGCAAGCACTTGTATTAATCGGACCATAATCACTCTCTCTTCTTGCTTTCTGAAACGGCTATGCTGCTCGCGTAACCAATAAATGATTGTCCCAGCGGCGCCCGGGCAAGCTCACACGGCAATCACGTCGCTCCTGCAGTGTTTCTGCGTCTAACTCTCTTAGCTCACCGAATGAGTTGCTAATAACAAATCCGCGTCCAAATGGCCGCACAGCAATACCACATACATCTCTAAGTTTGTGGTATCCCAGAAATCGACCATCAGACTCACGCCAAAACACAACCAAATTTCCTCTGGGGCTCGCGAAACCAGCGATGCCGTTGTCACTCACTGCTACACTGCCGGTGTAGTCATTAAGCTTATCGATAACGCGTTTGGGGTCGCTGAAATATGACAAGCTTTCTCCGGGACGATGAACGCCTGCCAGAGGTACTGTATTGTCATGACCGGCTGCATCCCGCTGCATCTGAATGGCAAACACCACACTTCCACTTTGCGTCACGTCTATATGCCTGATGCTTGCTTTTGGTTCAGCCGGAAAAAACTCGCCCACCAATGTCCCATTCGCGGCATCAACATAGCTCAAACTCGAGCGCATGGAGTCTAGATTTAGCCGCTTTCGCCCAGACTCCGGGTGCGTCAAAATACCTCCGTTTGCAACCACTAAATTCTTGCCATCCGGTAAAAGTCGAATCTCATGCGGGCCGATACCGTAACTCGGCCACTCGTCTAAAATGCTGTAACTGCTCGATTCTCTTGCAACAATTTTTCCTAGCCCGGTACGGACATCATTTTCTGTTGTAAACAGCACATCGCCATCGGCACTAAAGCAAGCGTGTCCGAACAAATGGCGGCCGGGCAAACATTGAAAACGCCGTACGACCTCACCCGTGCGCAGATCAACCTCAATACCCTCGGTACCTGGGCGACGCGAAAGATACAAAACTGAGTCTCTTTTTTTTGCGTGCTTCACTACGGCATGCCCTCTAAACCTGGTCAGCGTATTCCCGGCAACCCTGCTCGATCCGGGGCCCATCCAAGCTAGCCCGTAACTGTCACGTGCTTCACCATGGGCGGACACCCACACCTCTCTTTTCACTGGCTGTGCACGCGCAGAGGTGCCAGGCGCCAGGACATGCAGCGCCCCACCAATAGCGCAGGTCAGTAGTTGCCGGCGGTCAAGCACAGGGCCCTGTAGTGAGCGTTCAGCCATGAGTCCCGTACGTTGTGACGAATGCTTCCGTAAAGATCTCTCCATCGCACAACCTACAATGATTCCACAAAGGCTATGAGCGCATCTCTGCGGGAGGCGATCAGTTGCGCAAAGTGCTCTCGTGCTCTCACTGCTTCTCCCCCGTGCCACAGTATGGCCTCCTCGATATTGCGTGCCCGTCCGTCATGAAGAAGGTTCGTTACGCCATTGACATTCTTGCTCAAACCCACACCCCACAATGGCGGCGTGCGCCATTCACTCCCACTCGCCAAATAATCCGGGCGACCGTCATCCAATCCCTCGCCCATATCGTGCAGGAGCAAATCGGTGTACGGCCAAATCTCCTGATCACCCAGATAAGCTGACTCACCTGGCTGGCTTGCCGTCACATAACCTGGGTGATGACAACTGGCACACCCTGTCCTATGGAACAGCGCTCTGCCCTCTAACGCCCGGCGAGTTAACTTGCGCTGCAACGGCACGCCGATTCCCCGCACAAAACCCACCGTCAATGCGAGCAAGTCTTCTGGCAGCTCCACTCCGTCTGAATTGTTGCCCGTCGACGCGTGCTGACATTTATGCTGAAGTCCTGTGCACGGTTGTGTGTTAAATATCGGGTTACTAATTCCCACGTCGCCCTGAAAAGCACTGGCGGACACAATACGCAGATTCGCCCGATTGGCCTTCCAACCAAAGCGTCCAGCTGCCGGCGCCTCACGTTCAAAATCCCATACCCGATTGACTCGCCCACTAATTCCATCGCCATTGCTATCCTGTGGATCCGAGAGGTTATCCAGCACGCTCTGATCGATCGCTTCGAGTAATCCCAGCCCATGTATTGCTGGCGCCATTCTCAGACTGGTTAGTAAGTTACTCGGCAGTGGGCCATAGCCGAGCTCTTCAAATCGAATCCTGGGATAACGCAGGACGCGAGACTCACCATCAGGATAGGTATAGGTTCGCTTTAGCCA
Organism: Haliea sp.; assembly: GCA_002862985.1. Classification (GTDB taxonomy): domain Bacteria; phylum Pseudomonadota; class Gammaproteobacteria; order Pseudomonadales; family Halieaceae; genus Marimicrobium. The sequence continues at coordinate 4,092 of PKCY01000256.1, forward strand.
GTCGATGAAAACTCTGGACTCTGGTGGTGCCTCCGGATTATCTGCTGGCTTCGTGGGAGCCACCTTGCCTCTCAGTTGATGGGTAAGTGCAATGGATTGGCCCTGAATTTGATCCCCATAGCTTGCGTCTGGCACGACACCTAGCCTGTCATTCTTACCGGGCAAACTGACTCGCACAATGGCGGAAAAAACAGGTTCCGCAGCGCTCCCAGGCAGGGGCCCGCGCCCTCCATTGGAATGGCAACCCAAACATGTGCGTGCGTTATACAGTGGTCCAAGACCATCACGCGCATCTGTTGCTGACGGCGCCTTAATCCAAGGCTGATTCGCCAATGCCTTGCCGGCGTGAAAATACGGCCGCTGCTCATGCGGTATATTCGCCGCAGGTAGTTCGAAAGAGGCGAATGGCAGATAGCTGACACTCGCCCTCCCGCCGGGATAAGCTTCTGAATCAGCCCTATCGGGAACAGGAATATCGCGTGAGCATGCAGCAACAATCAACATCAGTACAGGCGCCACAACTGCGGGAAGTGGGCAAGCCGCCCCCCTCCAGCAGCGGCGCTTTGAATAAAAGACTCTATGAAGAAGCCTTTTTAATCCCAAGGCGCGCCAATCACACACTCTCGCTCTTTTGGCTACCCCTCACACTCAGCAGCTGGGTTTGACGTATCACAACCGGAAGCATCATCGTCAACCACCTGATCGGCGATATCCAGCGCTTCCGCAAGTTCCGCGATCGCAGCCGACTGGGCGTTCAAAGAAATGATCGTCAAATAAACCGGATTTTCCGTATTGCGGTTAGCCTCCATGATAAGCACATCAACAGGCCTACCATTTCGCGCGGTTGTATCAAGCGACTTGTAGTTAGCTTCTGTCTCTGCCAAAAGCGCAGAAAGCGAGGTCCCAATAGCCGTCAGACTGTCGACATTGACTTCAGCAATGTAATCGTCGAAGCCGAAGCCGTCAACCGCACTACCGGCGTCATCAATGCCATCCAAGTCACTATCATATCCCGCATACACGCCTTCGAAACTGTTGGAAATACCTTCGGCGTTTAGCCAAACATCACGGTGTGTGTTATCCGAAAAGCAAGAGTGCTCATCCTCCTGCGAGTTCGCACTGTAGGAGATTTGCATACGCTCACCGGCCAATTCACCTTCAGACAGCGTGCCCATACCAGTAAGAATTTCCGTCAGCTTTTGAACGGCGTCGGCACGATCGGATACGGATGTAAACTGATCGCGATAATTGCCCGCAATACCATCCAGCCATCCGTCACGCACGACCTCCAAGTCAGCAATCAACTTGTCAACAACAACAGTCATAAAGAGTAAGCGCCTGGACCCCAGGGGGCTCGAGCTGAAGTCGCTTAAGGGCCTTTGTCCGCCAAACGCAAGATTACCTGCACCGCTGGTTTTAACCGCCAGATCACGATCAGCTCCATTGGTCACCATGGCATCCAGGTTGAGATCCTGACCCCACAGAATAAACTCGATCGCATGATATCCCGCAATAACATCGTGCTCATCTCCAGCCGTCGCCGTGTTGGCAACCAGGTCCGCATCTATCGTGATAGTGACATCGCCAATGATATTGTTTGCAACGTCTTCACCATCCACGACACCACCGCCGTTAATGCCCGCACCATTTTCAGTAACACCTACTTGGTCGACGCCAAAATCCGGCTCTGCTTTTTCGACGTAGTCGATTAATGCTTCTCCAAGAGGCCATGCGTTGATGTCTCCCTCAAGCCCATCTTCATCGTTGTAGTTGCTTGAGTCGATCGGGCTCAGGCGGAAACGGTAAACCTCGGTCTGACCATAAGGCTCGCGGGCTACCAACCAAGCCAGTTTCGCGGCATCCAGGTTCGCCTGAGTCGTGTTATCCGTAAATTCAGCAATAGCAGCCTTCAACTGCTTCGCAGTATCAATAGAATCGTTATAGGCTGCCAGCGCGATATCAGCGTTTGTATCCAGCAGTTTGGATACTGCTGAGAGGCTGATGACATCGGTTTGTGGCACAACAGGTGCGGGTGCTGGGTCGTTATTGTTATTGTTATTGTTATTGTTATTGTCACTGCCACCGCCGCCACAGGCGCTTACGGCACCTGCAAGAATACTGGCCAATAGAAGCTCTCTTGTTTTCATAGTTTAAACTCTCTCTCGTGGTTTTCGACTGAACGAATGCAGTTAAGAACAAGAATGATAATCTAAATGATAATCATTCACAATACTTTGGGGACTTTGATATAATTGGATAACCTATCCATTAATCGGCCTCTACCGGAGAGCAAACTCCTGCGGGCTATCTCCCGGCAAGCCGCTTTCCGCCGACGATGATGAGACGTTCAGATGAGCAAGATAATAGTAGCTACAGACCAATTTTTGACCGCAAGGGGCACGCGTAAACACCTATTCGCCAGGCGCCCTGGGGCTGCTATGCTTGCCGGAATATCGCTTGTTTTCGCCGGCTGCGGTGGCGGTGGCTCTGCAACGTCGCCCACGACGCCTCTTGAACCAACCAACCCCCCACCTCCCATTGCATTCAGCACCTCAGAGGCCTTGGGTCAAAGTCTGTTTTCTGACGTCAACCTGTCGTTAAATCGCACCCAATCTTGCGCTACCTGTCATGATCCAGCACAAGCTTTTACCGACAACCGTCTCAATGCCGCCGGGGTAACCGCAGCTTTTTCATTGGGGGATGACGGAATATCGATGGGCAACCGAAATGCTCCCACAGCGACCTATGCCTCTTTTGCGCCTGATTTTCGATTTGGAACTCACCCTCGACTCAATAGCCAGCAACCAGACTACATCGGGTTTGAAGGTGGACAATTCCTGGACGGCAGGGCGGCAAACCTCCAGGACCATGCGAAAGCCCCCCCCATCGGCCCCGGTGAGATGGGCATGCCCGACATACCTGGTGTGATAGAGCGGATCCGGGAGAACCCTGGCTATGATGCCTCGTTTAGGGCGCTGTTCGGCGACGACATTTTTGATGACCCTAACGAGGCCTACGACGCAATGGCAAACAGCATCGCAGCATTTGAGAAAACCGAAGAATTTTCAACCTTTGATTCCCAGTATGACCGCTCACTGACAGGAGACTTTGTGTTTGACCCCGCATCGAAAGCCGCGCAGGGTAAGGCCTTGTTCTTCTCTCAGCAGTTCAGCAACTGCGCTACCTGCCACCAGTTGCAACCAAACAGCAGCAGAACTGAAACCTTCACAAGTTATGAATACCACAATATTGGAATCCCAATTAACCAAAATGCGCGGCTGGCAAGCAATCAACCACTCGATACACTAGACGAGGGACTGTTTAACAATCCTGAGGTGGACGACCCTGCCGAGCGCGGAAAATTTAAAGTACCCACCCTGCGTAATGTAGCCGTTACCGGCCCGTATATGCACAACGGTGTATTTCGAAGCCTGGATACAGTGATCAAGTTCTACGGCAAATTTCTGACAACCTCTGACTTCCCCGTTAATCCGGAAACAGGCAGCCCTTGGCGTAAGCCGCCCATCCCTGATACCGTCAGTTTTGCCGAATTGGAGGATGGACGTAAACTTAACCAAGATGAGGTAGATGCGCTGGTCTGCTTCCTGCGTACCCTGACAGACCGGCGATATGAGCCTCTCATAGAAGAAGATGGTGTCATCTGCAGCTAGCCTTAAGGAACAGCAATCGCCGAGATTGTGTGGCATAGCCCGGCTTGGTGCCACATGGCCTGACTCACTGAGCCACGAGTTCCGACGCTTATCAACTGAAGCAGACACCTCGCGATCTGTATGGGCCCAATGCCCCAACATTCCCGCTGGCGTCATCAACAGACTTTGCTGCCTCCGGGTATTCTCTAACTACCAACTGCGGGCTATTTCTGCAGCCAGCATGTCCCCATGCTGAAAGCATCGTGTGGTGACAAAAAGCATATTTTCCACGTATAGGACAAATAAACGGCCTGCCGGGAGTAGATTTCCTCACTGATACTGCCGACTGAACTGGAAAAATTCGGTAAGTAACCGCCGATTGCCCTGAAAAAATGTTCGCTGAGGTGATCACACAATTCATATCCGTTCATTCCTGAACGAGTATGCA
>PKCY01000181.1 GCA_002862985.1 Haliea sp.
ACTGAAGCCCACCGCCACGGAGAGCGATATCAGCAGCCACGCTATCTTTGGCACACAGCACTTCCGCCAGGCTGGTCAAGTTGCACGCTTCTGCCCGTGCTCCATAGAGACTGTTCAGACGCTGAACGCTGGGCTCATCGCCCCGCGCCTGCTGCCGCTGCTCAGCCGCCCGTTCTTCCGATTCTTTCGCGTCGAGCTCGAAAGCGACTGCCCCTTTTGGGAAGACCGCCCAACGTGCCGCCTGCCGGCGTGTGCCGTGGACGAGTGCAGCGAAGAAGAGGTGCGGCGCGTAGCCGAGTGTGACGCGGCAGAGGATGCACGATCGCTCGGATCATTCAAGTATACCGGCTCACCCAAGCGCGATGGGGAGGGGGGGGGGCGTGAGTACCGCGATGATAGGGATATCCTGTTCCTTCTTGAGAAGGTAATCTAGGGTCCTGTCGATAAAGTTCTGATCCTCCCTATACGCAACGCGTCCCCTGAATATAGATAAACACCACCGATTTCCGCCGGATATTATTTCCTATCCAGTCTGGCTCTACTAAAAATTTAAGCTGAGTGATTGGGCTATCGAGGATCTATTCGCCGATCAGGGTATCACGGTCAGTTACGAAACCATCAGACCGTGGTGCATTGAATTCGGCACGAAATACGCTGGACGACACGAGCGCCGGCGCCGCGGATACGGCCATCCTTTACTGAAGATTTTACACTAGCGCGACCGCTTGTCGCGGCTGAGGCGGTCGCCTGCTATTATACATGTGCTAATCTTCCCACAAGGGACGATCTGGAATATCAACTCGTTTGATCAATGGGGTGTCGAATTGGGTAAGGTGCTTGCCAACAAGATCGTTCCCGAGCTAAGGGCTGACGAGAAGCCGCCGCTCTACTGTGAGATCTCCATCCACGACCTCGTTCACCGCTACCGTCAATGGCTTCACGCCTGATGGAATTTCCGGAGAAGTCCCGTTGGCGGGAGAGTCTGTTCTCGTGGCGCGCGCTCCGTCGACACTCGGCATGGATTCTGGCCGCGTCGGCAACCGGCGCTGTAGCCGCCCTGTTCCGATACCTTGACGATTGGAGTATCCAGTTCTCGCATTGGCTGGCAACGGTTTCGCCGTGGATTCAGCCGGCCATGCTTTTCTTCGGCATGATTCTTATATGCCAGCTACGCGACCGCTTCTTCCGTGGCACCGATGGCACCGGGATCCCGCAGGCCATCGCTGCGTTGAAGATCGAGGACGGTCCGGCTCGCGATTATGTTCTTTCCTGGCGTATTCTTGTGGGCAAAGGACTGCTTCTTGCCATTGGCTTGTTTGCCGGAATGACGATCGGCCGCGAAGGCCCGTCAGTTCATGCCGGTGCGTGCTTCATGTACCTCTCGAATCGCTGGGGAAATTTCCAAGGTTGGCTTGTGCAACGAGGGCTGATTCTTGCCGGCGGCGCCGCCGGAATCGCCGCGGCTTTCAATACGCCAATAGCCGGTGTCATTTTTGCGCTCGAAGAAATTGGCCGTTCCTTCGAGAAGGAAAATGCAGGCACCATTGTCCGGACAGTCTTGGTCGCGTGTATTGTGTGTATGGCTCTTTTTGGCGATTATTTGTTTTACGGAAAGCTCGAAACCCGACTGGAACAGCCGCTCGAATGGCTGGTCGTGCCCGTTCTCGGAGTGGTCTTCGGCCTTCTCGGTGGTCTGTTTGCCCAGAGCCTGCTGCTGACCACTCGCCCCTATGGTCGTTTTTATCGCCGGCGTCCCTTGATGGCAGCCGCCTCTCTGGGCGCGGCAATGGCGCTGCTCGCGATCGTTTCGGACGGATTCAGCTACGGCAGTGGATACCCGCACGCACAAGCCATTCTGATGGAAGGGACGGAGGTCCCCGCCTGGGGATTTGGGGCGATTGCTCTGGGGAATTGGATTGCCCTGCTCAGTGGCATCCCCGGAGGTCTTTTTGATCCGAGCCTGGCAACCGGCGCCGCGCTGGGCCAACTGACCGCTCCCTTTCTGGAGTTCATGGACCCTCAAGCGGTGATCCTGCTCTGCATGGTGAGCTATTTCTCCGGAGTTGTGCAAAGCCCGATTACCGCATTTGTCATTCTGGTCGAGATGACCGATGCGCGTTTTATGACCCTGCCTCTCGCACTCGCCTCCATGCTGGCCTTCGAGGCTTCGCGTCTGGTCTGTCCGACGGCTCTCTACGAAGGCCTGGCGGAGAACTTTATGACCAGACTGCGCCCCTCTGAAAACAAGGACCTCCCCCCAACCTGAGCATCCAACGCACGCAGAGAATCTGGGACAGACCAAGGTTTCGATGGCTTTATCCCTTATTTAGAAAGGCTTTTTTTTTGGGGCTATTACTGCAGCCGACACGGTGACCGATTTTCAGGGAGCGTCGTTAATCCATGTCTAAAACGTACGCAGTGTCTTTGGCGCAGAACTTGATGCCCCGTGAGTTGAAGTCCCGGTAGCTCATGGTAATACTGCGTTTGACGCGGAGCGCTGGAATAGAGCGTGACCGCAGAGTATCTTCACTGCAGGTTGATGACCCTGTCGTAGATAATCCAGCTGTAGTCGACCCGTAAGCTGCGGCGTGATAGCGTCATTCCACGCAGCTGCTGCTCGTCTGGTAGTAAGTTTCCATCGTCACATTAGCCGCGCTTCGGGGGCAGGAATCACCCGCAAGCGTGTTCTGATAGATTGCTGGGGCAAAGTCAGGATCGCACGGAGACGGCAAGCCAGGATTTGGCGGCCACTGAGTGACAACCAATCGACAGTTTTCCCACACGGTGCCTTTTGAAAGCGTGCGGCATGTCTGATTCAATTCTTGGGTCGAGTAGCACGGAGGATTTTGACAACTTAAGTACAGCACAAACAAAAGGAATATCGTGAGCAGATCACGTCATGGATACGAGTCACAATGCCTGAAAAGACCACGGTCAGCCAGCCTATCACTCTGCAATCTTACCGGCCTCAGTCATCGAAAAATTCACATCCGCCCATTGCTGAACTGTCGAACGCAGGGAGTCGAGACAGGCTTTTCAGTGTCTTCCTTGCTAATCGAATGCTGTTGAACCGGATTCTGCTACCGCGCGCCCTTCCCAGCGAAAAGCGGTAATGTTTCAGGTGGTGCCCTGGGGCGTGGCGTGAGTAAACTGTTAGGCAGCACATACGGAAAGCAAAATGGACAATAATATGACCTCGAATGAAACTCCAGTAAGTTCCGTTGACCTTGATGTTAGACAACCGAATGAACCGTACTTTTTTACTACATCCTCTCTTAAGCTAGGGCTAATGTCAGTCTGCACATTTGGAATCTACGAATTGTACTGGTTTTACAAAAACTGGGTATTAATCAAGGAGCGAACTGGAGAAAGCATAATGCCATTTTGGAGGGGCTTTTTTGCTCCGCTTTGGGCATATAGTTGCTTTAAAAAAATTAAGGCATCAGCGGGTGAAAACCGTGTTCAGGAATCGCTATCTATAGGTTTTCTTGCTTTCTCTTACTTTATACTGCAAGCGTCTTTCAGACTTCCGGATCCATTTTGGCTTATTTCATTTTTCAGTTTTACGTTGCTGATTCCCGCGAATAGTGTCGCGCTTAAAATCAACAATGAGTTGTGCGCGGAGTTTTCAAATAACGACAAATTTACAGGTTGGAATCGGGTTGGTCTGATTTTTGGTGGCTTGCTGTTTACGCTAACCCTATTAAGCACATTCTTTGAAAAAGCGGCTGAGCAGAATGGCAACCTAGGGTTTATGTATCACAACGGGAAAGGCGTACCGCCGGATTATGCGCAAGCGGTGACGTGGTACCGCAAGGCCGCTGAACAGGGTCATGCCAAAGCGCAATACAATCTAGGCGTCATGTACGCCAAAGGCGAAGGCGTTCCACAGGATTATGAGCAAGCGGTGACGTGGTACCGCAAGGCGGCTGATCAGGGTAATGCCGAGGCGCAAAACAATCTAGGCCTAATCTACGCCTCCGGCAAAGGCGTCCCACAGGATGATAAGCAAGCGATGAGGTGGTTTCGCAAGGCGGCTGATCAGGGTTATGCAGTTGCGCAAATCACTCTAGGCTTAATGTACTCCTTGGGCAAAGGCGTCCCACAGGATGATAAACAAGCCGTGACGTGGTATCGCAAGGCGGCTGATCAGGGTAATGCCAGTGCGCAAAGCAAACTAGCACTTAAGTACTACAGCGGCAAAGGCGTTCCACTGGATTATAAGCAAGCGATGACGTGGTATCGCAAGGCGGCTGATCAGGGTGATGCCGATGCGCAATACACTTTAGGCTATATGTACTACAAAGGCCTAGGCGTTCCACAAGATTACGTTCAGGCACATATGTGGTGGAACCTAGCTGCTGTGAGTGAGGATCAAGAGGCTATTAAAGGTCGGGACGCGGTGGCTGTCATGATGACCCCTGCACAGCTAGCAGAAGCACAAAAGCTGGCTAGGGAATGGAAGCCGACCGATTGATGTGCGAGCCTGCTCGAGACAATGCCCGCCACCGTGCGGGCTTTTTAATGTCTGGGCGTATGATCTGGGCCAAATGTGCATTAGATATGTACCGACATTTTTCAAGGCGATGCAAAGCGAGGGCTTATCCTCGCGTATCGCGTATGGGCATCTGGAGTTTGCCAGAGGCGTTTTGATACGTTGAGTATTTCGGCCGCTTCGGCGCGGGTGGAGGTCTGCAAATTTGCGTAAGGTTCAGCGTCTGAGCGCGCTCTTTCCACTATTCGCTTGCCAACGTTAAGTATGTCGGCGGCGCCTGATTGGGAGGTTCCGCCAATTGGCGAATGCTGGTTACTGCCCTTTTTCAGCGTCGCCAATTTATCTGCCACCATAGCCCCCTGACTTTCGTCCAGGTGCCTGCGGTGGAGGTTTTAGCACCTCGGTAATCATCTGGCTTGTTTCGTGATACCCTCCAAATTTCCCAGGAGGCAGCGGGCAGCATGCAGCACCATTACGGAGCTATCAATCGGGCATCGCAAATCTTTGCGTTTATTTTGTCACTGAGCCTCAGCCTTGCGGCCAGTGCAAACGCGTTGGATGATGCTTTTGATTATTATCAGGCCGGAGACTATGAGGCAGCATTTGCTGGCTTCAAGCCACTGGCCGACCAGGGTCAGGCCGATGCGCAGTACAATCTAGGCGTTATGTACAGAGACGGCCAAGGCGTTCCACAGGATTACAAACAAGCGGAAGGGTGGACTCGCAAGGCGGCTGACCAGGGTGTTGCCGAGGCGCAATTCAATCTAGGCGTTATTTACAGAGACGGCCTAGGCGTTCCACAGGATTATATGCAAGCGGAAGAATGGACTCGCAAGGCGGCTGACCAGGGTGTTGCCGAGGCGCAATTCAATCTAGGCGTTATTTACAGAGACGGCCTAGGCGTTCAACTGGATTATAGGCAAGCGGCGCACTGGTTCCGCAGGGCAGCTGATCAGGGTCTTGCTGAGGCGCAATTCAATCTAGGCGAAATATACAGAGAAGGCCCAGGCGTTCCACTGGATTATAAGCAAGCGGTGACGTGGTACCGCAAAGCTGCTGACCAGGGTGATGCTAAGGCGCAATACAACCTGGGGCGTAGGTACGACAACGGGCAAGGCGTACCGCAGGATTATGCGCAAGCGGTGACGTGGTACCGCAAGGCTGCTGACCAGGGTTATGCTGCAGCGCAATACAACCTGGGGCTTAGGTACGACAACGGGCAAGGCGTACCGCAGGATTATGCGCAAGCGGTGACGTGGTACCGCAAGGCTGCTGACCAGGGTTATGCTGCAGCGCAATACAACCTGGGGCTTAGGTACGACAACGGACAAGGCGTACCGCAGGATTATGCGCAAGCGGTGACGTGGTACCGCAAGGCTGCTGACCAGGGTTATGCTGCAGCGCAATACAACCTGGGGCTTAGGTACGGTAAGGGGCAAGGCGTAACGCAGGACTACGTTCAGGCACACATGTGGTCCAATCTAGCTGCTGCAAGTGGTGATCAGGACGCCATTACGAACCGGGACAGGGTGGCCGGCATGATGACCCCAGCTCAGATAGCAGAAGCGCAAAAGCTGGCGAGGCAATGGAAGCCGTGATTACAAAAAGGGGGTAAATACATCTCAGCGAATCAAAATGCCCCTGGCAAGCTTGAGATGCCCACATAGATCGACGCGGCGCTGCACTCCCCGAACGAATGAACTCGACAAACGAATAATACGCTGCGCACTAAAGCTGCTGGCGCTAGGTGTTTTCCTCGGTTTTGTGATGGGTCAGGGCAACGAAGATTTGCTTCAGGTCATCCGGCCAATCCACGAGTTTTTCACTAACGCCGTCACCGTCGTCATTGTGCTGCGTCTTCTCGCGGCGCTCTATCATCACTTTGTAGCGAAGGATGTGGCGTCAGCCAAATTGTTACCAATCCGCCTCATCTACTAAGAGACGCTTCTGCTACTTTTAAGTAAACGCAGAGAATTTTCACTGTGAGCATGTCAACCACCGAAAAGACGGGCAAGGATATCCGTCGTAACACCCGTCGCAAGTTCCCCAACGAGGCGAAAAGACGCATCGTCCTGGAGGTTCTACGAGGCGAGAGTTCAATCGCTGAACTCTGTCGCCGGGAAGGCATCAACCCCAACATGTATTGCGGCTGGCGCAAGGACTTCCTTGAGGCCGGAAAGAAGCGCCTGTCGGGCGCTAAAGTGCGCGAAGCCAACAGTGATGAAGTCACCGGCCTTAGGCGCGAGAATGGCGATCAAAAGCAGGCTAGACTGGAGGAGTAACCGGCAGAAAAGTGCCTCTTAGAAGAAGGGTCAAATGGTTCCATAAGGTCTAACGACGTAAACTACCCGAGACGAACCCATCCCCCCATAACCTAGCAAGAATTACACTCGCGTTCGTCGTTATTCATCCGCCGATTCTATCAACTTCTCAACTTCAGGCGGTTAAGTTTGCAGTACCGCATGGATGGTTGATCCCAATACTGCCTATCTAACGTACCCAGCGATCGAAATAAAATGGCAGATAGATCCAGTTAAAACAAATAAATGCCAGATACCATGAGCATGACGAAGCCGGCCCAGGTTATCGAGTACATAAAAAATGATGCCCATCGTGTAAGCTATTCCACCCGCAGTTAACCATGCTAAACCAGCACCGGGAACTGTTTCCTGAAGATCTGAATAACTGAGCGTACAAAGCCAGCCCATAACGAGATAAATCAAAACCTGTAACCATTCAATACGATTGGAAACCAGAACATCCAGCAACAAACCGATAACTGCCATAACCCATATCAGCAACAGCATGAGCAGACCATTATGGTCATGAAGCGACACCAGCATATAGGGCGTATAGGTTCCTGCGATTAACAGGTAAATTGAAACGTGATCAAGTTTCTGGAAGATTTTTTTCAATTTGGGCGGGTGGAAGCTGTGATACAACGTAGACATTGTGTAGAGGAGGACCAAGGTAAACCCAAAAACAACAAAGCCAATAAATAGCAGTATATTTTGTTCCTGAATACCGATAGTTATTAGGGCGCCAAAGCCCACCAGGGCCAGAATTGCGCCCACTAAATGAGTAATGCTATTGAGTTTTTCACCATCGTACATGATGTGATTACACCACAATCCGACAACCCGCCGCCAAACTTTATGCTCAACACATGGCAGCACCCATTAATCCTTGAAAAGTAGAAGTCCACTCTTTGCGTGGCCCACGAAAGTTAGCTGCCAATAGCTCCCGTAGGTATTCCGCTGACTATCCGAAGGTCACCCGACTCATAATCGGCAGGTCGAAGACGGTCGGCCGCTGCCGTTCGAGTCCTTGTGGGCCCACCATCTTAAAGTTAACTTGACCTGGAATTTTTCAATCGTTAACGTGTCCAATAGGTGTAAACAATGTCGAGGAACACCGCATGATATACTGTGTAAGGTTGGCTACAGCACTATTCCTTTCCTCATGTGTCGCGCTGATTGCCAGCGGCTGCAGCGACAGCGCTAAATCCGAGTCCGGTGAGTATGAGGTCATTCAACTCATCGGCAACTACAATAACGCCACCATAGAAGCGGTGCGCAGCAACCTGGTCGTCGTGCCCTTTTCGCCT
>PKCY01000299.1 GCA_002862985.1 Haliea sp.
TTTTTCACTGGCGTCTCCCAGGGTGTGGAGTTCCGCCTCCAAGTTGCCTCCCAACACTATATCGGTACCACGACCGGCCATATTGGTAGCGATGGTGACCACACCCGGACGACCGGCCTGGGCGATAATTTCCGCCTCCTGCTCGTGGTACTTCGCGTTTAGCACCTTGTGCTCAATGTTGGCTTTGCGAAACCGCTCCGACATGGCCTCGGAGGTCTCAACCGAAGCAGTGCCCACCAATACAGGAGCACCCTTGCCCATACATTCCTGCACATCGGCTACAATCGCGTCAAACTTTTCCTCAACGCTGAGATAGATCAGGTCATTCAGATCATCGCGCTGTTGTTGCACATTGGTGGGAATGACCAGCACTTCCAGACCATAGATTTGGCGAAACTCGAAGGCTTCGGTATCCGCGGTACCGGTCATGCCGGCTAACTTGTCATACAGCCGGAAATAGTTCTGGAAGGTAGTCGAGGCCATGGTCTGACTCTCACTGTGAATAGAGACACCCTCCTTGGCCTCAATAGCCTGGTGTAACCCTTCAGAGAGCCGCCTTCCCGCCATGGTGCGACCAGTATGTTCGTCGATCAACACCACTTCGCCGCCCTGGACAATATACTCGACGTCCCGGTTGTACAGCACGTGCGCGCGCAATCCGGAATGCACATGATGCAATAAATTAAGATTAGTGGCGCCGTAAAGGCTATCGCCCTCTTCCAGCAAGCCCTCGCTGATCATCAGTTCCTCAATATACTCGTGCCCCAGTTCTGTCAGTTCCACCTGACGCTGCTTCTCGTCGATGGTGAAATGGCCGGCCTCATCCTCTGCGTCCATTTTAAGCGACGGGATAATGCGGTTAATGTGCTTATAGAGCTCGGAACTGTCTTCTGAGGCTCCGGAAATAATCAACGGTGTGCGCGCTTCGTCAATCAGGATGGAATCAACTTCGTCAACAATAGCGAAACTCAGTCCACGCTGACCCCGTTCTTCCAGGGAAAAAGCCATGTTGTCCCGCAGGTAGTCAAAGCCGAACTCGTTGTTAGTTCCATAGACGATATCCGCCTGGTAGGCCTGCTGCTTTTCCTGGGGAGCCTGACCTGACTTCACCACGCCGAAAGACATTCCAAGGAAGTTATACAGGGGCCCCATCCAATGGGCGTCCCGATGGGCGAGGTAATCATTGACCGTAATAAGATGCACACTATTACCCGTCAGTGCATTCAGATAAGCCGGAAGCGTGGCGACCAGGGTCTTGCCCTCGCCGGTACGCATCTCTGCTATTTTGCCCTCGTGCAAGACCATTCCGCCGATCAGCTGTACATCGAAATGGCGCAGGCCTAACGCTCTTTCGCCAGCCTCCCGCACCACCGCAAAGGCCTCCGGAAGTAGCTTGTCCAGCGTCTCTCCGTCTGCAAGCCGGACCTTGAATTCGTCGGTCTTGGCGGCTAGCTGCGCATCGTCCAACGCCTTTATTTCATCGGCCAGGGCATTGATCTGCTTGACCACTTTGCCCATGCGTTTGAGCTCGCGGGTATTGCGGGTACCGAAAACGCTTTTAAGAGTCTTACTTAACATGATGATTCATCGTATTTGGAATGAGAAATGCCCCGCCAAAAACCCGCGGAGGGGAGCGCACTGCGGCTAGAGACAAGGCTCAGGGTTGGGTGCGAGCCACGTAACTGGAGGGGTCGACTGAGCGGCCGTTTTTGTAGACCTCATAATGGACATGGGAGCCAGTAGCGCGGCCACTGGAGCCCATTAATGCTATCGTCTCGCCCTTGCGCACGATGTCGCCGGGTGCCACCAGGTTTTGTTTGTTGTGAGCATAGCGCGTCACATAGTCGTCGCCGTGTGAAACTTCTACCATATTACCGTAACCTGACTCCCTGCCGGTCCAGGTAACCACACCGGAGGCCACCGCTACAACGGCAGAGCCAGCCTTACCCGCAAAATCGAGGCCATTATGCATCGCGCGTTTGCCGTTAACGGGGTCCGCACGCCACCCGTAACTGGAAGACAGGTAGCCTTTCTTGACAGGCCAACCGGACAAGGCGCGTTCTTCACCCAGTTTACGGTTAGTGAGCAGAGATTCCAGAATATCCAGCTGCTGTTCCCGATCTTCCACATGCGCCTCAAAAAGACCTAATTCCGCATTGATATCATCCGGATTTAATGGGATTTTTGGCCCCTGCACCAGGGGGCCACCCAGGGCCGGTGGCTGGCTAAAATCGAATTCACCATCCTCCATATCGGCTATTGCCGTGAGGTGTTGTCCCAGCGCATCCAGCCGCGTCATCCTCGCTTCGAGTTCCGCCAAATTGATGGTCATTGCCTGCATTTGGCGCTCAGTCAATGCCGCCAGATCCGCCCCAACAAGGGATTGCCGTGAGAACTCATCCTGCAGTGCATCCAATGCTTCTCCGCGCACAGCCTGGGGGCCACTCTCTTGCCCCAGGTAATACCCCGAGGCAATCAGGCCCAGCGGCAAGCCCAGACAGCAGAGGGAGAGTAATGCTCGCGACCAACGACTCAATTCGATGGACCGCGAACTACCATGCTTTCGGCTAACAAGAATGACTTTCATTAATTGGTTGCTGGCGCGCGAGTGAGACGTGAATTTTGCCGCGAACTATGCCACAAACCACGGTGAAATGCCAAGCCCACACTGTGATGAGCCGTTTTCCAGGCTCTCTGAACCGGCTGGTTCAAGTCCTTTGTGTCACAGGCCCGCAGCAATAACAATGACGGCAGCCACCCACTGATTGGACAGCTGCAGCGCCGACGCTCTGCGCACGAAACACCGGTTGGTCAGCGTTGGCGGGGACTGGCACTTAGCAACCATCAACGGGGAGAAAACTGGCCACCTCGTTACCAACCTCAACCATACCCTGGTGCATCACACGCACGGGAGTCAACGCTGCATCATGCTCCCGCCCACAGGACGACGCCATTGGTGCCGTAACCCTCGCGGTGCGCATTTCCGCAGCAAACTTCGATCTATACGATTACTGAGCTTCTACACCGGACCGAAGGCCGGGGCGAGAACCGTAAACGCTAAACGTTCGCTAATCCGCCTGGCGACGCAGAAACGCAGGAATATCAAAATACTCCTCACTGGTCTTCTCCGGGCCGGCATCTGGTTGTCCACTGGCCGAAGGACGCGGCTTGCGCATTGCCGGCGGTCGGTCGAATTCCTTGTAATCAGGCTCCAGACCGGGATCAGCGACAGCCGCTTTGGGGGCGCTGTCCACAACCTGCAGCGGCACCCGTGCCGACTCTCCGCCGAGACCTGTGGCGACTACAGTCACCTTGATCTCTTCCTTCATATCCGGATCGATGACCGTACCCACAACCACCGTTGCCTCTTCCGACGCAAACTCCTCGATCGTCTCGCCAACTTCTGCGAACTCACCCAGTGACAAATCGAAACCGGCGGTGATGTTAACCAAAATACCACGCGCTCCCGCCAGGTTGATATCATCCAGCAGCGGGCTATTAATAGCCTTTTCGGCTGCACTGCGGGCGCGGTTTTCGCCGACAGCAGAACCGGTTCCCATCATCGCCATGCCCATTTCCGACATCACCGTGCGCACATCGGCGAAATCGACGTTGATCATGCCGGGGCGAATGATCAGGTCTGCGATACCTTGCACAGCGCCCAACAGTACGTCATTCGCTTCCCTGAAAGCATCCATAAGGCTAGTGTTCTTACCCAACACTTCAAGCAGCTTTTCATTGGGAATGGTAATCAGCGAATCAACGTGCTGCTGCAGCTCCGCTACACCTTCAAGGGCTATACTCAAACGCTTCTTGCCCTCAAATGCGAACGGACGGGTCACTACGGCGACCGTCAGTATGCCTAATTCACGTGCCACCTCAGCGACTACGGGCGCGCCCCCGGTACCGGTACCTCCCCCCATACCCGCAGTGATGAAAACCATATCCGCGCCGCGGATGGCCTCGGCGATACGCTCGCGATCTTCCATTGCTGCGGCCCGACCGATTTCAGGATTGGCGCCAGCACCCAGGCCTTTGGTGATATCACCACCCAGTTGCAATACGGTCTTGGATTCAATATCCGAGAGCGCCTGCGCATCGGTGTTAGCGCAAATGAAATCTACGCCTTCCACATTGTTATCAATCATGTGCTTGACAGCATTGCCGCCACCACCCCCGATACCGATCACTTTTATCACTGCATTGGATGGAACATTATCAACTAGTTCAAACATGGTCTTACTCCCCTTTTATTAAACTGACACACTTGCGCGCGCCGCTCTTCTAAACAACTACTCACAACACCTAGAAATTACTTTGCAACCAGGCTCTGGCCCGACCCCATACGCTCCCTGAGGCACTGCCAGATTTACCCGCTGATACCGGGCCCACATCGCCCCGGTGCTGCATGCCGTACTGCAACAGCCCCACGCTGGTTGCGTAAATCGGATTGCGCACAATATCGTTGAGACCCATTACCGTCTGCGGAAATCCAACGCGTACCGGCATGTGAAATATCTCTTCCGCCAGCTCTACCACGCCTTCCATTTTGGAGGTGCCCCCGGTCAGCACAATGCCCGCGGGCACCATGTCCTCAAAACCACTACGTCTCAGCTCCGCTTGTATCAGCGTGAACAACTCGTCGTAACGCGGCTCGACTACTTCCGCCAGTGACTGGCGCGAAAGATCTCTGGGAGGACGGTCGCCAACACTGGGGACTTTAATTGTGTCATCCGCACCGGCCAACTGCGTGAGGGCGCAGGCATACTTGATCTTAATTTC
This sequence comes from Haliea sp., assembly GCA_002862985.1. Classification (GTDB taxonomy): domain Bacteria; phylum Pseudomonadota; class Gammaproteobacteria; order Pseudomonadales; family Halieaceae; genus Marimicrobium. The sequence continues at coordinate 4,783 of PKCY01000299.1, forward strand.
TTCCGCGTATTGCGTTGGCGTACGCAGCGCCATAGCGATATCGTTAGTGACCTGATCGCCGGCGATAGGAATCACTCCTGTATGCCGAATTGAGCCCTCGGTAAATATCGCAATGTCGGTAGTACCCCCGCCTATATCAACCATACAGACGCCCAACTCGCGCTCGTCATCGGTGAGTACCGCATAACTGGAGGCAAGCTGTTCGAGAATGATTTCCTCAACATCCAAACCACAGCGCCGGATACACTTTTCGATATTCTGCGCCGCGTTTACAGCACAGGTGACCAGGTGAACCTTGGCCTCCAGGCGCACACCGGACATACCCAGGGGTTCCTTGATGCCCTCCTGATTATCGATAACATATTCTTGCGGCAGGATGTGCAGCACCTTTTGATCGGCGGGAATAGCAACCGCCTGAGCAGCCTCAATCACCCGCTCGAGATCCAGGCTGTAAACCTCCTTGTCCTTGATAGCCACAATGCCGTGCGAGTTGAGGCTGCGAATGTGGCTGCCAGCAATACCGACGTAGACCGAATGTATCTGGCAGCCAGCCATTAGTTCAGCCTCTTCCACTGCGCGCTGAATAGACTGCACGGTGGACTCAATATTGACCACTACACCCTTCTTCATTCCCTTGGAGGGATTGGAACCGATACCCACAATTTCAATACCACCTTCCAGGCCGATCTCCCCGACTATCGCCACTACCTTGGAAGTTCCGATATCCAGGCCGACAATTAATTTTTTATCCTGCACGCTGCCCATGGCAGTGTCTCCCTTGTCTGTCCCTTTGCATTCTTATAATCCCGCTACTTGCGATGGCTCACTAAAGGCCACGGCAATCCCACTCTCATAGCGTAAATCCACTCTTACAACGTCACTCTTGCGCGCAGCCAGCTCACTGCGATAGACCACCGCGAACCGGTGCATACGAACGAGGAAGTCGTCACTTCCAACAATCAAGGCCATCCCCTGAGCCAGCACTGCTTCCATTTGCCCGCGCTCATCCACCGACAGCTGTGTCACAGAGAGATTTAGCGGCGCCAATATCTCAACAAGTCGCTGATACTTTGCCATCAGGGATTGAGCTGTACCCTCTGGGCCAGTCAGCAGCGGCAGTGACTCCCAATCGCCGCTCTTATTGGAATGGAATATCCCGCCCTCATGGTTCAAAAACGCATTGCGCCCCCAACGCGCGATGGGCAACTGTTCAACGACACTGATCTCCAATGCATTAGGCCATTTACGTCGCACAGTGGCCTCGTAAATCCAGGGAAGCGCCTCTAACTGGCGGCGCATCTGTTGCAGGTCTGCCCCAAGGAAGCCACCCACTAAAGACGGCTGCACCATGTCCTGCAGCGCTTCCGCCTGGGTATGTTCCAGCTCACCGGTAACAGTAATGCGCTGCACCGGTACACTTTGCACAGAGATAAAACCCTTGGTTGCTGCAACTAGAACCACGCCCGTACCCAGCAGGATCAACATTCGGTTCAGCCAGGCGTGGGAGCTACCAGAATCCTCAGCGGGAACGGCCGTATTGCGCGTCGCCCCCTGCGCCGGTTTCCGCGCAGTGCGCTTTAGAGGCGGTTTCTTTCGCACAGGACCCTGACCACGATGCCCAGCGCCGAACAATGTTTTCAAGCTAAACCGACTCTTCGCGCTACCCATATTTCTGTCCCGCCTCAAGACTCAACTGCAGTATCCGCTGCACTAATGCAGGTATTCCCATTCCTGCAGCTGCGGCGGCCATAGGTACCAGACTGTGGGACGTCATACCCGGAACGGTGTTGACTTCCAATACGAAAAAGCGACCGTCACCAGCACGCATCAGGTCGACACGCCCCCACACAGCACAACCCAGAGAGCGGAACGCCCACAACGACAGCGCTGCAATTTCGGCCTCTTCCCGATCATCCAGTCCGCTTGGACAGTGGTAGCGGGTTTCATCAGACATGTACTTAGCGTCGTAGTCATAGAATTCGTTATCGGTTTCCAGGCGAATAGAGGGCAGTGCTTCATCACCCAAAATGGCGACGGTATACTCGGGTCCTTCGATAAACTGCTCGGCGAGCACTTCAGTTCCGTATTCACACGCCAACTCGAAGGCGCTATGCAGCGCAGTGGCGTTATCTGCAATGCTCATACCAATACTTGAGCCTTCGCAGGTGGGCTTGACGAACACCTTGCCGTAACGATCAATCACACTCTGCCAGTCAGTGCTGGGGCGCAGGGTGACGAAGCCTCCGGTGGCAAGTCCGATGCCCTGCCACAATTGTTTACTGCGCTTTTTATCCATCGCCAGGGCAGAGCCCAGAACGCCTGAGCCCGTGTAGGAAATTCCCAAAGTCTGCAACGCGCCCTGCATACTGCCGTCTTCACCGCCGGGACCATGCAGAGCGATAAACGCGAGGCTTGCGGTCTTGAGCTCGGCTGCCCAAGCCGGAGCAGCCGGATCCACGGCCTGCACTTCCAGATCCAGTGACCGCAGCGCGTCCACCACCGTCTTGCCGCTTTGTAACGACACTTCACGCTCCGCCGAATTGCCACCGAGCAACACGGCCAATGGAACCTCCCGCAACTGCGCTAGATTCATAGCAGCGCCCCCTGCTTTGCAGACATGGCGTTCAGGTCCTGTGCCAGACGAGCGACATTTCCCGCACCTTGCGTCACCACCACGTCACCGTCGACAACCAGGGTACCAAGCAGCGCGGGAACATCCTCGATCCGCTCCGCAAACACCGGTTCCAACTGACCGCGCTGGCGAATACTGCGCGTCAGGCTGCGACTGTCCGCGCCGGCAATAGCGTCTTCACCTGCTGCATACACATCGAGCAAAATCAGGGCATCGCATCCGGACAACACCGCCACGAAGTCCTCGTACAAATCTCGCGTTCGGGTATAGCGATGCGGCTGGTAGACCATCACAATTCTGCGCTCAGGCCAGGCCTGACGAATCGACTCCAATGTGGCCTTCACCTCGGTTGGATGGTGCCCGTAATCGTCTACCAGTTGAGCTTTACCACCGGGGAAAACGATTTCGCCGAGGTTGGAGAAACGCCGTCCGACCCCGGCAAACCCCGCAAGCCCCTTCTGGATTGCCGCATCGGCCAAGCCTTCGTCACAGGCGACGACGACCGCCGCAGTGGCATTGAGTACATTGTGAGTGCCAGGCATATTCAAATTGATCGCCAGTGGCGCGCGATCATCTGGCCTTTGCACTACATAGGCAGTCATTAGTCCGTTGCGGCGCAGTTCTTCTATACGATAATCAGCGTCTTCGGAAAGG
>PKCY01000073.1 GCA_002862985.1 Haliea sp.
CCAAACAGTTTCAGTGGAGTGCGACAGCTCGACGATCAGCTGTCGACCCTGAGCAGTAAATTGTATTAACTTGGCGCGTGAGTCGTTGGGGTCTTCGCTGCGTTCTACCAGTTGCAGAGACTCTAGTTCATGTACGATTTTCATCATTGACTGTGGCCGGATGCCCGCGGCTTCCGCAAGATTTACCGCTCGACTGGCACCATTACGTCCCAGAAAGAGAAAAATGGCGCGGTGCCGGGACCCGATTCCCTCTACGCCCCGCCGGTGCAGATCTCTGTCCAGTCGCTGCTGAAAATCTCTGGCCATGAGCATCAGGGTTTGGCCAATTTCCTGGCGTCTATGAGAGTCTTTGTGCATTGCAATTTACTTGTAATCAGTTAATCTTATAATCAGTTTAGCTTTCTAAATTTAAAAAGGTCAAGCTATGTTCCAGGTTTTTGCTGCAACGCCGCAAGACATGGGCCCTGGTGAAATCGGCGTGCATGCCGCGCGAGCCGAAGCGATGGGTTTCGCCGGCTTACAGGTACCTGACGCCATTCACGATGGGCTTCTGCTTGCGGCCATGGCGCTCAACGCCACGAACTCACTAATTGTGGGCACCTCCGTCCTCGTGGCCTTCCCGCGCAGTCCGATGACCACGGCGATCGCTGCATGGGATCTGCAGTCTATGTCGGGTGGGCGGTTTGAGCTGGGACTGGGTACACAAATAAAGCCCAATATCGAACAACGCTATAGTGCGCGTTGGGATTCCCCCGTGCCGCAACTGCGGGAATACGTGCAGGCCGTGCGGGCTATCTTCCACAGTTTCCAGACGGGAGAACGCCTCAATTTTAAGGGTTCCCACTACACGCTGACCAAACTGCAGCCGTTTTTTAATCCAGGCCCAATAGAGCACCCTAATATCCCCATTCTATGCGGGGCGGTAGGTCCTGCCATGACAAAAATGGTGGGAAGGATCGCCGACGGTATGATCACCCACCCCACGAACTCGCCGCCAGAGTATATTCGTGCGGTGTGTCTGCCGCGGCTGCAGGCAGGATATGAATTGGGCGAGCGCGATCCACAAAACTTCAAACTGATAATTGGTCCGCTGACGGCCACCGGCAAAGACGAGACTGAGGTCGCAGCCTCCTGGGAAAAACAGCGAAGTATGCTGGGTTTTCTGTATTCCACTCCTGCGTATTGGCCGAGCCTCGAACTGTTTGGTTGGAAGGATAAAGGGCAGCAACTGTTGGACATGACGCGAAGTGGCCAGTGGGAAGAGATGCCGCAGATTGTCACTGATGAGATGTTGGATCGATTTGTTCCTCGCGGTGACTATACTCACATTGCCAAAGTTTTCCGAGAACGTTACGCCGACCTCACGGGCCGGGTCACTTTCCCCATGCCGGACAACCCTGCCGATGATGAGCTGGTGGCCGCAGTAATCAGGCAGTTGCAGGCGGGGGGAACCTCCCTTTCAGACCAACCATCAGGTGCGCCAAGGCCCTCACAGGCGTAAAAAATTATGCCGCGGAAGGATAAATGCGCTCTGTAGAGGGTTCCTCAATCGCAAAGGGCCTTTACAGCGTTACACTTACCCAAACTGACATTGAAGGAGAGTGCGAATGACAAACCCAGAAGCTGTGCATATAGGACGCGACGACTTGCCCTACGTGGATATTGGTGATGGCAGCCAGTTACGGGTGCTGCAGGTGAAACCCAAAGAGGGGCTTTGGATAGTAGAGAATATCTTTCAGGCGGGCTACGAGGTCGACAAGCACAAGCATACAGGGCCGGTATGGGGCTACACGCGCTCGGGCGCCTGGAAGTACAAGGAATACGATTACGTCAACCGAGCTGGCTCATTTTTGTATGAACCTGCAGGCTCTGTTCATACACTGCAGTGCATTGAAGACGATACGCAAGTCTGGTTTCAGATGTACGGTTCCAATATTAATCTCGATGAGCAGGGCAATATCACCAGTGTGGTGGATGGCGCCATGACTCTGGAATTTTATCTGGCAATGTGCGCCGATCTCGGCTTGCCCGCACCTAACGTACTGGTGGACTAGCGTGGAAATAGATGTTTATAACCCGGATAATTACTCTGCGGGTATTCCGCATGAGCAATTTGCCTGGCTGCGGGGGAACGCTCCGGTTTACTGGCAGCAACATCCGGCGGGACATGGCTACTGGGTGCTGAGTAAGCACGCAGATGTACTGGCGGTATCGCGGGATTCTAAAACCTTTTCGGCGGAAAAAGGGTTTGTCATGGTGGATGATCTGCCACCGGATATTCTGGAGATGGCCCGCAATCAATTATTGGGTATGGATCCACCCAAGCATGGTCCCTTGCGCCGCGCTGTGATTACCCGATTTACATCACGCATGCTGGCGGAGCTAGAGCCGCAGGTGCGCCGGATTACTCGTGAAGTGATGGCGCAAATATCTTCTCCACAGGAAGTAAATTTTGTGGAGAGCCTGGCAGGTGATCTGCCTACTGCCGTGATCTGCTCCATGCTGGAGATTCCGCGAGACATGTGGGCGCAAATTCGCCGTTGGTCTGATCTACAAACGTCAGGTTCAGATCCAGATCTGGGAGGTACACCTGAAGAGATCAATCAGGCCAGTGTCGAGATGGGCACCTACGGTTTTCAGCTCGCTACTGAGCGCAAGGATCAGGGGGGTAATGACCTGATTTCCCTGCTGATCAATCAAGAAGTAGAAGGGCATCAGTTATCGGAGATGGAGTTTGCCTCTCTTTTCATACAATTGACCGTCGCCGGTAATGAGACCACCCGCGGTCTCATCAGCAGTGGAATGTTCGAACTACTTAAACGCCCGGAGCTCTACCAGCGGTTGAAGGAAAATCCTGAACAGCTGCCTCTGGCGGTTGAGGAAATGCTCCGCTGGACCTGCCCTCTGCACTATTTTCGTCGCACCGCGACCTGCGATGCTGAAGTTCGCGGACAAAAGATACGGGAGGGCGATAGAGTAGTATTGCTTTACAGCTCGGCGAATTTTGACGAAGAGGTGTTTGCCGACCCGATGAAGTTTGATATTACACGCAGCCCAAATCCGCATATGGCCTTCGGATATGGAATTCATCTGTGCCTGGGCGCGAATCTGGCGCGTATGGAAGCTCGGGTGTTTTTTGAGGAATTTTTTGCACGGTTTAAAGGTATCGAACCCTGTGCCGATCCGGTTTTTATTCGGTCCAACAGCATTCACGGGTTTAAGGATATGCCCGTGTTGCTCTCGCCCGCATAGTGATGCATTCGTTCGCTCGTAGGGTTGCTGCCCGTGTATTTTGACGGCCAATACTACTGGCGCGTTCTGCGTCATGTCTGGGCGTTACGGCAGTGGTCGGGACGCTCCCGCACACTGCTGCGTCTTTTGCTATTGGTGCCATTGGAAACTCTGTTCCACGCTATCTGCTTTATGCTGGATTATCTGATTTTTCCCGCACTTTGGCGTCAAAAAGTAGAGCAACCTGTATTTATCGTGGGTCACGCGCGCAGTGGTACAACGCTGGTGCACCGACTGTTGGCTGCAGATGGCGAGACCTTCAGTTATTTTCTCTACTGGGAAATGTTTTTCCCCTCGCTGTTACAGAAAAAAGTTATTCGTGCAATTGGCTGTGTAGATAAGAAGTGGTTTGGACAAGCGATTCATCGGCGTCTAGTCGCTTGGGACGATAAAACGTTTGGCCCGTACCGGCACATGCACGATATGAGCCTGTGGAATTCCGAAGAAGATCAGTTTGTCATGAGAGCGGCGTTTGTCACGCAGCAGTGGTCTCTTGATGTTCCTATGATGGATGTTATCGATATCTTCCATATCGATCAAATGCCTGTAAAAAAACGCCGGCGGTGGATGCATCACTATCGTGAGTGCATCAAACGGCAGTTATTACGCAATGGTGGGAATAAGATTCATCTGAGCAAGAACCCGGTAATGTGCGGATGGGTAGAGGCCCTGATCGAGACTTTTCCCGATGCCAGGATCGTAGTTATGATGCGCGATCCCGCCCAGTGTATACCCAGCGTGTTAAAGCTGGTAGAACTGACCTGGAAGGGGAAAGGCTGGACGCGTGCCGATTACGGCCGTTCGCTGGAAATATTGACGGATATATCCTTTGAAAGCTATCACCATCCGCGAGACGTGCTATCTCAACAGCCGTCGACGCCTCAAGTGGTGGTTGACTATCGAGAGCTGACCGCACAGCCGTCTGCAACTGTTCACAAGATTTATCGCGCACTCGGTATGCCGCTGTCTGGAAGCTATGATCAATTCCTGAAATTGCAGGAAGACCGGGAGAAAACTCACAAGACCGATTTTCGTTACAGTCTGGATGATTATGGGTTGTCCAGAAAAACCATTGAATCAAAATTGAGTAATTTTTATACCGATTACGGTTGGCCTGGGGTGGACGCTGCGAAGCAGTCTAATGGACTGAGTGGGAGCTAGGTGATGGAAACACTTGCTGGAAAAACCGCATTGATTACCGGTGCCAGTAGAGGAATTGGATTAGCCATCGCCCGCCGGTTTGCAGCGGAAGGCGCGGCGGTGGTGTTAGGTGCGTCCCGATGGGGCGCTCACGGAAAGCTTAAGGGAAACCTTGAAGAAGCCGTTGCGCTCATTGGCAAAGAGAGTGCTGGTAGCGTGGCGGGTATTGCATGTGACCTCAGCGATGAGGCTGCCAGAGCAGACCTTGTGCGGCAGGCCGAGGAACACTTCGGTGCACTCGATATTATTGTCAATAACGCCGCAGCGTCAAAGATGCGCCTACCCAGTGAGGTGTCGACAAAGGAGCGCAGCTGGATGTTCGATGTGAACGTCAATGCCCCTATTGATTTGGCACAGCAGGCGCTAGTGGGTATGCGCGAGCGTGGCCGTGGTTGGATACTCAATATCAGTAGTAGCACTGCGTCGCAGCCAGTGGTGCCCTATCGCGACTCTCAAGTTGCTGCACACGTTATATGCGCCTACGGTTCAACCAAGGCGGCACTCGACCGATATACACAGGGACTGGCTCATGAGGTTGCCGTCGATGGAATTTGTGTTAACACGTTAGCACCGGAAAATATCGTGCTCACTTCAGGCGCGGATTACGTGCGCGATATCGCCAGACGCAGTCCGGATATGGCGGAGCCGGTAGAGGTAATGGCTGAAGCTGCACTGGAGCTTTGCTCTGGTAATCATGTGGGCTGTGTTACGTATAGCCGAAGGCTTTTGCATTCGTTAGGATTGTCGGTAATGAGTCTGGACGGCACAACGGCGCTAGGGGACGCCTTTTTACCTGCGGATCTTGACAGTACTGTTTGAGTACGGAATTTGGTTAGTAAGTTTTGCAGCGTCTGCCCAGACTGAATAGCGCAGTGGCAGTTTCCTCCAATTTCAATTCAACAGCCGATTTCAACGGCCAGACTGGCAGAATCAAGCAATCAATAGCTGGATCAAAATCTGCGTAAAGCGCTACATAGACAGTAGGAATGTCATATGACCAAAAAACCACCCGACGCCAAAAACCAACTTCGTGCTGCCTGGGATGAAATGATAAAGGCATTACAGGACGCCCGGGATGCCATTGATGAGCCCGAGTTAATGCCTGCGCCCCCTACTGACCGTAATCTGGCAGAAGGCTACCGCTACCTCATGGGCTATGTGCACAGCGCAGTGGAGCGAGCATTTCATTCCGACCCTGTGCGGCCAAAATTTCGCAACGCTTTGTCTGTGATCACGCGAAGTACAATCGATAACCCCGACGCAATCTATTTTTCTGCGCCAATCGATGGTCGCAAAAGCTACCGACTTCGTGGACAGGCGGCGGATGCGCGTCATTGGCATGGCGGTGAGCCCATTGCTGATAGTCGCAAAGCTCCGCACTACGTTATCTTTGAAGCAACCAGTGGAGAAATGCCTGGCGATACAGGTTCACTGATGGAGCTGAGGCCTGGAAAAAAAACGCAAACCGGTCGTTTGGATTCCTCCGCCATCACCGTAAATGACGATGGCAGCTTCGAGATATTGCTAGCTCCCCAATGCCCTTCTGACTATACAGGCAATTTTATTGGGACACTTCGCGAATCGCGGAAGCCATCAGCAGACGGCTCGGGAAAAAAGACCAGGCGTTACGCAAATCACATCAGCGGGAGGCAGTTATTTAATGACTGGGAGTACGAGGAGGCGATTCATTTTGAATTTACTCAACTAGGTGCCGAAGGTACTCACGCACCTCCATACACTGTTGACAAAGCCGCCACAGAATTACGTCTTCTCGGTGACATTGTGCGTAACCAAATGCATTTTTGGAACGCTTTTTGGACTATTCTGATGGGAACCTATGGTGAGCGAGAGGGTAGTATCCCCGGCGTTGCGTTTCCCAGGAACAGGTTTAACAATGTGAACGCGGCTTCGGGCGCAACCGGTGGGGGCCAAAGCACAAACCTATATGCTGGCGGTGTGTTTGAACTCGAACCCGATGAAGCGCTCATTATTGAAAACTATGTTCGTCTTCGGCCGCAGTATATGGGCTTTCAGGTGGGTAATTTGTGGGGGGAGTCCATCGAGTATGCCAACCAGATCGGCAGTCTCAATGGGCACCAAATGACGGCTGATGACGATGGTGTAGTGCGTATCGTGCTGGCTCACCAGGATCCGGGTGTTCCGAACTGGGTTGACACCTCAGGGCACCGGGAGGGTTTCATGAGCCCTAGGTGGACCTACAGTGACACGCCCAACGAAGAAGACTGGCCCACCATCGTGGCGAAAAAAGTGCAGTTTAGTGAGATTAGACAAAATCTGCCTGAGAGCACTCGTGTTGTTACTGCAGAACAAAGGCGGGAGCAGATTCGTATTCGGCAACAACATGTGCAGAAGCGCTATCGGGTGTTTTAATACGGAACGAATTGGGTTTTGGCAGTAGGCACAGTGATTCGTCTGGCTACAGACTATGGCATGGTTTCGCGAACAGTCGGCGTCACTTCGGAGCGATACAACGGAGAGGGCATGCGTATATCGGTAACCGAATAGTTTCTTCCAACTACACTAGTATCAGGAATGGTCAATAGTATGAATCAAAAAGTTGCTCTTGTTATGGGTGGAGGTGCTGGTACAGGGCGCGCGACAGTTCTCGCGTTTTCAGCAGAGGGTGCAAAAGTGGTAATCGCCGATATAAATGAGGCGGGCGGGCTCGAAACCTTGGATCAGGTTAAGGCGCAAGGTGGCGAGGGGCTCTTTGTTAGGGCGGATATGGGTAATGCTGCTGATATACAAAAGGTTCTCGCGCAGACACAGCTTGACTTCGGCGGCTTGCACATGGTGTCAAATAATGCGGCTCTGGGCGCACCTAACAAACCTGTGACCGAGCTGACAGAAGAGGAGTGGGACCGCTGCATGGCGGTCACGCTGCGCGGCATCTGGTTATGTATGAAATACCAATTACCTTTGATAGAAGCGTCAGGCGGCGGAGCGATTGTCAATATCGCTTCGGTTTCGGGTATTCGCGGCGAAGCGTTTGAGTCTGCTTATTCAGCGGCGAAGGGCGGGGTGATTAACCTCAGTAAAACGGTTGCTGTGGAATACGCTAAACGCGGAGTTAGAGTAAACACGGTCTGTCCTGGCGGCATTGATTCAGGTGGCATGACGTTCTACCTGGGCAAAAATCCGGAGATCCGTGATCGTGTGCTCAACACTCATGCGATGGGTCGATTGGCGGAGCCAAAGGAAATCGCTGATGCTGTGGTCTACCTTTGCTCTGAGCGTGCTTCGTTTATCACCGGCCATGACCTGGTGGTCGATGGCGGGGTAATGGTTAGATCAAACGTGGTTGATCTTTAGGTCTTGACGCGGCGGTGAATACTTAAGGGAAACGATTCAGGAATGTTTTTCCCTTATTCGGCAACGTAGGCGGGGGCAGCACCATTAACAGCGAGTGTGGCGGATCCTGTAACATG
>PKCY01000322.1 GCA_002862985.1 Haliea sp.
GCTCGGACCCGTGGGGTCGATGCCGAATTTATGCAAACCCTCGGTGGCGTTAGCGAGCTCTCTTGCCCAGCCAAGATAAGGGCCTGAAGGCTGACGCGCCAATTCTTCCAGCGTGCCCTTTTCGGGGACATACGTTAAGTAATCGCCTGCTTCTGACACGACATTGAACGTGCCAATGCGCACGACCTTCTCCTCACCCTTGTCGCCATTTGGGTGGGCTACCTCGGTAGTAAATGATACGACCCTGCCAGACTCGACCATCTCCCGGTTCAGTTCATACCAGACCTGCTCAATCTCCTCGATGCTAGGTAGTTTGTCGGACCCGCTCATTTTCTTAATGAGGTCCTGCAGGAAGACCTCACGGCCAGGGTACTGGGCACTGATCAGCGATTGTTCCATGTTGGCGGATAAATCACCCGCCGTTGATGTGAGATGACCGAAGAGTTCTGCCAGTGTTCCCAGTTTTTCCTTTAGCAGTTCCTGCTTGGCCGCCAGCTCCAACTCGTTGACTTCGTAAGTATCTTCCAACTGGGTACTCAGCGCTTCCTGGCGGGCGCGCTCGGCCTTCGCACTCGCAAGCGCCGATGCCTGGTTGGCCTTGTCTTTGCTAAAACGCTGCTCACGCTCACGATTCTCTCTCGACTCAGTCACTTGACCTTTTTTGACGAAACCCAGCAACTCATCCAAGGTCTTCGCTTCCTGCGCCAGTGCCCAGGAAGCATTAGAAAGCGCCATGGCGCTGCACAGAGCGATCGCAACCACTTTTACAGATTTGATGCTCATTATTTAGCCTCCGGTGCAGCTACTGGCAGGTTCATCAGGGCAATCGAAGCCTCTTTGCGTGCTATACGCAGACCTTTCATGATGGCGTTACGGTATTCCCCCCGATCCAGTGGAACCCAGTCACGCGTCCTTTGATCCCAGGCCCCGGAAAGTTCGGTGTCGGTAGTCTGATACAGGTAGGCAACTCGGCCCACCCGCAGAAAGTTTACATCGCGCTCTGCCTCGCCAATTTGAACACTGCCTTTACTGGCATCTATCTTGCGGCCATATTCATTCTCGATTTTATAGGCTTCCAGAACCTGACGAAACTTTTCAGCGACGGTAAGATCGGAGCGATCAACATTCGCGCGCAGAAACATGATGCGCTGCTGCCGCTCCTTCATGGCGAACGGCACATCCAGGTCAACAAATTTCTGCAGGCCATCAATCATCCGAATCACCAGCGGCATCATCTGGCGTGCAATAATCGTGGAGTTGTCGATTGATTCATCAACCCCCTCGATCCGCGCCAGTTGATTTTCAATTTGACGTTGTAAGCGCGTGTTATAAACCTTTAAGCCGTCAACCTGTTTGATGACGGTCTTGAACTCAGACAACAGGTCGCGGGTTTCATCCGCGAGACGATCAATTTTTGTCTGCGATTTACGCGCTGCCGCATTTTTGGATTCCCCCACCGCGAGAATGGAATCCAATGTATCGGCCTGGGTTGCAGTTGCGGCCCCAACCAGGGTGCCCGCAGACATCAGCAGGACGATACCTGCCTTTTTCAATCTATGCGTAGTCATGGGAATTACGTTTCCTATACATCCAACAGAGAGATTCAGAGCTAAAAATTAGCCTCAGTACTTCTTTATTCAGTGGAAAATTCACAGTCGGTAAACCGAGCACGCAAATTTAAACTAAATGGGGGTAGGTTTTCAATCAATGCGCACGCTCATTCAGGGCATTTTCATAAAGTGTGTATTTTCGTTACACATTGGCTCAAATTTCAACCTGGGGTAACAATCGTGCTTCCCTGCGCCATCAGTTTAGCTGTCGATGCGATCAAAACGGACGAAACTGAAGTCATAGGGATTGGGGGACCGAGCATTATGTCTTTTCCGGCTGATTTCCCGCCATTGTGTCCAGTCCACAGCCGGCAGCAGCGTATCGCCCTCCACGTCGGCATGCACTTCGGTGGCATAGAGCCGGTCAGACAACGGCAAGGCCGCCGCATAGATCTCAGCGCCGCCCATGATGACCACCTCGTCCACACCGTCACCCTTGGAAATTCTCTCCGCCAATTCCACCGCGTCATTCAGCGAGGACACCACACTGACGCCCTCCGCCTGAAAGCTGGCATTGCGAGTGACTACAATATTGCTGCGGCCCGGCAGAGGCCGGCCAATGGAATCATAAGTCTTGCGGCCCATGACGACAGGTTTGCCCATGGTGACCGCCTTGAAGTGTCGCATATCCTCCGGCAGACGCCAGGGCAGATCGTTATCCTTGCCAATCACGCCGTTGCGCGCCACGGCAAAAATCAGTGCGAGTGTCGTCATACAAAAAGCCCTGTGTTCACACCGCTACCGGAGCTGCGATGTGGGCGCGGGGACTGTAATCCAGCAGTTCGAAGTCTTCAAATCTATAGTCATAAATGTTGTCGGGACGACGCCGGATATTGATGCGCGGCAGTGCCTGCGGGGTGCGACTTAGTTGTTCCTGCACCTGCTCCAAATGGTTGCTGTAAATGTGGGAATCTCCGGTGCATATAATAATTTCTCCGGGCTCAAGATCACATTGTTGGGCCAGCATCATGGTCAGCAACGCCAAGCTGGCGGTGTTATAGGGCAAGCCAAGGAATGAATCGCTGGAGCGAATCATCAGCTGTGCCGATAAACGGCCATCGGCTACATAAAACTGGTACAGAAGATGACAGGGCGGCAGCGCCATCCGGCCCGCCCGCACGTTCTCCTGAGGGCTCATTTTCTCGTCAGGCAGGTATTCCACATTCCAGGCGTGAAACAGAATTCGGCGACTATCCGGGTTGTTGCGCAGGCAATCGATCACGTAATCAATTTGATTGATGGTGCCGCCATCACGGGTTGGCCAGGCCGTCCACTGGGCCCCATAGACAGGCCCCAGATCCCCTTCCTCCGTGGCCCACTCATCCCAAATAGACACGCCATTGTCCTTCAGCCAGCGCGTGTTGGTATCACCACTGAGAAACCAGAGAAGTTCGTTAGCTATGCTCTTAAAGTGCAGCTTCTTGGTGGTCAACAAGGGAAACCCATCGGCCAGGTCGTGGCGGAACTGCCGCCCGAAGACCGACAGGGTGCCAGTGCCCGTGCGGTCGCCCTTACCAACGCCGTGGTCGAGAATATCCTGCAGCAGTTCCAAATATTGCTTCATTTCGCGCGTTTTCTCCGAGCCGTTGACACCCCTCTGCTGGCATTGCGATACGACCATACAATCAAGTAAATGCCCAGTGCGATCATGGGCAGCGAAAGCAGCTGCCCCCGGGTCATCCAGCCCAGCGCCTGAAAACCAATATGCTCGTCCGGCTCGCGAAAAAATTCGGCGACAAATCGCAAGCAACCGTAACCCAGCGCGAACACGCCCGAGACTGCCCAGGTAGGTCGCTCGCGGGATGAAAACCACAACATGATTACCAATAGCAGCACGCCCTCAAGGGCAAACTGGTACAGCTGCGAGGGGTGGCGGGCGAGCTGCAGCGGATCACGCGGAAACACCATCGCCCAGGGCGCATCCGTAGGACGACCCCACAACTCCTGGCCAATAAAATTGCCAAGCCGGCCCAACCCCAGGCCCACCGGTACCAGCGGCGCGACAAAATCCATCAAATCACCAAACACAATTTTGTGGCGACGGGCAAAGATAAACATGGCCAGTAGAACACCGAGGAAACCGCCGTGAAAAGACATTCCTCCCTGCCAGACCCTTAATAGCCAGGAGGGGTCCTGCGCCAGCTGTTCGCCTCCGTAAAACAGCGCGTAACCAATTCTGCCCCCCAAAACAACGCCCAGCGCGCCATAGAAAATGAGGTCGTCCACCTGCTCGCGCTTAACCACGGACCAGGGTCGACGCGTGCGCCGCGCTGCTAACCACCATGCGAAGGCAAGGGCAGTCAGGTACGTCAAGCCATACCAGTGGACCTTTACCGGTCCCAGAGCGAGAGCGACCGGGTCTATTTCAGGGTAAGGAAGCATAGTTGCACATCAGTGAATGGCCAAAAAAAGGCGGCCGGTGTCAGCCGGAGCGAGTAATCTGTGTTATATAAAACGTATTATCATCCAGCGCGTTACGATTCACAATTCTTTCCCCACACAGTCAGTTGCGATCTATGTGTTTGTTGATATTCGCCCACCAGGTTTCACCTCTGTACCCATTGCTGGTTGCGGCGAATCGGGACGAGTTCCACGCCAGACCCACCGCGGTCTCCGACTTTTGGGTGGAGTACCCCGACCTTTTTGCCGGTAAAGACCTGGAACAGGGCGGCACCTGGATGGGCGCGACACGCGGAGGCCGCTTTGCCGCCATCACCAACTACCGCGATCCGGCACCAACCGTCATCGCTCCCCGCTCTCGGGGCGAGCTGCCACTGAACTACCTGACCGGGCCTGATACTCCAAAAAGCTTCCTCGACAAGCTCGCACCCCGTGCAAGCAGTTATGCCGGGTTCAGTCTGCTCATCGGCAATCGCAGTGAACTGTGGTACTTCACCAACAGCGATACGCTGAACCCACGATGTTTGCCACCGGGTGTCTACGGGTTAAGCAACGCCAGCCTGGACACACCGTGGCCGAAAGTAGAACGGGGCAAAGCGCAAATGCAGCAATTACTCCGAAACGACAGCATAGACCACGAAACCCTGTTTGACGTGGTCGCCGATCGCAGATTAGCTGAGCAAGGAACGGTCCGGGATCAAAACCCCGGTGACAGCATGGAGGCAACTCTATCGGCCCAATTTATCGTTACTGAACATTACGGCACGCGCTCCAGCACAACAATGTGGCGGGATGCGCAGGGTCTAATTAGCTGGCGTGAGGAGAGCTTCAATGCGCAAGGGGCAAAGCGCGAGGTCGCAGAGGTGACTTTTTAAACAGGCCATCGACGTGCCAGCTCGAACTGGCTGGTATTACAACGCTCGCAGAATCTGACCGCTACTCCACTGGGCTGTGGATGAATTTCTCCATTCCGTGCTCGGTCAGAAATTCTTCCAGGCGCTTGTTAATATCGCCCACATACACCATCGCCATCACTTCCTCGAGCAATTGTTGCGCCTCACTGAGTTGCACATCGCGCAACGCTTTCTTCACCTTAGGTAGGCTGGTGGCGTTCATCGATAGCACGTCGTAGCCCATGGCCAGCAGCAGCACAGCCCCACCGGGATCTCCCGCCAACTCTCCGCAAATGCCGATGGGAACGTCCTCGTCCCGACTTACCACCGCCACTTCCAACAAGGCTTGCAGCACCGCCGGGTGCAAGGAATGGTAGAGGTCTGCCACTCGGGCGTTGTTGCGATCGACCGCCAACAGATATTGCGTCAGGTCGTTGCTGCCAACCGAAAGGAAATCGACACGACGCGCCAGTGTGCGGGCCTGATAGACGGCAGCCGGCACCTCAACCATTACGCCGATAGGTGGCAAATCACCGGTCAGGCCATCCTGCCTAAGTTCGCGGTGGCTGCGGTGAATCAGATCCATCGCCTCGTCCAGCTCGGACACGTTGCACACCATCGGCAGCATAATGCGCAAATTGCCAAGACCTTCATTCGCTTTGAGCATTGCACGGACCTGGGCCAGAAAAATTTCCGGGTGATCCAGAGTCACACGAATCCCGCGCCAGCCGAGAAAAGGGTTATCTTCCTCAATCGGAAAATACGGCAGCGCCTTGTCACCACCGATATCCAGGGTTCGCATAGTCACCGGCTTGGGCGAAAAGGCCTCGAGTTGCTCGCGGTATATTTGCCGCTGCTCCTCTTCGCTGGGAAAGCGGTCCCGCAGCAGAAACGGCACCTCCGTACGGTACAGGCCTACGCCCTCCGCGCCCTGTTCCAGCGAACGGGTGACATCCGCCATCAAACCAGTGTTGACCCACAGCGGTGTACGATGGCCATCGAGGGTAACGCAGGGCTCGTCACGCAGGGCTTCCAGATCCCGCGACAAGGCGGTGTCCTCATCCACCACTTCCTGAAACCGCTGCTTGATTTCAGGAAGGGGATTGAGATGCACGGTGCCGTTATAGCCATCAATGATGACCTCGCGGTCCTGGAGCCGGGTATAGGGCAAGTCGACCGCCCCCATGACCGTGGGCACCCCCATGGCGCGCGCCAAAATGGCTACGTGGGAACTACCAGAGCCCCGCACGGAAATCAGTCCCGCCAGTTTTTCGCGCGGTATTTCCCCCAGAGAAGTGGCCGTCAACTCCTCCCCCACAAGAATTGTCTTGTCTGGATAGACCCGCACTTCCTGGTTCGCGGCCTGGAGGTAAGCTAGTACTCTCGTACCCAAATCCTTGACATCGACAGCACGTTCTTTCAGGTAACTGTGTTCCATCCGCTCAAAATGGCGAATGTGCTCGATCATCACCTGGCTCAATGCGCCCTGTGCCCACTGACCGCTGCGGATAAGGCCGACCACCTCCGCACCGATAGTGGAGTCGTCCAAAATACTGAGGTACACATCAAACAGAGCATGATCTTCCGGACTCAGCTCTGAGCCCAGGTTGTCGGCTACTCGCCGAATATCTTTTTGGACGCTTTGCAGCGCCTCCCTAAAGGCCCGAACTTCCTTGCGCGGATGACTAGCCTCCCGCGCGGGAACTGTATACATGTCTGCACCCGGGGAAACTATCACCGCCGTACCAATAGCGATGCCTGGCGCACCGGGCACACCGGAAATTTTGGCCGGATCCTGACCAGTGATAGCCCGCGTCTCCACCTCTCCGGTTACCTGGGCGTGAGCAATCACTCCCGCCAACTGTGCAGAGAGTGTTACCAGGAATGCCTCGTCGCTCTCGTCGAATCGTCGTCGCTCTTCCTGCTGCACTACCAAAACACCCAATACACCCCGCTGGTGGATGATGGGGACGCCCAAAAATGCGTGGTAGTGCTCCTCTCCAATGCCAGGAAGAAAACGATAGCTGGCGTGATTCTCCGCGTCCTCGAGATTCACGGGTTCGCCCCGCTCGGCAACCAGACCAACAAGCCCATCCCCCGCAGCGAGGCTAACTTCGTCTACGAGCTCCTGGTTCAATCCTTCGGTTGCCCGGAACACATGCCGCCCGCTGGCGGGCTCGCGCATATACACGCTGCACACTTGGGTGTTCATGGCATCGCGTACTCGGCGCACCATAATTTCCAGTGCTTCATTCAGACTGCGGGCCGTGTTGACCTCCTGAACAATGTGACGCAGCGTTTCAAGCATGGCGGCTTACCAGCCTGCCTGGTTGTCAGTATGGCGACCCAGGGGAGCAGCCAGCTCCTTCATCGCACGGCGATAGACCTCGCGCTTGAAAGAGATGACCTGATTCAGGGGATACCAGTAACTAACCCACTGCCACTGGTCGAATTCAGGTTTGTCGTTGAGATCCAACTGTACCGCCTTGTCATCTTCTAGCATACGAAGCAGGAACCATTTCTGCTTTTGGCCGATACACAGCGGTTTATTTCCCGATCGAATGAAGCGTTGCGGTAGCCGGTATCGCAACCAACCCTTGGTGGAGGCCAACACCTCAACTGCGTCGCGGGACAAACCCACCTCCTCGTTCAGCTCGCGATACAGCGCATCCTCAGGAGATTCCCCTTCGCTGATACCTCCCTGAGGAAACTGCCAGGCATTGTGACCACCAATCCGACGGGCCCATAGTACTTGGCCACAGTCATTGGCTAGCACTATTCCCACATTTGAACGAAAGCCGGCTGAATCAATCACTTTGAAATGCCACCTACTAATAAAGTTGGCTATTGTTCCACACTTTACAGGGCCTGAGAAATTTACTATCACCCGGACACCGGCTATTCTGGCCTTCGAATCTTTGAGGGGCAGGCCGTGACACTGGCAATTTTCGACCTGGATAACACCC
>PKCY01000198.1 GCA_002862985.1 Haliea sp.
CGAGCCGAATAGCCGCTAACGTATATTGGCACGCAGCTCGATCTCAATAGGCTGATTCGTGTCTGTAGGCGATAGCGGTCCGACCTGCCCCAGCCAGGTAGCATTGTCCTCGCCAGGGCGCCCTTGGGGTGAGACTTGCACTGCCACGATTACTGACGGGGCTTCGGACAATTTCTGGCCGGCCATTGAGTTGCTATCGTCCAGTCGCACAGTAACGGGCAGCTGTGCACCTGTCAGCCGCTGAACCGCTATCGGCATACGACTGCCACCTTCTGCGTTGCGCGCGAGAATAAAAACGGTATCTGATGCCGCAATGTCAGCACCTTGCGGCAGCGGGACATTTACCGACACGCCCGCGCCGGACGAAACGTCTGAAGTGTCCACGGTCGTCGCAATGGTAGTTGTATCTGGCGCACCAGACTCTGCAGCGGCCAGGTTCTGCCGAGCCGTTTCGATAACCCCGGCGATCATGCGCCCACTCTCCGAGTCAGGTGGCTCCATCGCTAATAAGCGTTCCCAGTAAGCGATAGCGGCGCGGTACTGCGCCTGTTCGAAAGAGGCGATACCCAGGAGGCCAAGGGCGGTTCGCTGTTGCGGGTCAACCGCCAGCGCCTGTTCGGCACTTAACCGAGCACTTGCACTTAAAGTGTTCCCGGCAGCCAGGTAGTCTGCCTGCGCAGCGAACGCGAGCGCCTGAGCGTCACCGGGCACCGCTTCCAGAATCTCACTGTAAGTTTGCGCAGCGCGAGCATACTCCTCCTGGCCCAAGTAGTAGCGCCCTAACAATCCCAGGTAAGGCAAATTGTCGGGCCGCTGCTGGGCGCGCGCTTCAATGGACAGAACCAACTGCTGCATTTCAGCCTCAGAGGTACTCTCACTGAGGCTATTAAGTTGGCGAGCTATAAGAACGTCCGGGGCGGCCCCAAGAACGTAGTACAGACCGCAGGAGACAATAGCCACCAGTGGCAAAAGCATCCAGACCGGAAAGGACTGAGAGGTAGTTTTTTGACCGGGTGTACCTAGTTGTTCATCTTCCAAAAGCCTCAGCTGCGCGTCTTCTTGGAGTGAATCATTCCCTTCTGAGGTCAATTCTGCTTGCCGCAGACGAAACCATTCCAGGTTCGCCTTCTCCAGATCTTTCTCGGCGGCTCCCGGGCGCATTCGGGGAAACAGGTAGAAAAGACCGCTGAAAAGAATGAGGGCCGCAAAACACAGCCAAAAAGTGGTCAAGAATTGTTCCCCGTCTCGTCTTGTGCTAACAGGGTAGCCAGGCGCGCCTGTTCTTCGGCACTCAACTCTGTGGGCTTCTTATGGCTTGCCCCCGACGGCGGGCGCAGCGTCAGCATCAGTAAACCTATTCCTGCCAGCAACAATAATACCGGCGCCATCCACAGCAGCAGGGTAGTTCCACCAAATCGCGGACGGTAGCGCACAAATTCACCGTAGCGCGCCACCATATACTCCAGCACTTCCTCATCCGATGCACCCTGCTCCAGTTGCTGATGGAGCAACTTGCGTAAGTCCTGGGCAATCGGTGCATTGGAATCTTCGATGGTCTGGTTCTGGCATTTGGGACAGCGCAGCTCTTCGCTCAACATCTGATAGCGAGCTTCCAGTTCAGGACTCCTGAATTCATAGGTTTCGATGAGCGCCAGAGAAAATCCTGCGTGCAAAAAAACAACTGCGAATAAAAGCAGGCGCAAAGCACTCATTGAACGGGCATCTCGGCTTGCAGTGACTGGTACAGTGGCTGAAGAATCGTTGCCCACACGTTTTGATCCACTATGCCCACATGTCGAAAGCGAATGACGCCTTGGGCATCGAGCAAATAGGTCTCCGGCGCACCGTAGACTCCCAGATCAAGCCCCAGTGTTCCCTCCCGGTCCACAATATTGAATTCGTAGGGATTGCCCAGTTCCACCAACCACTCGCTTGCGCCGCGGTCATCATCTTTATAATTAAGACCGAAGATCGGCACACCCTGCCCCGCCAGTTCCAGTAAATAAGGATGTTCAACACGGCAGGCCACGCACCAGGTTGCCCAGACATTGAGCAAGCCGACCTGGCCGATTACGTCTGCGCGCGAAAGATTACTTGCTCCCCCTAATTCCGGAAGAGAGAATTCCGGGAGAGGCTGGTCAATCAGGGCGGAAGGCATTTCCTTGGGATCCAGCCCCAGGCCCCTAAACAGAAACAACGCCAAAATTGCAAACAACACCAGCGGTATAAAGAGTTTGAGTCTAGACCGCATGGGCGACGGCCTCTGCTGGTGACGTGGCGCGCTGCCGTCGGTAGCGCTTGTCCAGCGCTGCAGTCAATGCACCTGCCGCCATGAGGATCGCGCCTAACCACATCCAGCGCACCATCGGTTTGTAGTGTAAACGCATGGCCCAGGCACCACCGCTGCCAACAGGTTCACCCATGGCAACATACAGGTCGCGAAACAACCCCGCGTCGATTGCCGCCTCTGTCATTACCGAGCCCGAAGCCAGGTAACGCCGCTTCTGGGGCATCATGATCGCGACAGGATCCCCATCGCGAGTCACTTCAAAGCGTGCTTCCTCGGCAACAAAGTTCGGGCCGTCAACCTGCATTACGTCAATAAACCGAAAGTCATAACCGGCCAGATCACGCACATCACCAGGACGCATTTTCAAATCGTGCTCGACGGAGTATTGGCTGGTGGCGACAACGCCAGTGACACAAGCAGCAAAACCAAGATGGGCGATGACCATGCCACAGTAACCAGGAGTCAACCGCCTCCATCCACGCAGCGGACCGGCAGGCGTGCGCACCTTCTGAAGTACGTCCCGAGCAAGGCCAATAAACAGCCAGGAAGACATTAGTACCGCCAGAGCTACCCAAATATTATAGGGCGCTTGCAGCAGCGGTAGCGTAAAACCACACACCACTGCCACCGCTGCAGGTATCACCAGTTCGCCACGCCAGCGGGAGAGCGTGTCGCGCTTCCATCGAGAAATCGGTCCTGCTCCCATAAAGGGCACCAACAGAGCCATAAGCGGGACGAATACTGCGTTGAAGTACGGTGGGCCAACAGAGATTTTACCTTGGCCCAGAGCATCTACCAGCAGCGGAAATAACGTGCCAAAGAGCACGGTAATTGTTGCCACCAGAAAGACCACGTTGTTCCATAAAAGTAGACTCTCTCGGGAGACCCATCCAAAACTCACCCGACTGCTGACGGCAGGCGCGCGGAAGGCATACAGTGTTAGTGAACCACCGACAACAATCGCGAGAAATATCAGAATAAACAGGCCGCGGGCCGGGTCAGTGGCGAAAGCATGTACGGATGTGAGCACACCCGAACGTACCAAAAATGTACCGAGCAGGCTCAGTGAAAACGCAAAAATAGCCAGCAGCACGGTCCAGCTTTTAAACAGCCCACGCTTCTCTGTCGCAGCCAGGGAATGTATCAACGCGGTGCCGGCCAGCCAGGGCATAAATGATGCATTCTCCACCGGATCCCAGAACCACCAACCACCCCAGCCCAATTCATAATACGCCCACCAGCTACCCAGCATAATGCCCAGACTTAAAAACGCCCATGCAATGTTAGTCCAGGGTCGCGACCATCGAGCCCAGGAAGCGTCCAGACGCCCACCCATCAGTGCGGCGATAGCGAAGGCAAAGGCCACCGAAAAGCCCACGTAACCCATATAAAGTAGCGGTGGATGAATGATCAACCCGGGATCTTGCAGTAACGGGTTGAGGTCGCTGCCATCGACCGGCGTGCCTGGCAGCAACCGAGCGAAGGGATTGGAGGTGAACAAAGAGAAGGCGAGGAAACCCACTCCGATACCACCCATCACAGACAGCACACGGGATAACACCAATAAAGGCAACTGACTGCTGAACACCGCTACCGCCGCCGTCCAAACAGAGAGGATAAGAAGCCAAAGTAACAGTGACCCTTCGTGATTGCCCCAAACAGCCGCAAACTTATAGATCGGCGGCAACAAACTGTTGCTGTGGGACGCCACTAACTTGACGGAAAAATCATCCTGTAAAAATGCTGTACTCAAACAGGCAAAACTAATACCAACAAAAACCAATAAGCCGACGGACAGACTGGGAGCCAGCGCCATCGCAACGCTATTGCCACGCCAGGCACCCCAAGCGGGCACCAGAGTCAGAATCACGGCCAGACATAGGCTGATTATCAGTGCAAAGTGCCCAATCTCAGGAATCATTGCGCATTTCCTTTGTAGTCGTAGCCAGAATTTTCCAAAGCGTCAGCCACCTCCGGAGGCATGTAATTTTCATCGTGTTTAGCCAGTATTTCTGTCGCTTCCAAAACACCCTCTGCATTCAACTCACCGGAAGCCACCGCGCCTTGCCCCTCATCGAATAAATCCGGCAGTATGCCAGTGTAAGTCACTGGCACAGTCGCTTCGTAGTCAGTGAGCTCAAAGGTAATCTCCAGACTGGTCTCGCTGCGACGTAAGCTGTCTGCCACCACCATGCCGCCAACCCGAATAGGCCGGCCGACCGGCGCTTCACCGGCGGCAACATCAGACGGAGGGTAGAACAAGTTGATATTACCGCGAAGGGCATACATCATCAGTGCAACGGCGGCACTGGAAAACACCACCATAAATAGTACCAGATACAATCTCTGCTTTCTTACGGGATGCATCAAAGTTCCTTTGCAGAAGGACTAACAGCGACAGGCTGCACGTGATTTGGCTGGGCAGCTAATTGTTGCAAAACTTGCTTGCGCCTGCGGATGGGGGCGACCACCAAAAGAGCGATAATCGCCAGCGCAACCAGATACACCAACCAGACATAGGCACCATGCCCATCCATCGTCAGGAGGGCATGCAGGCTGTCAAAGTACATCACTGCACTCCCGTTTCGCCAGCGAGCCGACCCAATGGGTGCGAGACTCTCGCCGCAATAGCTCAACGCGCATATTCAGCAACAGGCAACAGGTAAACAAAGCGTAGAAGGCCGCTATCATCAATAGCAATGGATACAACATACTGGGATCAATAGTGGACTCTCCGGTTAACTTAATGGAAGCGGGCTGGTGCAAGCTGTACCACCAATCAACAGACTTATAAATGATGGGGATGTTCACCATCCCCACCAGACTGAGGACGGCACAGGCTTTACCGGCAGCCTCTTTGTTATCAAAGGCCTCGTACAGCGCCACAACCCCAAGATACAGGAACAGTAAGATCAACATGGAAGTAACTCGAGCGTCCCATACCCACCAAGCACCCCAGGTCGGCTTACCCCAAACGGCGCCGCTAAAAAGCGCGAGGAAGGTGAAGGCTGCACCAACCGGCGCGGCCGCCTTCATGGCAACATCGGCCATTTTCATGCGCCAAATAAGGTTAATAGCGCCAGCGAGGGCCATCACGTAGTACCCCGCCAGCGCCACTACGGCAGCGGGCACGTGTATATACATAATGCGGTAGCTATTCCCTTGACGGAAATCCGCCGGTGAAAACATCAGGCCCCAGACCGCACCGATTACCAGCAGAATCAAAGTAACAGGCAGCATCCACCGCAGGATGGCACCCGAGATCGCGTACAACCAGGGCGGAGAACCGAATTTATGAAAGATGGGCCACATAGCAACGGCAATTATACAGCGCGCGATGCGCCGAACAAACAAATCTGGGCGGAACTACTGTAGATATACAGTGGACGATCAAGCATCAATGCTAATCCGCAACCCGGCTGCAATCGCCAGAGGCGCCAGCGCAATCGCCAGACACAGCATGGCAGCGAGTATCGCCAGGTAAGGTCCTGCCGGTATTCCGCTGACAGCGCCCTGCACCGCCGCGCTACCAAAAATGAGTACCGGCATGTACAAAGGCAGGATTAACAGTGATGTCAACATACCGCCCCGCTTTAGCCCCACCGTCAGCGCTGCCCCAATGCCTCCCAGCAAGCTCAGAACCGCGGTGCCTAGCAGCAGGCTCATGACAAGGGTGCCTAACGCCTGTCCGGGGAGATTCAGCAACAGGGCGAATACGGGAGACGCCAACGCCAACAATAATCCTGTCATTAACCAGTGGGCGCCGATATAGGCTAGCACCGATAGATAGAGCGGCTGAGGTGACAGCAACAACTGTTCGAGACTTCCATCCTCGAAGTCACTGCGAAATACCGCATCCGATGTCAGTAAATTAGACAGCAGCGCAATTATCCACAGTGTCCCGGCGGCAAAACCCGCAAGGTTTTCCAAGGCCGGGCCCAAGCCCAGTGGAAACAGCGCGACCACCATGGCGAAAAACACCAGTGGATTACTAATTTCAATCGGCCGCCGCACAGCCAGTAAAAGTTGACGGCGCAATAAGCGAATACAGAATTGCAAGGTTCCGGGCGCACTCAAGCTGCGACACCCGCACCAAGATTCAAAAAGCGCACATCACAATTGACCTGCAACGCCTGGTGCGATGTCATCACCACCGCGCCGCCCGCTTTAACATGCGCGGTCAACAGCGTTTGCAATTCATCCACGCCTTCCTTGTCGATGGCGGCAAAAGGTTCGTCTAAAAGCCACAAAGCAGCCTCGGAAAGAAATAAACGCGCCAGGTTCACCCGTCGGTGTTGACCGGCTGACAGCGTATGGCAAGGTACGTCTTCATAACCAGAGAGTCCTACACGAGCCAGCGCAGACTCGATTTGCGTATTGGAGTGGAGACCATCTCCGCTCACATGCCAACTCAGATTCTCCCTCGGTGTTAACAGCGCTTTAACCGCCGGCTGATGCCCGAGGTACAAAAGCGGCGAGTTGCAGACCACCTCGCCTTCGAAACCGAAGCGTGAGAGACCACAAAGGATGCGGATCAGACTTGTCTTCCCAGCACCGTTGAGCCCCTCAATTTGCCACAATTGACCAGCATAAACTTCAAAAGACAGCTCCCGGAACAACTCTCGGCCACCGCGTATGAGGCACAGCGACTGGGACGCCAGCAGAGGCGAACTGGCCGGATCACCGGACACTAGAGGTTAACCGCCCGGATGTCCGGCAGGTTCAGGTCTGTATCGCGCTCAACACGCAGATTGTTGAAGTCGTACAACGCAGAATCGCC
This sequence comes from Haliea sp., assembly GCA_002862985.1. Taxonomy (GTDB): domain Bacteria; phylum Pseudomonadota; class Gammaproteobacteria; order Pseudomonadales; family Halieaceae; genus Marimicrobium. The sequence goes on from PKCY01000198.1 coordinate 7,071, forward strand.
TAGCTGTGACGGAGAAATATGACGGATACTGCGAAAGATCGACTCTGTGCGCCCCGGATACTCTCGCTCCCAGTTAGCCAACATCTGCTTAACCTTCACGCGCTGCAGGTGGTCCTGAGATCCGCACAGATTGCAGGGAATAATGGGGAATTCTTTGTAGGCTGCATAGCGCGCGAGATCTGCTTCTTTGCAATAGGCCAGTGGACGAATCACCACATTCTGCTTGTCATCACTGAGTAGTTTCGGCGGCATGGCTTTGAGCGAACCGTTGAAAAACATATTCAGAAACAGCGTCTCGACGATATCATCCCGATGATGGCCGAGGGCTATCTTGCTAGCACCAATATCTTGAGCAAACCCGTAGAGGCTACCGCGTCGCAAACGTGAACACAGGCCACAGGTTGTTTTACCTTCGGGCACGACCTCTTTCACAATACTGTAGGTGTCTTTTTCCAGCACGTAATAAGGGACATCCAGCGCAGAGAGATAAGCGGGAAGCACCTCTTCGGGAAACCCCGGCTGCTTTTGGTCCAGGTTTACCGCAATTAGATCGAAATCTACCGGCGCGCTTTGTCGAAGATTGATAAGGACATCCAACATGCCGTAGGAATCTTTACCTCCCGAGACACACACCATTACCTTGTCACCCGATTCAATCATATTGTAATCGGCGATAGCATTGCCCACGTTACGGCGCAAGCGCTTTTGCAGCTTGTTGAATTCCAGTCTTTCTTTACGGGATAGCTCGCGCACGATGATGGCCGTTAGTACTTGATTTG
>PKCY01000116.1 GCA_002862985.1 Haliea sp.
TTCGCCTTCCTTTAACTGGACACTGAACTTCCGTCAGCAAATATTTGACGCGTGGAGTGAGGCTGGCAAGGATGTTTCAGCATACAACCGTGACGGGCTGATGAGTGTTGACTACGATGATACCGAGTTGGCTGCTGAGGCCGATGAGCGAATTCGTACCTTCCAGGCCGATTCAGCCCGGGAAGCTGGGATTTTTCACCACTTGATCACGCTGCCGACCTATCACACCGCGGCATTGTCGACGGATAACCTGGCCAAGGAGTACTTTGGTGAACAGGGTATGTTGGGTTACGTTAAAGGCGTTCAGCGTAAGGAAATTCGTCAGGGTATTGCCTGCGTCAGGCACCAGAACATGGCTGGCTCTGATCTTGGTGATGATCACAAGGAGTATTTTGCCGGTGAAGCTGCCCTGAAAGCGGGCGGTAAAGACAATACTATGAATCAGTTTGGATAAACATTCGGTGTCTCCCGGGTAGCGTTTTGTTACCCGACAAAAAAGGGCGGGGTAAATCCCGCCTTTTTTTTGCGCGCAATAACTGGGTTCCAGATCGGAACGAGTATGGTACATTTTCCCCCGAGTCTCCGGTCTGCGGGACGAATTCAGGAGGGTACGATGCGCTGGGACGATATCGATAAACAAATTTGCTCGGTAGCCAGAGCGCTTTCGGTGGTGGGCGAGCGCTGGACCATGTTGATCCTGCGTGATGCTTTTCTTGGCACCCGTCGGTTCGACCAGTTTCAAAGTAACCTGGGGATTACCCGTCACCGGTTGTCGGAGAGATTGGGAAAGCTGGTGGATCAGGGGGTTCTGGTGAAGGTCCCTTACCACGATCGTCCGTTACGCCATGAGTACCGCCTGACCCGTAAAGGTCTGGGCTTGTACCCGGTGCTAATGAGTCTGGCCCGCTGGGGAGATGAGTGGATGGATAAGGGAGAGGGCGCTCCCCTGGAGTATATTCACCAACGTTGCGGGCATATGACGCGGCCAACGCTTACCTGTAGCGAATGTGCGGAGCCGCTGCGGCCAGAGGAAGTCCGGCCCCGATTGGGTCCGGCGCTGCAAGACCCAAACCTGCCGCCGCAACAAGCTTCTCTGAAAAAAATCCCCTCTTTGTCGAAGCCAGCGGGGTAGGGTGTGTCTGGGCTCCGACGTATTACTTTGCCGCCGCCAGCGCCTGATCGATATCCGCAATAATATCGTCAATGTGCTCGATGCCAATCGACAGCCGCACCATATCCTCGCTGACCCCTGCTGACGCCAACTCTTCTGCCGAGAGTTGTCGATGGGTCGTGCTAGCGGGGTGGCAGGCCAGTGATTTTGCGTCGCCAATATTGACCAGACGCAATATTAATTGCAGCGCGTCAATAAAACGCGTGCCTGCCGCCATGCCGCCGTGTATACCAAAGCTGAGAATCCCGGCTGCCTTGCCATTGCAAAATTTCTTACTGTTTTCGCGGTAAGGGCTGTCCGGTAGTCCGGCATAGTTTACCCACTCTACCTGCGGATGCTGTTGCAGGTGCAGAGCGACTTTTTCCGAATTCTCACAATGCCGTTCCATCCTCAGGCTCAGTGTCTCGAGCCCCTGCATGATTTGGAACGCGCTTTGTGCTGAAAGTGCGGCACCCGTATTGCGCAGAGGCACCACTCGACAGCGACCAATATAAGCCGCTTCGCCCATAGCCTCGGTATACACCACGCCGTGATAGGAGGGATCTGGATTGTTCATAATGGCGAAGCGGTCATTGTGGGCAGCCCAGTCGAATTTACCTGAATCGATAATGGCGCCGCCAATGGTCGTACCGTGGCCGCCGATGTACTTGGTCAGTGAATGCACTGATATATCCGCACCGTAATCAAACACACGACACAGCATGGGCGTCGCCACCGTGTTGTCGACAATTAGGGGAACCCCGGCGGCATGGGCGATATCGGCCCAGCGCTGAATATCAACAATGTTTCCCGCGGGATTGCCAATGGATTCACAAAACAGTGCTTTGGTATTCTCATCGATCAGCGAGGCGACTTTGTCGAAATCATCTGCGCTGGCAAAACGTGTTTCAATTCCTTGTCTGGGAAACGTATGGGCAAACAGATTGTAGGTGCCCCCGTAGAGCTGCGAGGTACTCACAATATTACTACCCACTTCAGAAATCGCTTCGATGGAATAGCGTATCGCTGCCATGCCTGAGGCCACCGCCAGTGCGCCGACGCCGCCCTCCAGTTCCGCCAGTCGTTGTTCCAGTACGGCATTGGTGGGATTCATGATGCGACTGTATATATTGCCCGGCACCGCCAGGTTAAATAGATCGGCCCCGTGCTGGCTGTCGTTGAAGGTAAAGGATGTCGTTTGATAGATGGGGGTGGTGGCCGCATTGGTAGTCGGGTCGCCCTCATAGCCGGCGTGTAGAGCAATGGTCTCTGGTTTCATTGTGGTGTCCTTGTAATAAAAAGTTAGGTCAGGGCTTCACGGTGAGAGGGAGCTTAACAAACGGATATTAAGAGGCAAAGGCGAGTCTGTACATTAAGGAGGACATAACCGTTAAGTTTCCCTCAACGAATCTGGTCTAGCAGTTGGCAAAGGCGTTGGGCACCCAACAAGATGCGGGCGGTGGGGCGCTGTACATGGTCCGGATTAATAAAGAACAATGCGTCTCCCTTAACGGCCTTAAGCGACCCATAGGCCCGCCATTGATCCAGCCACTCGGGCCGAGCTTCGCCCATGCCGCTGGCGACGATGGCATCCGGGTCGCGCAATAGCACCGATTCCAGGCTAATTCTTGGTGCGAGCGTGCTGGCATCGCCGAAGACATTGTAGCCACCACAAAGGGATATGATCTCACTGATCAAGTGGTCCCCATTGACGGTTTGTAGGGGGTCATTCCAGATTTGGTAAAGCACAGCAAGCGAGGGTTTCTCGCCGTAACGGGCTTGTAAGGATTCGAGTTCTTTTTCGATACGGCTGGCTTCTACTTCACCAACGTTGGCGGTTCCTGCCAGCTGACTGAGATTGCGGATGCTTTGGGGAACATCCGACAGTTGACGCAGTTCACTGATGTACACCGGAATGTGTAGGCCTTCGAGTTTTGACAAGGTTTGCATGTCATTACCGGATCCCCACATGACCACCAGATCTGGTTCCAGAGCCAGCACCTGCTCCAGACTAAAGGCGTTGTAGGATCCCACCTCAGGGATTTTCTTTGCTTCCTGCGGATAATTACTGTAGCTCACCACGCCTACAAGAGCATCCCCCGCTCCGGCACTGTAGAGGTTCTCCACGATATGTGGTGCCAGCGCCACAATGCGTTTGGCGGGTTGTTGCAGTGTTATCGCGCGTCCGGCGAAGTCCTTTACCGTAATCGCCTCTGCGGGAAGGCTAATTGCGCAGCTCATGAGAAATGCACGGGCCAGTTTAATCAGCATGTGAGTTGGTGGGGAGTGATCATAGGGTAGCCTCCCGTTGGATGGCTACTGACTGTGACGTCGACCGCGAACACTTCCTTAAATAGTTCAGTGGTGAGCACCTGTTTTGGTCTTCCTAATGCAGCCTGTTGCCCCTTTTTCAATACCAGTATCTGGTCCGCGATACTGGCTGCCAGGTTGAGGTCATGTATTACCAGCACGACGGCGCAGCCACGCCGGGCGAGCTGACGCACGGCCGATAGCACTTGCTGTTGATGGGCCAGGTCCAGCGCCGAGGTGGGTTCGTCCAGCAACAAAAGCCTGCCTGTCAGTGACTCTTCTCCACAGACCTGCGCGAATATTCGAGCCAGTTGTGTGCGTTGTTTCTCTCCGCCGGAGAGCTGCGTGTAGAGCCTGTGTCGCAGGCTCGCCGTGTCCGTGAGTTGTAGCGCCTGCTCAACGACATCCCTGTCTGCCTGGTAGCCGCTGCTATGTGGCGTGCGGCCAAGCATGACGACTTCTTCAACCGTGTAGGGAAAGCTGAGCAGGGACATCTGTGGTAGAAAGGCCATATGACAAGCACGCTCATGCGTTGACCACTCATGCATGCCGCGATCATCGAAGATCAGCTGTCCACTGTCGGGTTCGATATCGCCCGCTATTAAGTGCAGCAGGCTGGACTTGCCGGAGCCATTGGGTCCGGCAAGCCCCATTATTGTCCCGGGCTCAAGGCTGAAGGTGATATTTTCCAATAGCGCCTCCCCCCAGGGAGACGCACAGACATTGCGAAGTTGTAAACTGCTCACAAGTAAACGCTAGTTCGAGTGTCGGGGCGATTCACTATTGCATTCCGTACTGGTGGCGTTTGCGCAACAGGGAAATGAAAAAAGGTACGCCAACAATAGTGGTGATTACGCCTACGGGTAGTTCGGTGGGCGCCACCAGTACACGGGCCAGTGCATCTGCCACAACCAGCAACAGGGCGCCGGCCAGTGCTGACGCTGGCAGCAGGTAGCGATGATCGGGTCCCGCCAGCATGCGCACCATGTGCGGTACCACCAGGCCCACAAATGCGATAGTCCCCACGAGGGCGACTGAGGTCCCCACGCCGATAGCGACCCAGGTGATGAGAGCCATTTTGATAGTGTCGACGCTGATTCCCAGGTGCCGCGCCTCGGATTCGCCCAACAACATCGCGTTCAGGGCCTTGGCATAGCGTGGCAGAGCCAGCATCAGTGCGGCACCGATTACCGTGGCCAGTAGCAGGCGAGGGTAGTTGGCACCGTCCAGGCCGCCCATTTTCCACAGGCTGATGCGGCGTAGCATATTATTGTCCGCAAAGAACTCCAGCAGACTGCCCAGCGCCCCCGACAAAGCGGTTATGGCGATGCCTGCCAACAGCATGGTGGCAACCGATGTGCCATTGGGCGATGTGGCCAGGTGATACACGAAGAGTACGGCGATCACGCCGCCTGTAAACGCCCCCGCAGATACCAGAGTGAGCCCAATATAGCCCTGCAGCAAGCTGCCGCCCATGACAATGACCAGTGCAGCACCCAGCGATGCGCCTGCGGTCACACCGATCAGCGAGGGGTCGGCCAGTGGATTGCGAAACAGGCCCTGCATAGCCGCGCCACTTATCGCCAGCGTGGCACCCATGACGGCTGCTAGCAGCACGCGCGGTAGACGAATCTGGCCTACAATTAGCGCGTTCTGATTACTGGACTCTCCCACCAGTGTATCGACCAGGCCTTGGCCAACGTCGGGCAGCGACAGGCTGACTGCACCACTGGCCAGCCCCAGCGCCATGGCGCAGGGCAGAATGACTGCCAGTGTACCGATAAGCAATCGCGCGCGCTGTTGTCGATGTGAATACGGGCCGATGCTAATAATCGACGCCCTTGCGCGCCATGATGCCCGCTTTGAAAGCGTGTTTGACTTCCTTTACCTCCGAGACAGTATCCATAATTTCCTGGAGGGCGGTGCCGCCACCGCGACCGGTAACCACCACGCTTTGCCTGGTGGGACGTTCGCTGAGGGCGTGAATGATTTCATCTTCGGGCAGGTAGTCGTAGGCAATCATGTAGGTCAGCTCATCCAGCACCACCAGGTTGTAGCGCTCGTCCTGTAGCATATCTTTGGCCACTGCCCAGGTTCTGATGGCAGCGACGATATCGCCACTGCGGTCCTGGGTGTCCCAGGTAAAGCCGGTGCCCATCTGATAGAATTTTACCTGAGGGCATTGTTCCTTGAGGTAGATTTCCTCGCCGGACAGTTGCTCGCCCTTGATGAACTGCACGATGCCTACTGTGTGGCCATAGCCCAGCGCACGCATCACCATGCCAAAGGCGGAGCTGGATTTGCCCTTGCCATCGCCGGTGAGCAGAATGCCTACGCCGCGCTCGGTGTCTGCGGCGTCGATACTGGCATCGACGCTGGCTTTCTGCTTCTCCATGGCAGCCTTGTGCTTGGCGTCTCTGCGGCTGTCACTCATGGCGCGTCCTCTAAAAAGTGTATCTCAGGCCGGCGTAAGCGGCGGTTCCACTGGTTCTAAAACCCGGCACTTCTTCGTAGTCTTCATCCAACAGGTTTTCCACCCTGCCGAATACGTCCAGCCCTTTGACCACGTTGAAGCTTGCGGTCAACGAGACGACTTCGTAATTGTCCAGATTTTCACCCTCAATGCCTTTGGCGTCGCGTGCCATGCGCACGAACAGTGCCAGGGCCAGTCGATCAGCCAGTGGCTGCCAGGTCAGGCCGAGGTTAGCCAACTGTTTGGGTCTGAACACGCGGTCTGAGCCATCGACGTTCTCCGTATCGTTATAAGTATAGTTACTGGTCACGCTTAGTGTATCAAGAAGCGGTGCTTGTGCGACCAGCTCTACACCGGATGACTTTGTATCACCCTTGTTTTGCAGGTAGCCCGAGGCCCTGAGGGGGTCAGGGTCAAATAATATCTCATCGCTGACGGTCTGGTCGAAATAGACCGCCTCAAGGTACAGGCCCGACGCGTTGGACCAGGACAAGCCCAGGTCATAGCCCTCGCTTTTCTCCTCGGAGAGTTCCGTATCAAGTGCGGGAGGTAGGGCAAAATCTCCGCGGTTGTAGGCTATTTCATACAGACTGGGAGCGCGAAAGCCGGTGCCATAGGTCCCTTTCAGCTTCAGTTCGCCGCCTGACAAGTCAATTAGGTAAGCGCCGCTCACACGATAGGAGGTGTGTGTCCCGAAATCCTCATTGTCGTCATAGCGGGCGCCGGCGGTCACGTAGAGGCTCTGGTTAAAGCCGCCCTGGTACTCCAGGTAATAGCCCTCCTGATCTCGGTCAGTGTCGAAGGTGCCGTCATCCAGTGACTCGGATTCCAGGTCAACGCCGTAGACCAGTTTAAGTGCTTCGCTACCGGTAAAGCTTCCCAGATAACCGCCGCGTTCCAGGCCTCCCTTGGGCTTAAAGAAGGAAACGCTATCTGCGGAAAAATCTTTATCCGTATCGCTGTCACTATAGAAAAGCTGATGATTGAAGCGGCCGATTTCATAATCACCCTGCACGCGCCAGGCCTGCATTTGATATTTGTCCTTACAATTATCGGTGCGGGAGAAATCAACGGTGTTGAAGCAGTTGTCATAATCGTTTTTTGCATCTATGTCATGGACTGACAGTCCTATTCGTAAATTGTCACTGGCATTCCAGCCAAAGCGTCCGTGCACGGTGGTGTTCTCATAACCATCGTCATCTCGCAGCACCGTGTCATCTGTGCGTGCATTGAATCCATCGGTCTTGTAATCAGCGGCGGAGAGGTTGAAATCTACGGTATCATTGCCGCCGTTGACATTGCCTGCGAATTGACTGGTTCCGTAGCGGCCGCCCTGGGCGCTGAGTTGCCCCCCGAGGCCCTCAGCGGGTGCGAGCGTGGTGATATTGACAACGCCACCTGCGCCGGCTCCGTACATTAAGCCCTGGGGACCCTGCAGAATCTCCACTCGTTGCACCCCGGAGCTGAGCAGTTGCTCTACGCGCGGGCCAATTTGTGGAGAGGTGGTGTCGGAAATGTCTATCCCATCAAGCAACATCAGCGTTCGGAAGCCGGACTCGCCACGAATGCTCATTGAGGTGACGCCACCGGGACCGCCTTTATTACTGACGGACACACCCGGCTGGGTACGCATGACATCAGCCAGAGAGACAAACCCCAGCTGAGATATCTCTTCCTGGGTAATGACAGATACGGTGGTTCCAATCTCTCGCAGGGGCATGGGTACTCGGGATGATGTGACGACGATCTCTTCCAGCTTATCCCTGTTGGGAATGCTTTGAGCGGAAGCCTGACCATGGGTCACAGCAGTCACC
>PKCY01000321.1 GCA_002862985.1 Haliea sp.
GTCTTTGGCCAGAAACACATCCACGATCCGATCACGAACGAATTCAGCCGTGGGCATAACAACGTGCTTGTCCGCCGCGGTACTCAGCGCGCATTCAAGGTCTTTATGGCCTAATCGTCCCATAGCGCCGAAGTACTGATCCATTTCTTCTTCGCTACTGGATTTCGCAAATCCATTGCGGCCACTGGCAAACATAAACATCTGCTCATTGACTACACCATTGGACAGGCCGACATCGCGCAACACATCCACCGACAAACCACACGCCTCCGCCAGCCGGGTTGCTTCCACCATCGCGACAAACTCTGTGTACTGAATAAAGTTGTTGCACAACTTTAATGCGATCCCGCAACCCAGTGGTCCGGCGTGTACAATTTTTTCAGCGGAGGTTTCAAACACAGGCGTACCCGCTTGCACTTGCTCCTCGCTGCCCCCAAGCATATAGCATAACGTTCCGTCCTGCGCCCGGTGAGCGCCACCGGTGATGGGAGCGTCAATCAGCTCGAGACCATGCCGAACTGCTTTTTGCGCCCACTTCAGGAGATTGGCCTGGGTCACTGTACTATGCACCGCAATGAGGGTGCCGGGGTTCGCGTGAGCAAAAATGCCCGCTTCTCCTTCCAGAAGATCTTCCACCTGCGCATCATCGCGCACGCAGATGCCAATATGCGCACAAGTGCTGGCAAGGTCTGCAACCGAGGTGCAACCCACGGCCCCCGCTGCTACCAATTCTTCTACGGAGGGCGCATAGACATCGTAGACATGCGCATTGAAAGTATCGCCAATAAGCCGCATTGCCGACGGCTTGCCGATGTTGCCAAGGCCTATATAGCCCACGTTGGTTTTATTGCTCATTGATGCTCCTGATCGAGTCGGGGCAAATTAATCGGTTTTTATAGGCGAACAGTGTAGTCGCACCATTTCAGTTATGTCAATACAAATTGACTAGTCGTCAATTAAGGTTTACTATTTTCAGCATGCACAACGCAAGCCCCCATGTAGGTGACAGCAATCTCGTTTGGAATCGGTACCGGCATAACTTCTCGCGGCACCTTCTGGGCGTTGCCCGCTATCTCCAGACCAGCATGATGGAGACACTGCAAGAACAGTGTGGCCACCATCATTTGCGCCTGGGGTTTTCCCCGTATATTACCTTGCTGGGAGAGCAGGATCGTCGCCTGACGGACCTTGCCGACGCGCTGCTGATCTCCCGCCAAGCCTGTAACCAGGCAGTCAAGCAGATCGAAATCGCCGGCTATATTACCCGCACTGCTGACTCGCAAGACGGTCGGGCAAAACAACTCTCCCTCTCTCCTCAGGGTGTCAGATTACGCCACGATGGCATACGCATCGTTACACTTATGGACACCCGGTTCACAGAGATAACAGGCGAGCGCGCGATTGCGGACGCGAGTAAATCACTTGGAAAGATCTACCGTCACTTGGCATTGGGACCAACACAACAACATTCACAACCGATACCCGGCATTGGCATGGGCGCGTTTTTGCCGGGCATAAGCGACTATATCCTGCAACGACTAATGACGCTGACCCGAAAAAAAGGAAACCCGGGACTAAAACTTAGCTTCGGTCAGGTACTAACATTGATAGGACCCTCGGGGGGCCGCATTCAGCAAATTGCGGCGATTCATGACGTCAGCAAACAGGCCATTAGCGCCATCGCCACAGAACTGGAAGAACTTGGCTACCTGCAGCGCGATGTGGACCCACTGGATGCGCGCCAGATTGTTTTGATGTTTACAGAGCGAGGCGAACGTCTTATTACCGACTCGGTGGCTAGCGTAGATGACCTGGAAACTGAGCTCGCCTCTATCATCGGACTGGCAGCACAAAAACGATTGAACAAAACCTTGTACGAGTTGTATCGAGGCCTGCGACTGGAACAGGAAATATTCGAAAACAATAGCACCGCTGACATCAGTCTGCTGGCACACCAACTGCAGCAACAATTGGGCGAACATGGCAGTCAGATACTGGCCAGACTATTGCTTAACCCTTCAGAAAACGCGAGGTAGAAAACCATGAATAACGAGTGGCTGATGATGGTATGGCATCACTACAACATACTAGGATCACTAGCGGCCCTGGCGGCCATCGCCGCCATTACAATAGCAGGGAAACGACTGGCATTTAGCGTTCCAGCTCTTGGCAAAATGCGCCAACTCAACAAGGAGAAAGACAAGCCTAAGTGGGCCCAGGAAAAGTACCCACCGATTGTTCGTGCCACGCAAAAAGTTGGCCTCTATTTTAATATTACTTTTTTTCTCCTGCTGCTGCCGTTCTGTATTACGTTTTCAGCGCAGTCGGTGGGGAAAGTTTTTCTCGATACATTTATCATCCTGATGTTTTATGATTTTCTCTACTATTTATCCCATCGCTTCTGGTTTCATGGGCAGGGCAAGATGCGCCAGATACACGCGGTACATCATCAGGCCCGCAATCCAACCTACCTGGATGCACATTATGTACATCCGTTTGAGACCTTCGTTGGCCTGTCCCTTTACATGGGTTCGATCATTTTCCTGGCAGCGATCATGGGGCCTTTTCAAATCTCGACCGTTATTCTGACCTATCTTCTGTTTACGCTGATAAATCAGATCAACCATACTTATGTCGATCTACCCCATTTCCCCTTCAAGACCCTCAACTGGATGGTCGCTAAGCACCATGTGCACCACGAAAACATGCACAAGGGTAACTACGCGACCATCACCCTGTTTTACGACAAGATCTTTGGCACACTCGACTAGACGATCTGGAGAATTAACATGAACGACCAGGAAAGACGCGCCCTCGGCGAAGAAAAAATCAAGGATGTTTACGCCGGTGATGTAGTCGTACCCCCTGAGGGCTACGCGTTTACCGACATCATGCTAAAGCAGTTGTTTGCCGAGCTATGGACCCGCGAGACGCTTTCAATGCGCGATAAGCGCATTCTGCTGTTGGGCATCATCGCTGAAAAAGGAGAAACCACCACCTTCAAAATTCAGATAAAAGCATCGCTGAAACGCGGGGAGATCAACCCGGAAGAAGCACGTGAATTCCTGCTGTTCATCGCCCAATATTCCGGCTATCCGCGCGCGGCGTCCATGCTGGGACCAGTGGAAGAGGCCATAGCGGAGGCCGCAAAGGAAACCGCTGATAGTGCCCAGTGAAGCCTGGCTACTATCAATTCCCAATCTTCTCCAATAACGCCTGCGCCTCTAAACGCTCGGGAAATTTTGTATCGGCATCCAGCAATTTCACGAGCGTAATGCGAGCAGCCGACTTGTTGCCCACCGCAACAGCAATCATCGCGCTGTGGTATCGCAGCGTGGGGTTGTCCGGACTCGCTTCCAGTGCTCGCTCTATGCTGCGTTCCGCGCGACGATAGTCCTTACTGATGTATTCAATTACAGCAAGCGTATCAAGCACGTCACCCGACTCGGGAGCGAGCGCGACAGCCTTATGTGCATAGTCCAGAGCCTCTACAGTGTTAGTCTCACGGTAGATCCAAGCGAGATTATTGAGCGCCGCAAGATTGTCAGGATCTTCCAGGAGCAAGGCCCGGTACTGCTCGGCGGCCCGTTCATTTTGCTCGACAGATAACAGGGCACTGGCATACGCCATACGCACGGCACCATCCTCAGGATGCGAATCAAGCCACTGCGAAAAGCGCTCAAGACCGTTCTCTCGACGCCCTTCTGCATGTTCATAAGACACCAGCGCGATCAGTGTGGCACTCGATTGTGAGATGTCGTGAGCTTTTTCCGCATAGCGCGTTGCTGCTTCCGCGTTACCTTTTACCTGTTCGCCAGCCGCTTGCAGCTGTAGCACACTGGCACTATCTGGCGCCAATTTCGTCAACACCCCAAGCTGTCGCTCGAACTCGGCACTGTCTTGCTGCACAAGAGCAAACCTTGCCAGTGCTATTCTCGACAAAACATAGTTTTCGTCCAGCTCCAGAGCACGCTCGAGCTCCTCCTTCGCGCGCTCATTGTCCCCTGTCGCAGATGCGGCCATTGCCATAACATGACGGATAGGCGCGCTATCGGGGGTAGACTCCAATAATTTCTCTAATGTGGACTGCGCTGCCTCCGGATCTTTATTCGACAATTGCGCCATCGCCGTGACTTGGAGAACGTCCGTGTTTTGTTGCTGCTGACTGTCCAGACTGACAAATAAGGGCGCGACCTGGTCGGGACTACCCTGACTAAGATACAAGCGGGCAAGTAGCACGCGGGGCTGGAGGGCCGCCGGTTCTGCTGACATCGCTTGCTCCAGGTGCGCCTCCATCTCCACTGCTTTTCCTTCACGCGCATCCAGCAAAGCCAACTGGATCAGCGTCGCCGTCGAAGCGGGGTACTTGGTCAATACCGTTTCGTAGCGTTCGCGTGCAGCCGCAATGTCATTTTCCTCAACGGAGATTTGCGCCAGATAGCGATTTGCCCCAGGATCGGCCGGGTCGAGCTTGAGTGTCTGGTTAAATGCCGCAAGCGCCAGTTCTCGCTCATCTGCCGCGTGATAAACCTTCCCGAGCACGTTATAAGGCGTAACGCTATCCGGATGACGGGATTGGTAAGCCTTCGCCGCTGCAATTGCTTGTGAGTATTGTTGCTTCTGCATATGTGTTGACACAATCAGCATATCTGCCAATTGATATTGCGGATCCAGCTCGAGCACCGTTTCTAGTTGCGACACGGATGCCTTCGTGTCGCCACCGGCGAGCAAACCCGCTCCTAGCCTAATCTGTGCAGTAGCAGAATCGGGCTGCAATAAGGCCGCCCGGGAGAGCAGCTCAATGCCCTCGTCGGTTTTCCCCTCACGAAATAGTGCATTGCTCATCAGATTGAGCGCATTGATGTTGTCGGGATCACTGGCAAGTACCGGTACCAAAAGCGGCTGAACAGCCGAATAGTCACCCTGCTGTAACCGAAGAGTGGCGAGCAGAATTCTGCCCTGCACACTATTGGGCACCTGGGAGTAGAAACGGCTAGCCTGACTCGCTGCCAATTCCAGACGTCCTTCCTGAAGGTTGGCATTAGCTAGAAAAAATAAGGTCAAAGGATACTCGCTGTGCGCAGGCTCTGCCACCGTGAGCGAAGTGATGGCAGCTTTGTAGTTACCGGCCTGGAAGTGGAGCAGGCCCTGAATATAATTTGCCGCTGGGTGTTTACGAGACTTTCCTAGCATCGCTCTTGCGCCTCGCTGGGCCGCCGGGTAATCGCCCATTTGCAGCTGTAACATGGCCCGCTTGTACAGATCGCTGAACGTAAATCGCTGCAGAGTGACCGCCTTGCTATAGGCTGCCAACGCGCCTTCATAATCAACATCCTTCAACAACAGGTCGCCACGTAAACTCCAGGCCGGACCAGACTGGTCGTCAAGTTCAAGAACCCGGTCTAGAATTGCGTTGGCGCCATCAATATCTTCCTGGACTATCAGCAACCTGGCGCTGGCCATAAGAGAGTCAATAGAGTTGGGGTCTTGTGCGAGCGCCTCTTCGATAAGTTGCTCGGCCTCCCAGGTCTCTCCCTGACTCAGTGCGGCCTGGGACTGCGTTGCTAGCAGGCTGGCCTTCGCAGCAGGCGGCAGTGTTCCCGTGCGAATATTGCGAACTTTCTCGAACTCGCCCAGTGAAAGCATGGTCTCAGCCAACATGGGCTGTATCTGCTCAGCAGGCCAACCCATTGATAAAGCGCGCTTCAACTCTTTCTCTGCGGAGGGCAAGTCACCCGTATCGAAATAAATCTTACCCAGTAGCCAGCGGGCCTCTGCCGATTCAGGATTAAGTCGCAATACGTTCTTCAACTCAATGGAGGCAGAGGCGTAATCCGAATTCTCGATGGCGACGTGGGCACTCGCGAGATAGTCATCGGCGGATTCACTACTGCATGCGGCCAATGCCAGTAATGTTAATAAAAATAGATATTTCCGAAGCATGAGCATTACCCTCTTGACCGAACCGAAAAGCAGGCCCAGATTTGCAGACCGAAGTTTAGGCTAAACATAGCACAATGCGGCGCACACTGAAGGTGAGCGCACCAATTTATCTGGAGTAAAAGGCAAAAAACACGATCATTGGTGCGGCCTTGCGCTTACACATTGGTTTGCTCAGGGTTTACCACGATGTTGGGCACACGCTATAGCAGTGCCACGAAACAAAAGGTCAAATGCGACGGGTGGACCCGCTTTATGTGTGGATGCAAAATGAGGTCATTCTGTATGACGAAAAACGCCCCCGGCTGAACCTACGGAGACGCTCTTAAGCTTTGAAAACTAGGCAGCCTGCTCTGACGGCTTCACTTCAGGATCAAACGTGATGTCCATGCGCTTGATACCGTTCACCAAATTTGAACGCGTATAGGCAACTTCACCCACTAACTTAGGGTTGCGGAGGCGGGGAATAATCTCCTCGAACATGACGCGCATCTCCAGTCGGGCCAGGTGTGTACCCAGACAGAAGTGTTGGCCAATGCCAAACGCACGGTGCTGGTTGTAGAGGTCAGGCATCCGCTCGGCTCGGCGCACATCGAACTGCATAGCGTCCTCGCCAAAGATGGTTTCGTCATGGTTTACCGTGTGATAGTGCATGATTACCTTGTCGCCTTTCTTGATAAGGTGCCCAGCCACTTCGGTATCTTCCACGCACTGGCGGCGCATCAGTGTAAACGCCGTGTTGTAGCGCAGCATTTCTTCGCAGGCGCCGGGGATCTTGTCGGGATTATCCATCAGGTACTGTAGCTGATCCGGATTTTCCATCAACAGACGCATACCTTGTGTGGTGACTGTGCGGGTCGACTCATTACCAGCCGCGATGATCATCAGGAAAAACCAGACGAATTCATCATCACTCAAACCTTCGTCCTTCCCATTGCCATCGATCAAAGCACCGATAATATCTTTCTTTGGATGGGTTTTGTGTTGCTCCATTAACTTCATGGCGTATTCGATGACCTTGAAGGAGGCTGCTTCAGCCTCTTCCTGGCCGGCGGACATCTCCGGATCCTGATTAAACATCATCTTGTTGGTCCACTCAAAGAAATCTCTGCGGTCTTCCGGCGGGATACCGCACAACTCGAGAATCGCCAGTAGCGGAAGTTCCGCCGCCACTTCCTCAACAAACTCACACTCACCGCGGCTCGCGACCTGGTCAATAATATTCTTGGCATGTCGACGAAAACTCGGCTCGTAGGAATCTACTGCTCCGGGCGTAAAGGTGGCACGCACGATTTTACGGGATTTCATCTGGCCGGGAGGGTCCTGATTGATGGTCATGTTGCGCTGGATCAGCACCATGTCCTCTTCCGTGTACTCCTCTGCCAACGCGGAGCGTGCTTCACTGGAAAACAGTTTCGGGTTTTTGGAGATGAAATCGATTTGATCGCGCCCGGTTATCAGCCAATAGGGCACATCCTGGTAGGAACCATCCATATAGTGCACGGGCCCAGAGCGGCGAATTTCTGCCAGTGTCTCGTAGGGCATACCATTAACGTAGGTTTCTGGATCGATCAGATTTGGAAAATTCGCAAAGGGACATTGGCTCATAGATATTATCTCCAAGTGAGTAACAGGCCGATCAGCTAAAGGCTACTAGGCATTAGTTAGAATGTCAATCACCAAGTGCACAGACCCTGAAACCGCCCCCTACCGGGCCGCATTCCTGGCTGGATCTAGCGCTGGGCTTTGAATCCAGCTGCTCGCGCATCCCAGGTGGTTGCG
>PKCY01000114.1 GCA_002862985.1 Haliea sp.
CACCGCCCTTCCCGCCGCCTAAATTCACTACACCGACTGTTTGAGCTCACAACCTTGCACTGAGCTACTTAACTACCGCGTCATTTCACTTTAGCTCCTCGCTAATGGTCAAGTAGTGAACGCTGAACAATTCATCTTCATCAAGCCAGCTTTTCTCCAATGTAAATCCGGCCGCATTACTCAGTGCGGTAAAACTCGCGAGAGTGTATTTATAGGAGCTCTCCGTGTGCAGCGTCTCTCCCTTATCGAACTGAATAAGACCCCCGTCGATGTTTACCGTTTGCGAGTCCTTGCTGACGAGGTGCATCTCTATACGATTTAGGTCGTTGTTGTAAAATGCACGGTGCGAAAAATCGTCGGGATCAAAGTCCGCGTTGACCAGATTATTCATTGAATTCAGCACGTTGAGATTGAACTCCGCTGTAACGCCTTGGGCGTCGTTATAGGCCGCGTTAAGCAGATGTTCGGGTTTGTGTAGATCGACGCCAATCAAAACACTGCCGTCATGACCTATCCATTCCCGCAGGTTGGATAAAAACTCCTGCGCCACTTCCGGCTCCATATTGCCGATTGTAGACCCGGGATAGAAAACCACGCGTCGACCGCCTTTGAGTTCTGTGCGTGCCTGCCACTGGTCAGAGAAATCTGCGCAAATAGCATGGATATTTAGCCATGGAAATTCCTGCCCTAGTTTTTGCGCTGCTTGGTAAAGGAAATCTGCTGAAATATCAAGAGGTACGTAAGCCGCAGGCTGAATTTCATCGAGTAATAGTCGAACCTTTTCACTGCTACCGCTACCAGGTTCGATCAGTATACAATCTTCGCCGCAGTAGCTAGCGATTTCACTGGCGTGCGTGCTGAGAATGGACTTCTCGGTACGCGTCGGATAATACTCACTCTGCTGAGTAATTTGTTCGAATAACTCCGAGCCTTGTTCATCGTAAAAATATTTAGGGTTGATTTTCTTTTGCTTGCGTGACAATCCCTCGATCAGCTCAGCTCGATTATCATCAGGGGCAGGCTGTTGATCTTCAAATAAGACGTTAGATAATTTCTTTGCGGTAACAGGCATTCTGGTCTCCGTTAATAAATTTGTTGTGCAGCTGTCTTTCGCCAGCCGCAGACCGCCGGGTTCATAGTAATCGCAGTAGAGTTGCGACAGCGGTTAGCTAACACTTCTTGAGCCCCGATGAATTTTATTGGCATTAAAACTCGCCAATATGAGTGGCTTGTGACTGTATGCAACACCTGTCATACATGCCTCGGGCAATTCAATTGTCGAGACTTAGGGCACCACCCCAAGCAAAACTGTTCGATTAAGGCTCACTGGCAGTTTCACAAAAAAACGCTGCCAAGGTGAGAGACTCGCGAGGTCGCCTACTATACAGCCGCGCACAGTAGCAATATATCCGCCGTTATGGGTGATTAATCGCAAAAAAAGCCTGCTATTGGTAATTTTAGCCATTTTTACACGTAAAAATGTCAACCGGATGAGGAAGGCATCTATTGCCATCATCAGCTTCAGAGATTGAGAGCAAAAACTCAGAAATATTTTTTTGCAGGGTTTCTGGCAATCGATCTGTCCGTGTTTGAACAATAAAATCAATAATGTTTTTTCCGTCCTGGCTTTCGGAGATAAAGCAGGCCGTAGCATTGAGGTTAGCAGAGATTCGGGTTTCACTATAAGCAATACCCCGCGTGTCGAAGTGGTGTCTCATATCATCGGAGAACCAACTCTTCTGTCCCATTTGACGCCGCCAGATTAGGTTGGCAATGGTGTTTAAAGACTCATCAGGTGCAACGGCAATGACCACCACCCCACCTGGCCTCAGGGCCTTCAACGCTGCATCAATGGCGCTGTTACGATCACCCAAATAATAAATCGATTGCACAAAAACAATAAGATCAAAGTCCTTGCCAAACGATCGATCACCGAACTTTTCCACTAGCACAGAAACATCTGCATCAGTTTGATCAGAGCTCTGCGCTTGCATACGCTTTAGAAATTCCCCGGCCTCAAGAACATTTGGCTCAATTCCTACATATTCAACATGCTCCATTCGACCGCTCAGATATTGCAGAATTTTTTCATCGAAAGCGCCTGTGCCGCACCCGACACTCAGAATCGAATTGGCGCTCTTTGTCATCTTGGAGAGAACATTTGCCTCTAACCAGTTCAAGAGCCCGAACCGCTGGTTGCTATTGGCCTCAAAAACCTCGAGGCAGCGGGCATAATCCTCGTTATTAAGGGAATTCACCCTTTCAAGACTCGCTACCGAGCGATCAATAGAATCGATCATTCCTCTCTGATCTGAAGTATAAATGCTCATTGCCAGGTTGAGTGCTCTTTGTTTTTCTCGTAAATGCCCGAATTTCCATCAGCGTTTGAAGTTGATGGTGTATACTACGTCTCATCCGTTTACTCAGATCAAACATTTCATTTCATTTCATTTTTCTACACGATGCGCAACTTAACACAGATACCCAGAGATATGAAAAACGGAGCGGCAAACCGCACAACTCTCTCTGCTGGCGAGTATTCCGAGACTCTTGTCCCGATTACGCACATTCGCGGGAGGGCAATGTGCAGGGTATGAACCGCTTTTACACGCACTCGACTATAGCTTACGATTGTTTGGCTAGTAGCCTCCCTGCGTTTGAAGCCTATCCTCAGCGCTACATATTTGGCAATGCACTCTCGCCTAACGATATGCCGGAATTCGCTTCTCTAGGCCGGTATTTGAAAAACTCTAGGCGCAACGGCGGGTATCGATGCCACCAATCCGGTAATACTTCGATATTCCGCACTGGATTGCCATTTTTCAATTTCTGGAAACAAGACTAGTGTCAAAACCTATACTAACTGGCTCGTTACCGCTTGCTACCGACTATTTGTCAGACGCGCACAAAAAGCGCGATGACGTTGAGCCTGAATGGGACCAAGACAACCAGCAATGGTGGAATTGGTATATGACATTAGCCGACAATGCTGCTGACATCGCCGGGCCGACTACTGATCAGCCGACATATAAAGCTGAACCTGATGTTGAAATAGATCCGGGTGAGTTAACGCGTATTCATGAGTCCCTTTCGGATCCTTATCATCTTGACCAGGAATGTATCGATCAGTTTTCCAATGAGGGTTATATCAAACTCAAAAATGTCATCGACCCGGCAGCCCTAAAGCTTCTTAGACGGCAAATAAGCTCAATTCTGCTAGAAGTTCTGGGACAAAAACCCGGTTTGACATTTCGAAGTAACGAAATGATGTGGCTGTATGATGATCTTGTTCGACGCTTTGTGCTCAGCAAACGTGTTGCTCAGATTGCGGCACAGCTCTTGAATGTAGATGCAGTCCGTCTCTATCACGACAATGCTTTATCGAAGGAGCCCGGTTGCGGCCGTACCCCTTGGCACTACGACTATCATCATTTTCCCATCGACAGCATGAATGTCTGTACGGCATGGATTCCACTGCAACGAATCCCACAAGAAATGGGCCCCCTCACGTTCGCCGCCGCTATGGATACCTACAAGCTCGTCAAAAACCTGTCCTTCAACAAATTCGACGCGAGCTACGACAAAGAATTGGGGAAGATTTTTTCAGAAAATGGGGTTCCAGTTGATGGCAGCGCATTTGATCTCGGTGAGGTAAGTTTTCATCACACCTTGTCATTTCACACGGCCGGCGCCAATATGACAAATGAATCTCGAATGGCATTGGCCACAACCTATTTTGAAGACGGCGCGCGGCTGGTCTCAAATCCAACCATGATCTCCGGAGATTTTCACAAGTTTATGCCCGGCATTAAACCCGGTGACATTATTAATAGTGATTACAATCCAGTCTGTTATGACTCGATCCGACAGACTGCGAACGAACTCGATATGGGTGTCCACAACTCAACTGCCCACAATTAACAGAATCGCTGGGACAGAAAACGGAAGAGCTTTCGTCAGTTTACTGGCTAGGACAGATTGCTTGAGATACTTGCCTGCAACGGACCGAAGTCTGCCGCATGCTCACGCCACCGCGCCCGGCCCCAACGGCTGCCCGTAGCTGAATTCCACGAAATTCCCGTCCGGGTCGCGGATGCCGCAGTAGTAACCCACCGGGTAGGGTTCCTGCCTTGGCTCCCACTCGAGAATGCCCGCTGCGCGCGCCTGCTCTGCGATCGCATCAACTGCTCTATTACTGTCCAGCGCAAAACCCAGGTGTGAGAAATCCGTATGCGCTTGGTTGCGCCCGGGTCCACCAGGGATAAGCACCACGATGAAATCATTTTCCCTACCAGGTTCGGCCAACCACACGATACGCTTGCCCTTGTCAGAACGATCTTGCGTCAAGTGCATTCCGGCATAGGTTTCATAGAAGGCCACGCAAGCCTCCAAGTCATGCACGTGGAGGGCGAGATGGGTGAACGTGGTGGCCATAAGCAATTGCTCGCGTTGTGTTAGCGTCGGTGGCCGCCCATGATAACGTGTACAGCATGCTAGCACATTAGGACGCGTTGATTTCACAGGAATTGAAAACCCAAGATACGACCCGGTATGTCATCCCAGGCCTAATTCCCCACCGTATCGACTGCAGCCTGCACAGATTTGTAGAAGGCCTCACGCTGCGCTCCTACGGTATCGGGATCGGTAGCACGGGGCCAATTGCCGTTAGAAGCGATGACCAGCCTACGTTTAGGATCGACAAAAATACCCTGGCCGAATATGCCTTGGGCTGCAAAACTGCCGTCGTCATAGGTCCACCATTGATAGCCATACCCTTTGCCCGGGTAGCCAATACTGGCTTGTGTAGTAGTCGCTGTCGCTATCCAGTCTTCGGGCAGTACCGCTTTACCACCCGCCATCGCTCCATCCAACATGAATTGACCAAAACGCGCAAAATCGCGAGTGGATGCCTGGATGCAACAGCCGCTGATTTCATGCCCGGTAGAACCCAATAACCAGCTCGCATCTTGTTCCATGCCAAAGGGCGCCCAGATCTTTTCAGAGAGATAATCCGAGAGTTTCCTATTGGTCGCTGAGCTGACTAACACCCCGATAAGATTCGTTTCGCCCGTTTTGTAAACCCATTCTGTGCCAGCGGGCGCCTCGCGCGAAAGCGTGCGCATATAGCTCACGGTTGCATCGACGCCGGGCTCTGGCTCATGTTCGTTGAAGAGTGCGACATCGCTATTCTTGTCTTCGTAATCTTCGTTCCACTGGACGCCCGACGTCATAGTAAGGAGTTGCTTAATCGAAACATCATCATAGACGGACCCTTCCAAGTCCGGGATATAGTCGGAAACCTTATCATCTATACTATTGATGAAACCGTCCTTGATTGCGGCACCAACCAGGGTCGAGGTAAATGATTTGGCAACCGAGAAGCTGGTCCATCGCCCTTTGGCATCAAAGCCAAGCCCATATTTTTCCAGTCGAACTTTACCGTCTTGAACAATGACAAGTCCTGCCGTTCGTTGTTCACTCATGTAGCTATCGACATCCATAGAGATGTCAATTGGTTTACCCCGTGGCAGCGGGAAAACCGTACCTGCAGACGCAATGACATTGGCCCGGGCCAACAGGGGTATCCAGTCAAGGCCACGAAATGCCGCATCGCGCTGTGGTACCGTCCAAAAGAGCACATCACGATCTGTCGGTAAGTTGGACATGATATTGCGCATATCCTTGTCCGCAGTGAAGTAGGCGAACCCTAAACCCGTCATCACCACCGCGATTATCCCGACAATCCATTTCAACATAAACCCTCCCAGGCGTTCACTTTAGCAAGCCACTGACATCAGGCTGGATTGTATTTAATACACACCAGATTACACAAACGAAAAAGTCGCAGGGATACAATCACCTAGGCTTTTGACAAATGTGTTGGAGCTAGGCCGGAGCGAACCGCTGACCTCAACATTGCCAGCCTGGTGAATACCCTATTGCCCACCCCAAACCTCATCCAGTCCCAAACGTCAAACCTACGTGACTGCTTTTTTGATGTTTCTCTACCCTGTCTCCCATCACTGCACATAACGCCCGATCCCACCATATAATCAACAGGATTAACCTCAAGAGATTTATCGCATCACCCACCTTGCCCGACCTCTACTCTATATGAAATCATCGATGTTTAGGCAGCGATTTTCTCGGAGTACATGAAATGAATCCACCACTCAAACTGGCACATTATGTGGTTAACACCAAAAAAAATGCGGAAATACGCGACTGGTATTGCACTGTGCTCAATGCAGAGGTGGTTTTTGAAACCGATATGATGTGCTTTATTACTTATGATGCCGAACATGTCCAGGCGGAGGTTCTGTACGCTGCGCAATTAACTATTAGCACGATTGCCTTAATACGGCACTGGGCACTCTGTTTATTTTGCCTTTACCAGCACTGATACTCTCACATACACCCGCTGAGAATGACGCAACCAAACTCCATATCTCAACGCTTGTACATAGGCCCCCTGTTATCACTGGCGACGTTGCTGATAATCGTCATTGCAGCGGAGATGGTCCTCCGGGCTTTTTAGGATGACCCACTCGGCGAGCATTACGATAATATCTCACCGAGCCCGGTCGACATCTTTGCACTCGGCGGCTACGGTTTGCGATGGATAAGATACAAAACAACGCCATCGCCCCCGTCACCCTGATGGTTGTGCCGACCTGGACTACACTGATTCGACTTATCAGCACACTGATGAACATCGGTTGGTAGAAGACGAGGCTGCGCGGCACGGGATTTCAACGGTCGATGTGTTCGACACATTTCTTACTAAACCTGTGAGCGAGGTTCGTCAAGACCAAATGCACTCCAGCGCCAACGGACATCAATTGATGGCAGAGGTTGCGTACCGTTGGCTGGTTGAGACCATAGCCATGACAAAGGAATCCGCCTCGAAAGAGACGCCATCGCCACGAATTCAAGAGGGGTCCCAGGAGCAGGATTGAGGGGTTGGCTAGCTCCATCGTGTATCGACTCACAAGAAGACAGACGCCAAGTTGACCGAATATGATTCCCTCTCCTGCAACTCACCATACTATAGTCAACCATATTCGTAAAAAGAATGGGCAAAGATGCCAGTGGAAGACGTAGTTCGTCCGCCTGCATGGATTCCAGCGCAGAACACAATAGCGGACTGAAATTTCGTGCTGCATCACAGTCGCAGTCTTTATTGGGGGCGCGGACGGAATCCCTCTCTCCCAACTCAAATAATATTAATGTCGGTGGTATGTCGCTATGCTAAATATTAGATCTTTAACACCCGCCCTGGCCCTGACAGTCTTCGGGGCTGGCGCCCTGGCGCAAAACCTCGCGCTGGAGGAAGTGGTTGTGACCGCCCAGAAGCGGACTGAGAACCTACAAGATGTGCCTATCTCTATTATTGCTGTCAGTGGCGAGAAGATCGATGATTTCGCCATCCTGGATCTTCAAGAACTCACTCAGTACGTGCCTAATGTGAACATTAATAACGGTGCAGGGACACCGAATCTGTTTATTCGCGGAGTGGGTTCGGGCACCAATGCCGGCTTCGAACAGTCCGTAGGCCTGTTTACTGACGGCGTTTACGCCGGGCGCGGTGCGCTTGCGGCTGTGCCGACGACCATGGACCTGGAGCGGGTAGAAATTCTCAAGGGGCCGCAGGGTATCCTTTTTG
>PKCY01000209.1 GCA_002862985.1 Haliea sp.
CTAGACGGTGTTGCCGTCAGCAAAGACGACTTCATTGCGCGCGCTGCAGATGCCAGCTGTGCGGTAAGGTCAATGCTGCAGCTCACCCTGACCGCCAACAGCGTGATGACTCTGGGTGTGACCGACACCATGCTGTCGATGACGGCCGCCTACACATCTCAGCGGGAACAATTCGGTCGCCCCATTGCGACATTTCAGGCGGTGTCACACCGTGCGGCAGATGCCTATATCGATGTACAAAACTTGCGCCTGGCCACGCAGCAAGCAGCCTCACTGCTCAGTGCGCAACTGGACGCTACAGAGGCGGTGACCATCGCCAAGATCTGGGCCTGTGATGTCGCTCACCGGGTCAGCCAGTCTGCACAGCATTTACACGGCGGCATCGGGGTTGATCGAGATTATCCTCTGTTCCGATTTTGCCTATGGGCCAAGCAGTTGGAGCTGGCCCTTGGCGGAGGTAACCGCTACCTCACCACACTGGGCGACGCCATTGCAGAAGACTTCAAACAGCGCGAAGGCGTCGGTTAACAACCGATGCTCCCTATGCTCTGATCTGAAAAATGCTACGGGGCGTAATTAGCGGCTAGGAGAACACATGCAGTTCCGATCATCAGACATCGATACCATGGATACCCATCGCCGGGCAGCCTTTGTCAATTCACTGTCGGGCTTTAAATCAGCCAATCTAGTGGGCACCGCTAATGCACAGGGCCATACCAATGTGGCGATCATGAGCTCCGCCGTGCACCTTGGATCGACCCCGCCCCTGCTGGCCCTGGTGATACGCCCCGGTGAAGAGGCGCGCCATACGCTAAACAACATCCTCGATACCGGATGCTACAGCCTCAACCATGTTACGCCGGATATCATTGAGCAGGCTCATCAAACCGCAGCGCGCTATCCAGCCGATGTCTCGGAGTTTGCTGCGACAGGGCTTACGCCCGTCTGGGTAGAAGAATTCGGTGCGCCGATGGTTGCCGAGGCCGGTATCAAACTCGGCCTTTGCCTGCGTGAACATCAGGTGCTAGCCATTAACGGCACCCACCTGATCATTGGCGAAGTAGTATTGGCCGATGTGCCCTCCGCATGGATTCTCGAAGAAGGCGCTGTTGATCTGTCGCTTGCCAACAGCGTCGCCCTGAGCGGCCTGGACACCTATTGGCAGGCGCGCGCCCTGAAACGCATGGCCTACGCAAAACCCGACGTGCCCCCCCGGGCTTTAACCGGCAGTGACAGGCCTGAGAAACACGCACCGTGATATCGCCAAACCCAACAGGAGAAACACTATGAACATCACTGTAGACACCGACATGATGCGCGCTGCAGAAGAAGGCAACGCGATGCTTGAGCGTATTGAAGCCCTGCAACCGATGCTGCTTGCCAATCAGGAATTGGCGCGCACTGAGCGGCGGGTCCCTGATGAAAATATTCAAGCACTGCAGCAGGCAGGTTTTTTTCTTGCACTGCAACCAGCGCGCTGGGGCGGCCACGAACTCGATCCGCAGGCCTTTTTTCGTATGCAAATGGCAATCGCCGAGTGCTGCATGTCAACAGCCTGGGCCAGCGGCATCGTCGCAGTGCATGCATTTCAAATTGCATTAATGGACGAGCGCGCCCAGGAGGACGTCTGGCGCGATGACATCCATACACGGATCTCCTCCTCCTACGCCCCGATGGGTAAAGTTGAAGTGGTGGACGGTGGCTTCCGATTCAGCGGACGCTGGGGCTGGAGCAGTGGTTGTGATCACTGCAGCTGGGCGCTGCTCGGGGGAATACTGCCGGACGGCACCTACCGCACGTTCCTTGTGCCTGAGAGTGATTATCGCATTGAAGACACCTGGCACTCCATGGGCTTGCAGGGCACTGGATCCAATGATGTCGTGGTAGAAGACGTTTTTGTACCGGACTATCGGACCCACAAGCAGTCTGACGGATTCGAGGGTACCAACCCCGGCGTCGACGACAACAGTGCGACGCTGTATCACCTGCCCTGGGCACAAATATTCATTCGCGTGGTTTCCACACCCGCCATTGGCGCTTCCAGCAAAGCGCTTTCCCTGTACACCAATCTCGTCAAGGGCAAGGCCAGCGGCGATATCACCAAGCTTTCACAGGATACCGGCACACAGATGCGCATTGCCGCGGCAAAAAATAGCATAGAGGAAATGAGCACCGTAATGATGGCAAACTTCGATAACATGATGAGTACCCTGCGCGCAGGCGAGACGATCACATTGGAGGACCGCATCCTTTACCGCTACCAGGCATCACTGGTGATAGAAAAATCTATCGAGGTAGTAGACTCACTCTTCTCTTCCGCTGGCGGTTCCTCCGTCTTTCAAGGCAGTGACATCCAGCAGTGCTTTCTGGATATCCATACAGCCAGGGCGCATGTCGCCAACAACCCAACAGGATTCGCCAGAAACCTCGGTGCTGTCGCGCTTGGCGCTGATAACTCGGACTATTTTCTCTGAACGCATTTCTACCGAAATTTTCAAACCGGGTTTTGCATTGGTAGGGGGTTTTCCCCTTATCGCACTGCCCGACTGACGCCTGAATTCAACCTTGCTACTGCGTCTAATCGGCTCCTCACTCATTCGTCGCCACTCGCTTTCTCACTGGTCGCTGGAACGGTCTGCGGGCACGTACTGCTGCTTTGACATGTACCCCAGTGCCAGGCTGTAGCGACTGACGCGGATGGCGAAAATGGCAACCTCCACATTACTCAACAGGTCTGCAAGTGTAGCGTTTCGCAGCAGAAGCGCATGGCGCCCTGTATCGCGTTCCTCATTGTCCAACAGCTCCGCCTGTCCAGTCGCCGTTAGCGCAAGCCCTTCTTTATGGTCCTGAATACTGCCTGTTCTATTATCCCAAAACAGCGATACAGACGGCGTGCCCAGCATATTCTTTACCTTCTCGGTATCGCGCAGGGAGGCCACGTAAATAGACTGCAAAGACGCATCAAACGCATAGGCCATCAGGTGCTGGTATGGCCTGCCGTCACACATTGTGGCGAGCACACCCTGCACCTGAGTTTCAAGAAACAAGTGTATAGTAGCCCTAAGCTCCGGTGTGCCTTTCCGAGTTTGGCTTTTCTCGTCCATCGCTACCCCCTTGGCGGTAGTTGTTGTCAACAATCCATCCCTGCGCAGGTCTGCAGCGCCGGCTAATTCGACCAGAAGTGCCACCAGGGCCTTTTAATTTTAGTTTCACTGTTTTTATGACTTTCGGGAACACCATGCTCGGCATACCAACTTTCCCATTCATGGGGTGTCAGAGTTTTTGGTACATAATCACTCAGCGCTCGTTGCAATGATTTGCCGCGCAGACTGGTATGACCGTGCTTACCCTGCGCTTTAAGCATTTTGCGAATCGATGCGTCGTCCACGGGTATCGTCTTACACCTCTTGGCCTACCAGGGTATTGATTTACCCTGCCAATCATAGAAATTACCGGAGTCTTCCAACTGTAAGTTGCCAATGACCGTCAGCAGCGAACTCGCGCACTCCGCAGGAGTCAGTACGCGATTTTTATACCGTTCGGATAAAAAAGGTTCTGACAGCCGGGAATAAACCGTCCCGGGATGCAGGGCGACAACGGCAACGTTGCGGTGGCTGATACGCCATTCACTTGCGATCGTTTTGAGTAACATATTGTGTGCAGCCTTGGAGGCACGATAACTGTACCAGCCGCCAAGTTGGTTATCCTCGATACTTCCGACGCGCGCCGAAAGTGAGACAAGCACCGCCGGTTCATCGTGGCGCAGTAGCTTACTGAAAGCCTGCGCCAGTATAGGCAGCAGGACAGCATTCACCTGAAAGGACTGCTGTAAATGCTCTGGATTGAGGGCCTTGAGACGTTTCTCAGGACCTCGCTGTTGATTGTGTAACAAACCCACCGTATTGATAAGCAAATGAATGCGGTCCAGAGAATCGCTCACCCGACTGGCAGCGGTCATCACAGACTCGGCGTCCTCTGCATCGAAAGTCACATAGGTGACGCGCTTATCATCGGACGCGCTGTGATCACTGCGTCCAAGAACAACTGCACGCTTCAACGACTGCCGTTGCAACAGATTTTCCAGCAGAGCTGAGCCAATAGCACCATTGCCTACAATGACAACGTTAAACTGACTCAACGCCAGACAGTTATCCTGGCTCATGTGACTGCTTCATAAGCATCCCTACGTACACTTTCTGCACACTACTCTTGCCAGAGCCATTTTACCGGAGACTTCCCTGATAAGGCCGCGGCCGATTCAGGTGAGGGCATATCCCGCACCCCAGGAAGGGTCGCTACGTTTACTGAATACACATTGCAAGGCTAGTCATCAAGATCCTCAAGAACGGCAGTGTTCTGAGGCGTCAGGGTTCTCCAAGGCCGACCGTCGCAAGTTGCATAGTGTTTGCAGTCTCGCGAGCAGCCGCGACAATACAAACGCGCACTTTTTCCTGTTAGATCGGATTCAACACTGTGACCCGACTCGAGATCCATACTTTCCTTCATTCCTTCAAATCCGTCCGTTCGTTAGTCTGTATACGCAGCGTCGATAGGAATGGACCTGACGCCTACACGCGTCACGCTCCACACCTCCCCAAGTCAAACATCATTACGCCGTTTTTGAGACGTTACCTTCCCCATGCCAGCAGAAATAGCGCGTAGAGAACAGTCAGCCTCCCGCCTCAGATGCCCGTCTCCTCTGCACAGCTAACAACCCTCACATCACCAAGATAGCCTTAAGCACACTCGCAAAAGCAACCGGCTGATCCAGCATCAGGTGGTGGCGGGCAGCGGGGATCGCGATCATCGGTATATGCCCACCACCACACTCACGGACATAGTCGGCAGAATCCGCGTCAAACAATGCGCTCTGCTCCCCATAAACAATCACCATAGAACCAGGTGCATCTGCGATTCGCGTGCCCTGTGCCAATAAACGCGCATGCAAATCTGTGCTGCGCTCGAAAACGCTGGGGTGAAACTTCCAGGACCAACCGCCTTGCACTTCTTTCAGGGAATGGTAGGCCATGTAATCAAACAAATACGCTTCGTTCACGTCCTGAGCTGGCGACAAAACGAAGCGGCCTTTGGCTGTTTCATAGTCCGGGTAAACCCGATTGGGTCGCTTGGAATCCTGAGATCCGGGCGGGCCGCTCTCTTTCGCGTGCGCTTTGAGCCGCTGGGGGCGCAAGGTCATTAAATCGCAGATAACCAGGCGCGAGAACTGTTCGTGGCACTGCTCCATAGCGATCAGGCCAACACTGCCACCATAGGAATGAGCAACAATGGTTGGTTTATGGTTGTTATCAAATAGCCCGGTGTCCCGGGCGACATCCATCAACTCTTGCAGGCGAACCTCGTCAGGATATGCCTCCCGCACACCCGAATCTCCCATGCCAGAAAAGTCATAGGCCACCACGTGATAATCTGAAGCCAAAAGTGGCGCGATAAACGCAAAACACCGTGCATGTGCCAGAAATCCGTGCAGGAGCAACACGCCCGGATTAGAGGGATCTCCCCAGCTGAAGTAATGTATTGGACAACCCGCAGAATCCAGCCAGCCTTCCCTGCGCGGCGTGGTGAGCGCTTCTTCAAACCAACGTGGGGTTGCAGTTGAATCAACGGGAATTTCGACGGACAAGTCGGGCGATGATGATGCAGCAGTATCCATAAACAAGGGCTCAGAAAAACGAATGCTGCAGTTTACAGCAAAAGTGATGGACCATAATCACCGAACCTCCAGGGGGTCAAAGTCTTTTTTGATGCCCCTTCCGGGTACTTGGCGACCGGGCTACTGCCTGGAAGAATGCCGTCTGTCCGCTGCACCCTCAGCGTTATTGAACGCTTCGATAGACTCCCTCAGCGCTTCTGCTTCTGCCGTCAGCGTTGAGTAGAGCCGAATATTGCCATCGCGCTGCGCCTGGAAGGCCTTGGTGAGCAGTGCCTCATGGTCTTTAGACCACTGTTTTAACGGACTTTTCTTGAACATGCCGAACATTCTCGCACCTCAATAGTCATTGTGTTTTAACCGTTCATAATGCATACGCATGCGAATGCCCGCAGGATCAATCGAGGTGGGAATGGAGTAACCCCAGGCTGATATCAGCCATCAAAACCTTTCTCCCGGAGCCATCGCTCGGACAATTCCCAAAGACGCGTCGCAGCCTCCGTATTAGCGGTTTCTGCGCTGGGCTTCGCCTTGGCGCTATGCGAAAAATAGTTGCCGCCAAGCGCACTGCAATCATCCCATATCGCACAGAATACTGACGTTGCGGCTCCCTGGTTGGCACTCTTGGTGAAGGGCCGCGCCAAGCGCATGACGATTCTGACCAGTGCTGAATCGCGGCCTATTTCAGTCGTGACCATCGTGCCTGGGTGCAGATAACAGGCAGTAAGCCCCTGATCAGCAAAGCGTCGATGCAACTCGACGGCCATTAAGGCGTTACACAGTTTCGCCTGACCATAAGCTTTCATGGGGCGAAACTTAGCTCTGGGGTAAGGCAGTGCATCAAAGTTTAGACGGGACGGTGTGCGGTGAGACTCGCTAGACACCATGACGACGCGTGGTGCCGGTGCGCTCAATATTTTTGGCAACAGTTTTGTCACCAGTAGAAAGTGCCCAACATGACACACCCCCACGGTTTGCTCAAAACCCTCGCTGGTCTCTGTATATTTCGGGGCGACCACGCCTGCGTTACATATGATGATGTCGATTTTATTGTGGGATAACTGCGTACAAAAATCGCTCACGCTAGCCAGGGAAGCGAGATCCATCACTGCCGTTTCTACCGCACTTTCGGGATATGCCTGCATCAACCTCTTTTTCGTGGACGCCGCCTTTTCCGCAGTGCGACAGGTGGCGATGACCGAGGCACCTGCAGCAGTAAGCGATCGGGCGGTTTCGTAACCAATGCCGGTGTTGGCGCCGGTGACAATGATGACCTGCCCGCCCAGATTCTGGTCGCGCAGAACGTCATCCGCCGAGCTTCGATGATTAAAGGGGGATGTGTTAACCATAGGTAAAAATCCTCAGTAAGTTAGGGCATTTTAGCAAGCACCCGCCCAAAGGGTAATGAGAAGTTAGCGTGTGAGTGCCTGCACGTCAGCGACATCAGGCACGGGAATAACGATTGTTCAACATTATCCGGAGCGTTTATCGCTAATAATGAGCTAAATCAAGCCGTTTCGGCCAGTTCGGCCATTTCGTTCAGCAGCACCAATCCAAGAACGCCGCACCAGCGTATACACTCCTGATTCACAATAAGAGACGCTCCTATGAAACAGTTCGCCCTGAATCTTTACGATGCCTACAAGTACATTTTTGACTCTAATAGAAATCCATTAAGACACATCCCTGACCCAACCAGTCGTATGTTCATAATGACAATCCTGGCGTTTATGTGGAGCGGAGCCTTTGCGGCGTATTTAGGCAGCATCCTCTATTTTGGCGTCAGCATAGCGGCACATATCATACTAATCGTGATGTTTTTCTTCACCATGGCGGTATTTTATGACGCAGAGAAAAACCACAGCTCATGGCTGCTCAAGCTGCGCAGTGAAAAAGAAAAACTGAAAGAGACTGATACCCCATCAAAATAGTTTTGGCTTCGCAGGACCGTTCCTGGTGTTGATAACCGCACACCTCAACGCAAA
>PKCY01000076.1 GCA_002862985.1 Haliea sp.
TGAAAAAATAACCGCTGCCGACATGGTGATCGCAAATTGCTTATAGAGTTCACCCGTCATGCCAGGAATAAAGGCAAAGGGTACAAAAACGCTGAGTAACACCAGCGTGGTGGAAATAACGGGACCTTTTACTTGACGCATGGAACGGCGTGCAGCGTCACCGGGTGATAGGCCTTCCTCCACCATAAGACGTTGTACATTCTCGACTACTAGTATTGCATCATCCACCACTAGACCGATCGCAAGGACGAGAGCAAACAGTGTTATGGTGTTGACGGAATAACCTAAGACAGCCAATACAAAAAAACTGCCCAGTAGAGATACGGGTATCGCCAGACTAGGAATTAAGGCCATCCGCCAGTCCCCCATGAATGCATAGGTCACTAGTACTACCAGCAATACCGTGATTAGCAGCGTCGTTATAATCTCGGTGATAGTGGCAGAGACGAAGTCTGTGGAATCGTAAACTATCGAATAGGTCATGCCCTGAGGAAAATAGGGTTCTGCCTGCTGTAATTGTTCGCGAACAACGGCCATGACATCGAGCGCATTAGCCGTCGAACTTTGTGAAATATTTAGCATTGCCATCGGGTGACGGCCACTATACTGGGCAGCAGTTTGATAGTCGCTTCTGCTTAATTCAACGCGAGCGACATCACGTAAACGTGTGATCCCTGCCTTCCCGTCAGTCTTCACAATGACATTTTCAAACTGTTCAACATCGTCAAAGCGCCCCTGACCGCTGACCGTATATTCGAATACTTGGTTTTCTGGAATGGGTGCTGAGCCAATCTTTCCACCAGTAGCTTGTACGTTTTGATTTTCAACCGCCACTGCGATATCACTGGGACTGATATTGCGTTGAAACATCGCTTGCGGGTCAGTCCAAATACGCATGCTGTACTGGCCACCTCCAAGAATGTCGGCACTTGAAATACCTTTAATGCGATTGATGGCGGGCAATATATTTAAATCTACATAATTGTTAATGGAAACATCATCAAGAGTGTCGTCCGGCGAGTAAAAAGCGATCCGGGCTAGTGATGAGCTCCCCCGTGCTTGAATCGAAATTCCTTGTTCTATCACCTCAACCGGTAATTGAGATTGCACTAACTGGATACTATTCTGTACTCGAATCATCGCCATATCTTCGTTAATGCCTTGCTCGAACACTATTTCGAGTTCATAGCGGCCGCTGTCGCGTGACACCGATGACATGTATTCCATGCCTTCCACGCCATTCACAGAATCCTCAATCAGCGTTGCTAGGATATCGGCAATAGTTTCAGCATTCGCGCCAGGGTATATAGCGGTAACAGATACCTTTGGCGGTGCAACGCTAGGGAACTGGGCTACTGGTAATTGATTTAGAGAAATAAACCCGATAATGCATATCAATATTGCGATGACCATAGCGAATCGGGGCTTTTCAACGAATAAATAACGTTCAAATTGCGGTACACGCATTAGAAGTCTTCCTGGCCAACAAATTCGGCAGCAACCTGTGTTCCTATCTTGGCTTTTGTAATCCCCTGAACGATTACGCGCTCGCCGACATAGAGGCCACTGCTAACCAGAGCCAGTCCGTCAGTTTTGTCGCTGATTGCGATGTTGCGACGGACCACTGTATTGTTTTCGTCGATTAGCAAAACGTAATCGCCCTCGATATCACTGATAACGCTAGACAGCGGTACCGCAGGCAAAGGTTCAGGACGGCTGCGCGTAGATAGAACATCCACAAACTGGCCCGGTGTAAGCAAAGAATCAGGATTTGGAAACTGTAGGAAAAGCGAGAGGGTGGCTGTTTCGGGGTTGAGACGGTTACCGACGAACATCATTTGACCAGGGTAGGAATAGCGGCTACCGTCTGCAAGCTGCAAGGCACGGTCTACGCTAGGCTCCGGCTTGCTCGGGTCGCGCTGTTGCATTTTGCGACGATAATTAATGAATTCAGTTTCAGACACCGAGATCTCGACGCGAATAGGATCAATTTGTACCAGATTAGAAAGCACCGTATTGGCTTCAAGATATGCGCCCTCGTCCATCGTGAACAAGCCAATCATACCGTCGAAGGGCGCCTCGATCTGCGTGTAGTTGAGATCGATTTCGCGTAATTCAAGAGCGGCCTCTGCAGAAGCAAGGCCGGCTTCTGCGTCTTTTCGCATAGCGATTGCCGTATCCGATTCTGACTGAGATACTACCTGTCTTTTTAACAGCGACATCAGGCGTTGTTGTTCCAACTTGGCAAGCTCAAGCGCGGCTTGAGCTTTTGCTACCTCGGCCTCCGCAACACGGACATTTGCCTGATAGACTTGGGGGTCAATTTCCGCTATCACCGTACCCTTCTCAACGCGGTCGCCTTCTCGCACGCGCCATGTATTAAGCGTCCCGCTGACGCGAGTTCTTATATCGGTGTCTCTGATCGCTTCTACACGCCCAAAGTTAGAGTTATTCCTGAGAGCCCCTGATTCTCTGACTAGCGTATAGCCAACCGCTACAGGTTCAGCGGACAGGGTTGTGCTGAAAAACATGCTTGCAACAACCAATACGGGTAATGGGCTAATCATGTTGGGCTCCGATCGATTAACAGACGCAGAGAACACTGCGCTGACTAGGAAAAAGCTGATAAGAATGCCGAGGCGGAGTATAACTTATTTAGTTGAAAAGTATGCGCTTGTGGCTGATTTTGCAGGTGTCTTGGCCTCCAAGAATTAGATTTTTAGCATATAGAAATAGCTCGCATCGTATTCGTGGTGGGCGTGCTGTTAGCCCATGAACTATCGCTATAAAGAGCTGTAGATGAAGGAAGACATTTTAACTAAAGCAGTGCTTTGTGCGTCGTCAGATTATTCGGGATTGTGCGTCGTCAGACCTTATGGGACCGTTTGACCCTATTTCTAAGAGACACTTTTCTGCCAGTTTCTTCTCCAGTCTAGCCTGCTAATCGCAGGTTGTGTACTTTTCGCTTCGTCATCGTCCTGGCCTTCACCACAGCGCGTTGATCCAGGATCTCGTTTCTCCGTCCGTCATAAACATCTGCGGGAGTCACGTTGTCCAACGACTCATGGTATCGCTCGTGGTTGTAGTGCTCGACCCACTCAGAAATAGCCTTTTGCAGTTCCCACGGATAGTAATAATGCTCCAGCTTCACTACGTTTTTCATTGAACGGTGATACCGTTCAATCTTGCCCTGGGTCTGGGGATGATACGGCGCTCCGCGGGTATGCTCGATATCTTGCTTCTTCAGCCAGTCCTTCAGCTCACCACTGATGTAACAAGGTCCGTTATCCGACGGTAGCCTGGGTCGATGTCGTACACGGGCCTCAGACAACCCTGTCACCGTCAGGGCGTCCTTCAGCGTATCCGTTACATCAGCGGCGGCCATGGTAGTCGTCAGACGCCAGGTGATGATGTAGCGTGATTAATCATCCAGGATCGTCGACAGGAAGTACCAGCCCCAATCAACCACCCTGAAATAGGTAAAGTCGGTCTGCCAGAGTTCATGTACCCGACTGGTCGGATACTGGAACTTATCCGCTGCACTCATCACCGTGAACTGCGGGCTGGTGATTAGGTCGTGGGCCTTCAGGATGCGATAGACACTGGATTCCGACACAAAGTAGTCGTGGGTATCGGTAATTTGCCAGGCCAGCTCCCTGGGCGTCAGGTCGGGCCGATGCAGCGCGCATCATTCGTCGTCCAAGATCACACCCTGCCCAGTCAGACTTTTTTTGAGCCAGTCATTGCGCAAATAGAGCTCCGCCACGGCTTGCTTCAGATCGCCGTTCTCACGCTTGAGGCCGGTGACTTCATCAGTGTTGGCTTCACGGACGGTATCGCCCGACAGACGCTTCTTGCCAGCCTCAAGGAAGTCCTTGCTCCAGCGGTAATACAGGTTGGGGTTGATGCCTTCTTGGCGACACAGTTCAGCGATGGAGCTTTCGCCCCGCAGACCATCCAGGACAATGCGAATCTTCTCCTCGGTTGAGAACTTGCAGCGGGTGTTGCGGCGGATATCCTTGACCGTCTTTTCCGTTTTTGACATGCTCATGATGATACTCTTCTACCTTAGCTTGAAAGTAGCAGATGTATCTCTTAGTGAACGAGGTCATTTGGCACCATGTTGGCTGACGCCGCACACCCTCTAAGCGAACTCGCTATTTGGCGATTTGTGGCGTTGGGGTTAAGATAGTTCTTCAAGCACTTATACGGTCGCATGAGGGACGCAGAGGTCGGCTGGAATAGAGTTCTGTTGTGCGGATGATGACGTTTTAAGGCTTTAATTCGGTTCAATTTTTAGGGGACTGATAGCTCAACAGAGGTTGATTAGAAGATGTTAGGGTCATTCAGAGCACTGCGTTGAGTTGCCGCCGCTATGGAATGACCAAATTAAGCTTACATTAATTGGATATTGGGAAAGTGATTATGGGTATGATGAGCGAATTTAAAGAGTTTGCTGTAAAAGGTAATGTCGTCGATATGGCCGTCGGCATCATTATCGGCGCTGCATTTGGCAAAATTGTATCAGCGTTAGTCGGTGGGATTATTATGCCGCCAATCGGTGTGGCTCTCGGTGGAGTTGATTTTTCTGATTTGGCTTTCACTGTTAAGGACGCGGTAGGAGACGTGCCCGCAGTTGTCATCAGCTATGGCGCGTTTATTCAGACAGTGATCGACTTTACTATCATTGCCTTTGCAATTTTTATGGTAATCAAACTCATTAATTCTTTGAAGAGAGAAGAAGAGGAAGAGCCATCTGCACCACCTGCTCCAAGTAAAGAAGAAGTCTTGTTGACTGAGATCCGTGATTTATTAAAAGATCGTACTTAACAAGTATAGGTAATGTACAGAGCCTGTAGACAAAAAATCGACGCGCCCCCTCCTGGCCTCATGCCAGGAGAATAGGATCTGTGGTTATCACAACGCTTGCCTCACTCGCAGGTGATTTGCACGGCCAATGAACCTGTGACGAACGTGGGCCGGGTATAGGCTGACAAGTTGGGTAGCATTAAGTAGCGCAGCACCAAGCGATTCCCTTCACCGTACGCTAGAATTGGGGCGCCTCACCCTTTCCTTTGACTAGCAACCCGGCGGAAGAAAAACTGGATGGGGCGGATCGGTTGCCAGCACACCGCTGACAAAGTTATCCACTCTGTCGTTAACAGGGTTTTCTCTGTTGGTTTCAACGTGATCGCCGGTGGCAGACAGATCAAATATATGAGGACTGTCGGGTTGATTGGCAATCGCGTCGCGCAAGTCATCATACTGCCAGGCGCAGTTACTCAAGCCGGCGGCCGCTGCCTGCGGTATTGCCTCTAATATGCCACCGCGGTAGCCCCCGCAAGCTGGATCCTTCTCGCCAATAATGTACATGCTCGGTACCTCGACGAAGCCGCCCTCGATGACTGCCTCAGGGTAGATGCCCAGGCCCAGGTAGTCATAACCGATTTTATCCATGCCATCGCCGCGAAGGTCGGCTCCCGCGTTAAACACATAACCCGCCTCGCCTACCAAGGCATCAAACATATCAAATATCCTGGGGGGAGTGAATGACCATGAGTCGGCCACGATTGCCGTCAGGTAGGTGCCTTCTTCCACATAGGCCTGTGACATGGCAAACACGCCAAGGGAACCCGCGCTGGTGCCGTGGGCGAAAACGTGAGTAGTAGGATAATTGGCTACGGTGTAGTCCATGGCAGCCATCGTGGCTTGCAAGCCGTTTACCTGCCTCTCTCCGCCATTCGGGTTCGGGTTGTTCGGGTAGGGCGTGCCCCTGCCGGAGTAATTGTCGTGATCGCACATGGAGACCAGCAGCACCCGGTAGCCTTCCTGTATACGCCGTGTGAGTGTGGAATCCATCACTTCGTCATTGCGCATCGTGTTGTATACGAGGTGGTTGTCGATGAGATCGTCGAACGTCTCTTCGTGGTTGAAGGTATTCTGGGTTTGAGTCTTTACTGCCTGGTAAACCTGATCCTCATCGAACCAGCCATAGCCGCCGCCGTGCAGATAGGCCCACAGTGGCGCCTCGGCACCGGGGTTATTGGCAGGTTCCATCACGAAAAACGTGTAGTTACCCGACAAGCCGCAGGTATAGGCCTCGTTGCGATAGAAGTTGAGCTCCCAGGAATTGCCATTCAAATTGGCCGTTCTGGTTTCTACGAGTGTGATCTGGTTCGGGGTGCGGTCCACTTGTGCATGAAGTGGTGAGCCCCCCATCAGGGCGGCGACTATAAGTGGAGTGGCAAAAAGTCTTTTCATCGATCTATACACCTCAATATTCCTTTTTACTTTTACGGAGCCCGTTAGTTCGGGCCTTGCGGCGGCGAGGTTGGTAATTCCCGCATACCCGGAAGAGTCGTCCTTCCCTCTTCAGCTCAGCTGTGACCGGGCTTGGGTGTTTCAGATACAAGTGTAATTGGCCAAACAGATAATGTATGCTTATTTAATCTCATTGATTGATAATTAAATATTATCGGAGGTATGCATGGTTACGATAAAACAGCTCCGCCATCTCACCGCCATTGCGGAGCAAGCCAATCTGCACAAGGCCGCAGAGGTCCTGCACATCACTCAGCCCGCGCTGACGCGGAGCCTGAATACTCTGGAGGGTCTGCTAAATGTGAGGTTGTTTGACCGGCACAGTGGGGGCATGCGAGCGACTCCCTTTTGCATGGAAATCCTCGAACAGTGCCAGCGGGTACTGTTTGATGTGGAAGAAATTCAGCGCGCCGCTCGCCTCTTTCAAAATATTGAAGAAGGGGAATTAAACATCGGTGTGGGAAGGGGGGTAAGGGAGTTGGTGTTAAGAAGGACTATCCCGGAGTTTGTATCGCGATATCCCAAGATCCAGATCACCGTCAGCGAAGGTACACATGAAGAGCTAGCCTACAATCTCAAGAACCGCAATGTCGATTTTCTTGCTATCGGGCTTAGCAGTTTTCAGAATAGTAGCGGATTACAAAAAGAACTCATCACCAACGTGCCTCTGTCTGTGATTGCTCGCAAAGGCCACCCACTGCAGTCACAAAAAAAACTCCGTTTGAGTCAGCTGGCCCCATATTCGCTGATGGCACCCACGTCAGTTGGCCAAACGCACCCACTCTCAACTGCATTAACAGATGCCGGCCCTGGGTTACTGAAGCCGAACATCATTTGCGGTGACTTTCCGACTCTTATAAGCACGCTTATGTGCTCCGATTCATTGCTAATTTCTGCTGCGTATAATTGTGAGTTCGAACTTCTACAGGGCGTGCTCGTAGAGCTCGATGTAACGCACCCAACACTGAATACCGAACTTGGAATTATTGAAGTGGACAAGCGATCGCGCTCGCCAGCGGCACAAAAGTTTATCGACATCATTACAAATGTGCTGACAAGTTAACTGCCCCGAATTGATAGCATTGGTAGATGACTTCCTAAAAACGGCAACGACTTCCACCAGATATCACCAGCGACGCAGTCTGTCACTGATGCGGTTTGTCCAGTTAAGACCGAGACCGGCTACCGAGGAGGACTGGTCGACGCTCTGTGTTCCAACATCGATATCGTCAAGATAGTGAACGATTCCAAGACGAGCAAAAAACTCGGTTGTCGTCGCTGGGGTCCGAGAAAGGAAGGA
>PKCY01000224.1 GCA_002862985.1 Haliea sp.
ATGCCTATTTGGTTGGGGGCTACCTGAGGATAAAAGGTGCCAATGTAAGCGACGCGTTTAATGCCCGCATCTCTGGCGGCTCGAAAGAAGCGCGGTACCGCCTCGTCGTTGACCTGAGTGTAAAAATCTTCGGGGGTTACGCTGCCATCAACGGGCATGTAGCGTATGTCGGCTGCCGCCGCGAATACCAGGGAATCAAAACCGTAGAGTTGATCCTCACTAAATCGATCGCTTACATAGTCACCTTGTAGGAATGGCAATGCTGCGATGTCCGGTGCCAGCGGTGGTTTTCGCGCCATAATAGTGACTTCGTGGCCTAGCGAATTCAAATAAAGCGCTATTTCTCCCCCAACCAGTCCTGATCCACCAACGATGAGTGTTTTCATTTTACATTCCCGTAATTACTTTTACCGTGAGAGAAGAACAATGACCATTCCAACGCCTTGTTGGAAGAGCTTAATCAATGTGGGCTGAATCACTCAAACGGGACTCAGTCGAGCGCTATGCCCACCCACCTAGAGGTCGCTACTTGCGTTTGTGCTATACGTCGAGGTTTGTGGGTAGTGCATATTACAGTGAGGTTGAGTGATTGGCTGTTAGAAGCTATAACTGAGTGTAAGCCCATACTCGCGCCCAGGATAATACCTTCCGCTGAATGGTTGGGGCAAACTGGGGTCTCCATCTGAGCGCAGTGTTGGGTTGATATTGAGGTCCTCGTTGGTCAGGTTTTTACCCCACAGCCGGATATCAAAACCTGCGGAAGATTGTAGCGCGAAACTAAGGCCAAGCAGGCTTTTCGCATCTGAAAATGCATTGGTGTCTGTTGTGAAGTTCGGAACGCTCTGCCAGGACCAATTGAATCGAGAGGAAAAATTCCAGTTGGCTGTGAGAGCTTGACTGTATCCCAGCTGAAAATTGGAGTTCCACTGTGGTAGCGAATTCAGCGGATCTCCGCCACTTAAAGGACAGAATAATTGAGCGGGTGAATTCTCTTCGCCACCCGGACAGAATCGAAAGCTCCAGTCTTCTATGGTGGCATCGAAGTAGGTACCACGAAGACTGACGTCCCAGTTCTCCGCAAGAAGGTAGATCATCTCAAATTCCACGCCTTTGGTGTTTACGTTCTCGGCATTCGTAAGTTGTGCGGAAAAGAGCGAATTTAAATCTCCCAAAGGCGTCTTAAGCGCTGTGACATTCAGCGGCTGGATTATTTGGTGATCGTCAAATTCTTGATAGAAAATATCTACGCTGTAGCTCATGCGTCCATCCAGTGCTGCGCCCTTGAGTCCGATTTCGAAAGCTGTGGACGTTTCCTCGTCAAAGGCGAGCATTTCGCCCCCAGCCGCTGCGATTTCAGGAAAAACCGGTGCAAGGGCTATAATACCCGGCAATAAATTGTTGAATCCGCCTTGCTTATAAGCATTGTCGATTGCCAGATAGGCGGTCATATTTTCGGTGAAGTAATGCTGAAGTTTGAAACTCCAGGAGAGGTGATCATAGCTTGCCTCGTCATCAACAACAGAACTTAAGCCTATGAACTCGAAATTACTTTTCGTCCAAATATCATTTTTGTCATACCGGGCACCAAGGGTCATATCCCATTGAGGTGCCAGATGGAAAATGAAATTTGCGTAAGCTGCCTTGATATCGCCAGCGCCTTCCGCCGGGCCAAGCAGGTTAACGCCGGTAAGTGTGACGTCAAAGAAGCCATCAATATCGCGATTGGCATAGTAAAGCCCGGAGATATAATCAAACTTTTCCCCGGTATTGGAGAAACGCAACTCTGCTGATGTGGTTTCCCAATCGAGTTGGATTTGGAACTGACTGGTTCTGTCTGGATAGGGCTCCCGGTTATCCAACTGGTAGGTTTTGAGCTTCTGGTAAGACGTGAGAAAATCAATGTTCACCGACTCCTGAGCCCAGACCCATTGAAGGTTAGTCTCCTTGATATCCGATTGCGCGTTGGAGAGGAAATCACCATAGTAATAGCGATCATCGAACCGATTTTCGATGGCGGGTATGGGGTTGGCCCCACCGGTTCCCGGGACAATACCATCCACGTTAAAGTCTACCGGCTGATCGGCCAGATCCTGATAGCCGACATTCCAGTACAAACTCATGTCCTCATTCATCAGCCACACCAAGCGCGATCTGAGTGCCTTGTGTTTTTTGCCACCGGTACCTTTTTCACCGGAAACCGGGTTCTTTACCTCGATGTAGCCGTCTGAATCAGCATAAGCACCAGCGAGTCTAATACCAACCTTGTCAGAAATCACAGGGAGATTAACCGCCCCCCGAATGTCAACTACATTCAGGCTAGAGGAATTATTCAGGCCGTAAGAACCTTCAATATAGCCCTCCAGTTCAGAGGCATTTGGGGCTCTTGTGCTTATATTGTAGGCACCGCTAGGTGCATTCTGACCGTAAAGAGTACCCTGCGGACCCCGCAGTAACTCTATGCGTTCAATGTCCACCAGCGTTGAGAAGACAGCGCCCACGGAACCCTGCGCGAAATCATCGACGAATACAGCGACACCTTGTGGCGCAGTGAGCGCAAAAAATGCGGGACCCACGCCGCGCAGCTGAATAGCGGCAGCTTGCACTCCCGGGAAAAAGTTGACTCCCGGTGTTAATTGCGCAGTCTCGGTGAAATCAAAGATGCTCAACTGTGTTATTTCTTCACCGCTCACTACCGCGATAGAAATCGGAACATCCTGCAGAGATTGGGTGCGCTTCTGGGCGGTTACTATGACTTCTTCCAGCTGTCTGGGCTTGCCTTGAATGATTACCGGCTGAGCCAGTACTGGAAGTGCCCAGCCCAGTAGAGCGACCAGTGAAATTGTTGTGGGATGCAATCTGGAACTAATACGGACCGAGAATATCTTGCCCGCATAGGTATGCAAATTGTGTAGTATCGGGAAGTTCAAATGTTTGACTACCTAGTATTTCTTATTAGTAGTGTCTGCAGTATTTTACCATCAGGATACGTGGCCATTTTTTAATCAGCGTCCCGTCATTGTAGACCATCTTATTCGATTCAGTAACTACACATGCATTGATCTCATGCTCGTGCGCGGTGCAGGTAACTTTATTTTAGCGAGAAAGGAGTTCGGGTGGGGGGCGTGAGTACTGCCTGGAATTCAAGGATCGGCTGAGTGACCGCTATTTTGCGGCATTCGTTACAGTTTCTGTGCATAATGGCATAAATAATGCCATTAGATGCACATGTGGACTGGTCGCTGTGATAAGGTGTCGATCGTTCCCGAATTTATAGGCTTAAAGAGAAGTCAGTGAGTAATTCTAC
Source organism: Haliea sp. (assembly GCA_002862985.1). GTDB lineage: Bacteria > Pseudomonadota > Gammaproteobacteria > Pseudomonadales > Halieaceae > Marimicrobium. Next base: position 3,305 of record PKCY01000224.1, read on the forward strand.
TGAAAATGAAAATGAAAATGAAACTGTCCCCGATGGGCGCCGATTGCGCACCGAACGTAGCCGGCGGGCGATTATTGAAGCAAGCCTGAAACTGATTTCCGAGGGAACCCTGGTGCCCACAGCGCAGCTGATTGCAGACCGAGCTGGGGTGGGTATCCGCTCTTTCTTTCGGCATTTTCCAGATATGGAAGCCCTATTTTCTGCGCTATACGAGTATGGCCGGCAAGACACGGAGGCCTTGTTTGTTGGTGGGGACCGAGATGGCACGCTCGAGGAAAGGTTAGTACATGCCATAGAACGACACGCGGACGGTTACGAAAACCAAGCGAGTATGATTCTTTCTACAGCGGCGCAAAGATGGCGCTATGAAGTACTGCGTAAAAACTATGCGCGTTACCAGCGAGGGTTGCGTAAAGATCTCGATGATTGGCTTCCGGAACTCAAGTCCCTGTCGCGGCATCAGCGCGAAGCGGTTGATGGAGTGGCTTCATTCGAGATGTGGCATCGACTCCGGGATCACCAGGGGCAGAGCAAGAAGCAGGCGATTGAAATCGTCGTTGGCATCATTCATAATTTGCTGCCAGCCGACGCGGGCTGAGTCAGTATAAAAATATCCCCGTCCCTGTCCTATAAACCGCGCATCTAGCCTAAATCTAAGGACACCTTTGCAGGTAAATTCAATGGCGAAAAAAACCCTAGTTGCCATTTTTTTGATGGCTCTGGCTATTGCTTCTCTGGCCTGGTTCAGTCGAATCGATTTAATGCTGGCACTGGTCAAGTTTAAAACAGATCGAGAATATGTGGTGGCCCCAAATCGGGTAATACCCTGGGAGCAGGGGCCCGCAGAAGCATTGGAGAGCGCGAGTGAGCGGCCTCCTAATATCATCCTGATTCTGGCCGACGATCTTGGTTACAACGATATATCCACTTTTGGTGGGGGCCTTGTGCAAACCCCAAATATCGATCAGCTGGCGAAGGAGGGTGCGGTGTTCCGGCAGGCGTACGCAGGGAACGCCACCTGTGCACCGTCGCGAGCCATGATTATGACCGGACGCTATCCCATTCGCACAGGCTTTGAGTTTACACCCACCCCTTCGGGCATGGGGCCGATGGTCGGTATGGTCGCCAGCAGCATGGATAACGGCCTACCCCCGCCGGAGTTCAATGAAGTCGGGAGTGAGATTCTGCCCTACGAGGAACAGGGCTTACCGACGGAAGAAATCACCATAGCGGAGGTGCTCAAGGACAGGGGCTATCACACCGCGCACATTGGCAAGTGGCACCTGGGCAGGGGAAGAGGTTTTGCACCCAATGATCAGGGATTCGAGGAGAGTTTGCTGATGGCCAGCGGACTCTACCTACCTGAAGATGATTCCAATGTAGTCAATGCCAAACTGGATTTCGACCCCATCGACAAATTCCTGTGGGCGCGTATGGTTTTTGCTGCATCGTTCAATAATGCACTCGAAGACTATTTCGAGCCCGGTGGGTACCTCACTGATTATTGGACGGACGAATCGATAGCGTTTATTCAGGCGAATAAAAACAGGCCATTCTTTCTTTATCTCGCACATTGGGGTCCGCACACTCCCCTGCAGGCAACTCGCGAAGATTACGACGCGGTAGGAGATATCAAGCCACATCGCGCGCGCGTGTATGCGGCGATGATCCATGCGCTCGATCGCAGTGTCGGTCGTATTATGACGGAGCTCGAGGAACAGGGGCTGGCAGAAAATACGATCGTGATTTTCTCGAGTGATAATGGCGGAGCGGGGTATATCGGCTTGCCTGAGGTGAACGCGCCGTATCGCGGCTGGAAGCTGACTAACTTCGAGGGCGGCTTGCGGGTGCCGATGTTCGTCAAGTGGCCAGCGCGGATCGCTGCAGGCACTACTGTTGATACGCCGGTCGCGCACATCGATTTAATGCCGACTATGGCAGCAGCGGCGGAAGCTGCAAGAGCACCGAATGTGATTATCGATGGTCTCGACCTGCTTCCCCTGGCGACGGGTGAAGGCGCTGAAGACTGGGTGCGCGAAACTCTGTTCTGGCAGAGTGGATACTACCGCGCGGTGCGTCACGGAGATTGGAAATTGCAGGTTTCAAAACTTCCGAACAAGGCGTGGCTTTATAACCTTGCGGAAGACCCGGTTGAGCACAATAACCTTGCCGAGTCGCGCCCGGATAAACTCAGCGAACTGCGGGCTCTGCTGGACGCCCACGAGGCGTCTGCGCGTAAACCGCTTTACCCTTATGTTGCGGAGATACCCGTTGCTGTTGATAAAACGTTGGTAGAGTATTTTGAACCCGGTGATGAATATATTTATTGGCCTAACTAGGTCGCAAAGGAATATCAGAGAATGAGTCAAGCGGCCAAGGACCTTGATCATCTTGTGCTCGATGGCCTTCAGGACGGGGGCTATATGGTCTCAGGTGGACGCGAGCTATTCATGGAGGTGATGGACACCACCACAGGCCGGGTCTGGATGAGTGCGGCCCCTGTAAAAATGGCTGATTTTGAGGCACTTGTACTGGAGGCGTCCCTGGTGAAAGTGGGCATTGCTCGCGCTTCGATGGATCGCGCCGCATTTCAGCATTCACCGGGCTCGCCCGGCAAGCCCGTATTGCAGCGGATTATCGATGGGCGTTTGTATATCAATGTTGCCGTCCCTCGGGAGCAGGTTCCGGCCTCTGTGCCCCACGGCCCAATGGAAATTTCGGTCGACAAGGCCCACCTGATTGGCTTTGAGGCGGGTCGCACCGTGTCCGTAATGAGTTTACCTGAGGGCGACTTTGTAGAGCTCGTTGGCGATGATTCCAGGGATCAGTCACTGGTACTCCCCCCGGGCTCTGCGCTCAAAAAAATTGAACTATCGCGCCCTTGGCTGGTGTCGCTACCCACGCCCACACGCACTTTTTTCTGGTTCGGCAAAAACCTGCGTAGTTTTCAGGGGCCGGTCACGCTCCCTGAGCCGGCGTAACATTTGGCGCTTTTAGTAAATCAACAGAGTATTTGATAATGACTATCGGAGTAGTAGCAACAATTACCATTGCCGAAGGCAGCAACGCTGAATTCGAGCAGGCGTTCCTGGCGCTGGCTGAGCAGGTGCGCGCCAACGAGCCCGGCAACATCTTCTATATCCTGCATCGCAGCAAGACGGATTCCCAGGTTTATAAAGTACTGGAGCAATACCACAGCGAAGCGGATCTGGAGGCCCACGGTAAATCAGCGCACTTCCACGCGGCCAACAAGGTATTGGCTCCGCTGGTCGCTGCGGCGCCGGAAGTGGAAGTGTTGGATACGGTTTAACCTGAAGCGAGCCGAAGCCCAAGTGAGTTGAATTGATATTTTTGACGGGCGCAATTAGACCTGAGGTAATAGCACCCGATGTCTGAACTACATACGCTTTACGCCATTACGCATTCCCTGTACTCCGGGCGTGCGCGCTCCTATCTGATCAATAACGGTATCGCATTTCGGGAACTGTCCACAGGGCATGAGAGCTTCAAGGCCGATATTTTGCCCAAGGGTAAATTGCCCACTATTCCCACCCTGTTAACGCCAGGGGGTGAGGTTATCCGTGACGGCGCCGCGATCATTGAGCATTTTGAGGTGCGAAGCGGTCGTCCCTGCCAGCCACGTACTGCGCGGCAACAGATTGTCAGCGCATTGTTTGATGTAATCGGCACCGATGGACTGTTGCGCCCCGCAATGCACTACCGCTGGAACTATCCCGAGGAAAATCTGGATTTCGTGCGGTATCATTTTTTCCACTCTCAGCGTGATTTGCCGGCACGTGAAGAAAAAACTGAAAAAATGATGGACAGGATGCGTCATGCCGCTAGCATTTTTGGTGTGACGGATGATGCCATCGAGCTGGTCGAAACCCTCTATCTGGACTATTTGTCCGCCCTGAATACACACCTGAAGACCGTGCCTTATCTATTGGGCTGGAAGCCCTGTATCGGCGATTTTGGGTTGCTGGCACCAATGTATGCTCACCTGGGAAGAGATCCTGCGCCACTTCGTATCATGCAGCAACGGGCTGTGAGAGTTCACCGTTGGGTAGAGCGCATGAATCGCGCGGATCAGGATGCTCCAGAATTCTTTAACGCCGGTACCGACTTCTTGCCCGATGATGAAATACCGGAAACACTAATCGCCGTCCTGCGTGTATTGTCCGAGGATCTGTTGCCTGAAACGCGTGCTGCTGCAACTTGCATTAATGGATGGCTGGCGGAGAATCAGCCTGAGTCAGGTGCGGCGGCAGAACGTATGCTCGGGATGGGCGAGTTTTCTG
>PKCY01000025.1 GCA_002862985.1 Haliea sp.
GAATGATGCTGCTCAAGGAAGAGGCTGGCAGGGCCAACTATCGGTTAAGAAGGTTTCTTTAGCAAAAGACACGACGCTGATGGGTGTTTTATGGCCATTTGGTTCATTTATAACACTAGTCAATATTCTGGACCGCAATAGGTGGTTGTCTGCAGTCCGTTGTTTGTAATACATTAGTTTCGAAAGTAGCGTTTATCCTGCTTACACCTTTTACTCAAAATATTCTTAGGATTGCCGTAAAATGTTTCGAGGTCTTTCCTTACCAAAAACAGTATTGCTCAAGGCTTTTTGGCTGGTGCTTATATCTGCCATGATGCTAGATGTTGAAAGCATTGCAGAAGAATTTCATGAAGAAGTTGTATATCAATATAGTGATACACAGCGCCTTGTAAAATTGGTTAATGCTGCTGCTGAATTACTGTCAACGATGGGTGAGGCGGCCTTCGAAGATTTTTCTAAAGAAGGTTCTCGTTGGTATTATGGGCAGTATTATCTCTTTGTTTACAGTCCTGAAAGTATTTGTCTTTTTCATCCTGTGCAGCCTGACCTGGTGGGAGAAGATATGAAAAATTTTCGTGATATAAATGGTAAGCCTGTTGTCGAGCTAATAACGAGTGTGGGAGAGCAATCTCCAGGGAAGGCAAGTGATTGGATTTTTTATAAATGGCCTGACAAAGATGAGTTGCTTCCCCATTGGAAAGGCGCCTATATACGTAAAGTGGCTGGGCCAGATGGAAAGGTTTATTTTGTTGGTAGTGGGGCATACAACTTAAAGACGGAGCGTTCAGTGGTTGAGAATCGTGTCCAAATGGCGGCAGAGCTTTTGGAAGCGAAGGGAAAAAATTATGCTTTTAAACAGTTTCGTAGCAGCGCAACCCCATATTCTTTCCTCGATGCATATGTGTTTGTAATTGACTTGCAGGGCCGTACAATATTTGATCCGGCTTATCCTACCTTGGAAGGCCGTAGTGTTTTGCCTTTTCAAGATGCTATTGGGAATTCTCCGGTTAAAAAACTATTAAAAGAATTGGAACATAAGGATCAGGCAAGTTTGCAGTATCTTTGGCGAAATCCGGGCGTATTTGAAATGACTCGTAAGTCTATTTATGCCAAAAAAGTTAAAGTGGGGGATCAAACCTTAATTGTGGGCTCAGACTACTTTCTAGCAACCCCGATCTGGATGCAATAGGAGTTTACATTGGTCGATAAACCTGATGAGATTCTTTATGGCTTGGATGACAAGCCCCCGACACCGATTCTTTTCTTACTTTCGATTCAACATATTTTTCTAATGTCGAGTACTTTAGTACTGCCTGTTGTATTAGTGCTAGAGATAGGCGGCACAATGGATGATGTGAGAATAGTTGTTGCGATGACGATGGTAGCCGCTGGATTAGGAACTATTATTCAGGCTACACGAGGTCCTGGTATTGGGTCGGGCTTATTGTGTCCCAACCTTTGTGGTCCTAATTTCTTTGCCGTATCTATGGAGGCCGCTTGGTTAGGCGGGTTGCCTTTGATGCGAGGGATGACTATAGCAGCAGGATTCGTGGAAATGCTATTAGCTCGGTTTTTTCACCGATTGGCTTTTTTATTTCCACCAGAAATAACAGGTGTTGTGGTGTTGATGGTTGCTATTAGCATCATACCTCTCGGTGTATCAAAATTTTTTGGTGTTAATTACAGTAATGAATATATCGATACACTCAATCTGTCCATTGCTGTCTTGACCTTGTTGGTGATGATTGGAGCCAATGTAATAAAAGGAGGTAAATTAAAACTCTATAGTGTGTTGCTAGGTTTGCCTTTCGGTTATGTATTGTCGTTTATGACCGGTGCAACATCCATCGATGCTTTTGATCAAGTAAAGGAGGCCGCTTGGTTTGGATTGCCTTCTTTTGGCTCCATGATGGATATTTCCTTTAGTTGGTCTCTGCTGCCAGCGTTTATTATCGTTTCCATTTGCGGAGCCCTGAAGACCTATGGAAATTTGGCTATGGCTGAAAGCATCAATGATAAAAATTGGCAGCGGCCCAATGTCAAGCGTATGGGTGGCGGTTTGATGGCGGATGCATGTTCTGTCACTGCATCTGGTTTATTGGGGGGCATGGCGACAGACACCTCTGCCAGTAATGTTTCCCTAAGTAAGGCTTCTGGTGCTACAAGTCGTATTATCGGATTTGTTGCTGGCCTGTTGTTTATCCTGTTGGGATTCTCGCCAAAATTGAGTGGCATATTGGCAATTATGCCAATGCCTGTCATGGGGGCGATCTTAATTTTTGTCGTGAGCTTTATGATCATGGCAGGCATACAAATTATTATTGATTCGAAGCCAGATGTAATTTGTGTGTTTGTGGTTGGCGTTTCATTGACTTTTGGTTTGAGTTTACAGGCAATGCCAGAACTGTATGCGCTGATGCCTACTTGGTTGAGGCCAATTTTTAGTTCTGCGCTTAGTTTTACGGGCGTGCTTGCCATCGTGCTAAATCAATTATTGCGCTTTGGCCAGAAAAGGCAGTTGTGAAAAGTTTTATTTAAAAAATAGTTAAAGTTTGAAAGTGTTGCCAGTCATTATAGTTTTTAGAATTATTCTGTGCGGATGGTTTTCCATTGACCCTTTGGTAATTTTTCAGTTAGGTCTGATTGTAATTTGAGTTGTCTTGAGCTTCGGCCCCGGTTCGGAAGTTCGGTCTGAAAAATTGCTTAACACTCTTCAGCTTACTCACCCCCTCGCCAACTGAACCACTTCAGGTTCCGCATAGGCTCGGTTTCAGCGGTGATGTCCTGCCCCGCTGAGGCAAGTCGTTGCTTTTCGGCCCTTGGCGCTGGCAATCGAGTCGCCAGCTCCCACTTTAGGTTTTTTTATTGGCTGCAATGCAGTTTAAAGCTCCACTTTTCGGGGAAAAATACGTTAACTTGTCAGTACCGTTTGCGCTTATTGCAGCGATTAATAAAACCCACGTTGCGGCAATTCATGCCCAAGATACCAAACTCCTTCAGTCGATTAGTCGACACCTATGTTTTTTTCCACAATTTCTACAGATTTGACCCGCACTTGAAATGACCACCAGTCAGCTATATAATTGACCGATGGTCATTTAAGGTTCGGCGACTGTGGGCCCACCCTGGTCGGGCAAGCAAACAAGAAAGCTGTGTGGAGATATTCATGAGTTCATGTGCGGTGATTAATCAGAGGGCGAGAAGCGCAGAACAAAAGGCGCTTCGGCGGCAAGCCTTGCTGGACGCCGCCGAAACGTACTTCCATGAGGTTGGCTATGAGGCATTTTCTATGGCTCAACTCGCCAGGAACACCGGCCTGGCCAAGGGGACGCTCTACCTCTATTTCAAAACCCGGGAAGAGCTTTTCCTGACCCTTTATGAGCAAAGCTTGATTCGATGGAGCCAGGTTTTCATCGGTGAATTATCTGATCCCATAACGAGTAAAGCGTATGCCCAGTCGCTCTATACGACGGCCCTGGCCGATGGCGTCTTTCTGCCTTTGCTGATCAGACTTGAACATCTCATCGAGCACAATGTTGCGATCCCTCGGCTGATCGAGTCGAAGCGAATATTCATAAAGCAGGTGGACGTTCTTGCGAAACGATCATCCACAGCGCTCAGATTGAGCGCAGCGCAAGCAAGCGAAATCGTAAAAACAATGGGGGTCCTGCTGATCGGTGCGACGCAAACCGACCAGAGCCCATCATTGGAGAACGAAGAACTACCTACGGATGTTCAGAAACTGATAGCCAGTTTTTCGTCTGAACCGCTCTTCATCAAGAATGCCGTCCGCATCATTGAGGGCATTCGCGCGGAAGTTTCATCTATCATTTAAACGAGTCACACAAAATAAACGCTTAGGCGAATCACGACAAATCGCTTAACTGAAAACAACGCAAGGCAATCTCGGAGAGCAACCATGGGCATAGCCGAACACGACAACGTCACTGATTTGACCGCACAGAACCTGAGCGTACTACTCGAACGACAGAGAAAGAAGTTTCGTGCTGAGGGCGAGGTTACCTATGCGACACGAATTGACCGCTTGAAAAGACTCAAGGCGCTGATTATCGAAAACAAGACAGCGTTTGCGGCAACAACCAAGCGCGAATTCAACGGGGCTCGATCCTACGAATTCAGTTTGTTTTCAGAGTTTGCGTCAAAGGTCGAGGCAATCGACTATTCGATGAAACGTTTGAAAACGTGGATGAAACCAGAGAAGCGAAAAACCAATAAACCGATGAACTTATTGGGGGGAAAAAGCCAGGTCCGATATTTCCCCAAAGGGGTTGTGGGCATTATTTCTCCCTGGAACCTACCCTTCGGCCTCACTGTTGCGCCTCTGACCAGTGCGCTGGCTGCCGGCAATCGAGCGTTACTGAAGCCTTCCGAGTTCGTTCCTGAAACAGCGGCATTATTTGCCGAAGTTATCCCCCAATATTTTTCTGAAGATGAAGTCGCGGTCGTAACCGGTGGTGCAGAGATCGGTCAGCAATTTGCGGAGCTGCCTTTCGATCAACTTCTGTTTACCGGATCCACGCGTGTCGGTGCGCAAGTGATGCAATCCGCAGCAAAAAACCTGGTGCCCGTCACACTAGAACTTGGCGGTAAGTCGCCTGTCGTCATTGGTCGCAGCGCAAAGCTTGAACTCGCAGGAACACGTCTGGTATTCGGCAAACTGTTAAATGGCGGGCAACTCTGCCTATCGCCGGACTACGTCCTCGTCCCCGAAGAGCTGGAAGAACAGCTGATTGCTCGAGTCGTCGACGAGACGCAGTCAATGTATCCGAACATTACCGAAAATACCGACTATGCGGGTGTTTTTGACGAAAGACACTTCGCTCGGTTGCAGGGCTATATTGATAACGCAGTGGCTAAGGGGGCTAAGCTCACCATCGTCGGCGCTGACAAGACCCGTGCGTCCGAGGACAACCGTCGCATGCCGTTGCATATTCTTCAAAACGTAACTGAGGATATGCAGGTCATGCACGAGGAGATTTTTGGCCCCATTCTCCCGGTCATGACCTATACCGACATTACCGAAGTGCCCAATAAGATTGAACCCCGTCGAAATCCCCTCGCCCTGTATTACTTCGGCAAAGATAAAAGTGAGCAGGAGTACTTGCTCAGTCACGTGCAAAGTGGTGGTGTTTGTATCAATGATATTACGCTTCATTATGTGCAAGAGGATCTGCCATTTGGTGGTGTTGGTGCCTCTGGAATGGGTGCCTATCACGGTCCGGAGGGCTTTAGAAACATGAGCCACGCCCGCGCGATTTACAGTCAAAGCTTGATCGATGTTTTGCCGATCATTGGCGCCCGCCCGCCCTTTGGCGAAAAGTTTCGAAAAAATATCAGCAAAATTTTGGGTGCAATCTGAATCTCGCACCCGAGATTTTTAGCGCCTGCTTCACGGTTACTTGTTATCACCAAGGCGATGACATTGAGCTGGTTGCAGTCCGCCACGGCGAAGAATGTGGCAAATAGCGGCCGAATAATAGCGGGTAGGCATGGAGAGGTGAAGTAAACATGAACAGAGCACTGGGAGCGTTATCGTGACAATCAATCGCCAATGGCTATTGGCCGAACGACCCTCCGGAATGGTGGGTCGGCATAATTTTACGTACGCCGAAACCCCGATTCCTGAACCCCAAAATGATGAGGTACTGGTCAAGAATCTATTTTTATCGTTTGATGCCGCACAGCGAAACTGGATGGTTGACCGTAAGGCTTATCTGCCGCCTGTGGCCATCGGAGCACCCATGCGGGCAGCTTCTGTTGGGCAAGTCGTCGAGTCGCGACACGCGGACTATCAAGTGGGTGACCTGGTCCAAACAACCGGCTATTGGCAAGATTACGTCGTCGCAGCCCCCGGTGAAGGTCCAATGGGGCTGGTTAAATTGCCACCGGGGGTATCGCCTGAAATGATGCTTTCTGTCCTCGGTATTACCGGGCTCACAGCGTATTTTGGCTTACTGGAGATTGGTCAGCCTAAAGCCGGTGACACCGTTCTTGTTTCTGGTGCCGCCGGTTCTACCGGCTCGTTTGTCGGTCAAATTGCAAAGATAAAAGGTTGCCGCGTCGTCGGCATTGCTGGCGGCCCGGATAAGTGTCGGTGGTTAAAAGAGACCGCCGGCTTTGATGCTGTAATCGACTATAAAAATGAGGGTGTGAATGCGCAAATAGCGCACCACTGCCCCGATAGGTGGGACGTATTCTTCGACAACGTGGGTGGCTCTATCCTTGAGGCGGCCCTAGATCACGTTAATCTTCGCTCTCGGGTTGTCTTGTGCGGGAGCATTTCTGCTTATAACGCGACCACCCCCGTACCCGGCCCCGCAAATTTATCAAACCTGACCATCAACCGAGCGCGAATGGAAGGGTTCATCATTTTGGATTACATGCCGCGAGCGATGGAGGCCGTTCAGGATTTGATGGCCTGGGTGTCATCAGGCCAACTCATTTATCAGGTCGATTTGCAGGAGGGCTTTGACAATATTCCCGCTACCCTGCAACGGCTTTATACCGGGCAAAATCTTGGCAAACAACTGCTCAAGATTGGCTAACGGCGATCACGACGGGGATAAACATGACACACATCACACCCAGGCAGCGAGAAGCGGTACCCGAATTAGCACCGATGTTGCAAATGGTAGAGGCCTCGATGGGCTTTCTGCCCACATCCATGATGACCATGGCGCATTGGCCAGAGCTGACTCAGGCCTTTGGGGGTCTTGGCGCGACGATTCTGAACTAGACCCCGGGCTGAAGCAAATGACTGCGTTCGCGGTGAGTAACACAGCGGGTTGCTGATATTGCCAAGCACATACGGCTCAATCAGAACAAAAAACAGTGTCAGCGCAGAGAAAGTGTAAGCGGTGTTTGAGTTTGAAAGCAGCGACTTATTTTCCGATCAGGAAAAAGCGGCGGTGCGAGTCGCGGTGCATGCCGGCATGGTACCCAATGGCGTGCAGGCAGAGCACATGACTGCATTATCACAGCACTTTAGGGAGAAACAGGCTGTCGAAGTCGTGGCCGTGATATCGCTATTTGGTTTTCTCAATCGTTGGAACGACACCATGGCAACCACCTTAGAAAGTGCTCCCAAGCACTTTGCAGCGGACCAGCTTGCCTCCCACGGTTGGGTTGCAGGCAAGCACGAATAGCGGTCGCGCGATGGCATCCACGAAGGCAACTAGGGTGCGCGTAACCGGCTCTCGCAGCGGCTTGCGTCGCATTGAGATCTTTCAGGTACTCCAGCGTGAAACAGTGTTGTCTTGGGGTCATGTCGTATCCTGGCGCGAGGATAGACGCTCTGGGGCAGTTCCTCTGATGTATTACTCGCACTAAATCACCATAAGACCTCGGATAGAAAAGTCAAATCGCGCTGGATGGATAATATTGAGGCTGTTTAGCTTTACTCATTTTAGTCAGCCCCGCTGAGAATATCATCAGCTGCTAACCTCTATTTAGCGCCAGCAAAAAACCCGCACTAGACGGCCTTGTCGTAACTAGAGTCGTCTAGCAACCGAGAGCACCACAGAGATCGCCAACACCATCTTCATCGGCATCGAG
>PKCY01000079.1 GCA_002862985.1 Haliea sp.
AGCGTGGGCTCTGCGGTGTGTATATTCAATGTCGTTGCCGCGTCGGGAAGCACTGTCACCCACGGCAATAGTGCCTGGTAGATTTCCGGCGTCACGTTGGCTACGGCGCGCAATTCACTGACGCTGGTCATACTGCGATTCGCCGCTCGATAAGCCGGTGTCAGCCCGTAGTAGAAATTTTCCTCAGCACCATCTGTTAAGGGCACCGAGTCCATATCTAGCCAATCACTGATGGACTCGGTGATCGCCTTTGCTTCCTGTTCACTGACTGCTGCGTCACCCAGGGCCTGTAATAGTCGAATAAACTGCTCCTGTGGCGGCGTGAAGCGGCGCCCCACGGTACCACCTGTTCCATTGGGCACCCCACTCTCGACGAGGGCATTGAGATTAAAACGCCCTTGTAGGTCTCTCAATTCACCTTTCATCCAGCCAGTACCATCGAGCGCAAATGGTGGCGATGGCCTGGCCCAGTCTTCGCTCAGATCATCTCTGCTTACCTGGCCTTCGGCGTTGTCCTTGTCGTAGTCCCGTATCAGCGCCATGGCTGCCAGCTCTTCCGCTCCGCGAAGATAGGCCTGAGCCTGCTCCGCGAGCAGAATATTCGCAGTACGTTCAAAAAATCGATTGAATTCGCTCTTCATCGCGACCACCAAAGAGGCGGCCAATGCGAAAACCAACATCGCTACGATTAATGCCGCGCCTCGCTGGCGTTGGACAGTATTGAGTGTGCTAGTGCGGCGGCAATGCATACAAGCGTCTCATTTCACCCCAGTCTTCCAGCCGCAGGGTGATTTCCAAAGCCACCGGTGGCGGCCGTTGCGCACCCGGCGTACTGGTATCAACCACCCAGTTTTCGACCCAGTCCGTGGTATCTAGAGCACTACTGCCAGTCTGGATTTGCAACTGTTCTAAAACACCGAGAAAAGTCAGCTGGAACTCTTCCACCCCTTCCAATAATAACGCGCTTTGTGGCTCGGTGTCGGCTGCCCTGTCCAATACCGGATATGAGTCGCGCCACAAACCGTCATCTTCCAGCCGATAATTAATACGCTGCAAGTTACTGCGCGGATAGCCGCCGGGGTTGTGCCAACCTGTCCGGGTAAAACTGAGCGTAAAGCGCGACAGTTCGCCACCAGTCAGAGCGGGCTCCGGCTCACCGAATTCATCGCGAACAGGCCGGTCCACAAACTGACGGAGGTCTCGAGAGATGATCATCCACGCGCGTTCCAGCTCGTAAATTCTATCGGAGCTCTCCCGCGTGCGCTCCACTCCCGTCATTACCGTCGACAGGCTTGAATAAGCAATCATTGAGACGAATGCCGTGATCGCCATGGCAATCAGCACTTCCATCAGGGTAAAGCCGGACTCCGGTTTACGCGCCATCATTTCAAGGGTCACTGGGGATATCAAGGCTCCCCGGGAACTGGAGCAGCATCAACCTGCAGATCGGCTGACATAAAAGCGTTCAATGTATACAGCGGCTGCTCCTGCTGCCCCTCTTCCTGGGCCACCCTGATTTCCACGCGGTAAAACAAATCTGCCTCGGTTGTCTTGGTCTCCACCCACCAATACCAATCCCGATCAGTCATCTGCGCGACACCACTGTCTTTCCCAGCAGAGAGATTCCGCGTTGAGGCAATCACCAGGCGCATTTCCTGCAGCTTGTTCGCTGCCACCATGTGAGCCATGGATTTATCGCGCAGGTAGGCTGTATTGTCCGTCTGCTGATACAGGGCCATCAATACGGCTGGCAGCGCGATAGCGACAACCGCCAGCGCAACCATAACCTCTACCAATGTAAAGCCCCGGGCTCGCACTACCAATCCTCCTCGGCCTCGCCTCTGCGCAGGACCTCAAATCGACCCAGCAAATCCCACTCGATACGCCACAGCAAATCACCTGTCGCGCGCTCGCGCACGTTGATAGCACCGACAGTCGCTTCGCCACTGGCATAAAAAACGATTTGAGGCTTGACTGGTTCGACGGCATCCCTGTCCTCATCAAGCGACAGCTCAACCAGCGGCGCATCTTCCAGTTCAAGCTCCAGTTCGATCTCCGGGGGAAGACCGCCTTTGTTGAATAGATCCTTACCACTGACAGGAGCACCCCATCCGTCCAGTTCTCTTTCCAACCAGCTATAAGAGTAAGTGGGTACGCGCGCCTCTGAATCTTCCTCCAGCAGTAGCCCGTAATCCACCCCCGTCATCTGTGCCTCATCCAACGCATAACTGGCAACCTCGGCCAAATTGCGCACCGTGGCCTCAAGGCGAATCTCCTCCCCGCCAGAGCTGACAGTGAAGCTGACCAGAGAGGTCACCAATACGATCACCATCAACGTGACCAGCAACTCCAGTAAACTGAATCCGCGCTGACGCTGGCGCACCGCAGCGAGTGACGGTGGCCCGGTCATTGCCACTGCGCGCTCGCACATGATGGTTTAGTTCTCTTCTTTCCAATTGCCGACATCGGCGCTTTGACCTTCACCACCGGACAAGCCATCGGCTCCCAGAGAGTAAAGATCTATCTCCCGGCGTTCGCCCGGGCTGAGGTAGAGGTAGGGCCGCCCCCATGGGTCAACCGGTAACTCCTCAAGATAACCACCCTCTTTAAAATTGCGAGGCTCAGGGTCCAGAGTGCTGCGCTCAACCAGAGCCTCAAGCCCCTGCTCGGTTGTCGGATAAACAAAGTTGTCCAACCGGTAGATTTTCAGTGCCGTCTCGATCGCCTTGAAATCCGCGTGTGCTTTTTGCACCCGGGCCTCATCAGCGCGATTGAGCACCGTTGGCGCAACCACGCTAATTAATAGACCCATAATTACCAACACGACCAGGATTTCCACCAGGGAGAATCCCGCATTTGATTTTACTTTCATCGTCTAATTCACCATTGTATTAAGATCGAATATGGGCAACAGGATGGCGAGGACTATGGTCAGAACCATGCCCCCCATAAACACCACCATCAGCGGTTCAAACAGGCTCATCATGGTACCCATTGTCATTTCGAGCTCTCGCTCCTGATTGGTGGCGGACCGCTCCAGCATAGTTTCCAACTCACCACTGGCCTCGCCGCTCGCCACCATGTGAACCATCATGGGCGGAAAACGGCCACTTTCCTTCAGTGCACGGTTTAGACTACTGCCTTCCTGCACTCGTTCCGCAACCGCTTCACTATCTTGCCTGAGTACCAGATTTGCCAACACCTTCCCGGCAATACGAAGTGACTCCAGCAATGGTACTCCGCTCGCCATAAGAATACTCAGCGTGGAGGCAAACCGGGCGGTATCTGTCGCTATCAGCACCCGCGAGATGCCCGGGACACGCAACAGGGCGCGGTGCCAGCGTTTTTTTCGCCGAGGATTGCGCAGCAGACGTCGGAAAATTATCACCAGTACAATAATTCCCAGCACCAGATACACGCCGTACAACTGAAAAAAATCACTGGTAGCAATCAAGCCGCGCGTCAGCGCAGGCAACTCACGACGGCTGTGGGCGAAGATACCCACCAATTCGGGCACCACAAAAATTAATAGCAGCAGTACCACTGCAAGTGCTACCCCGACTAAAATAAAGGGGTAGATCATGGCCATTTTCAATTTCTGTCCAGTGTACTGTCGCTGCTCCGTGTAATCCGCCAGCTGCTCCAGCACCGGGCCCAAATAACCGGCGTGCTCTCCGGCACTTACCATGGCGCGATACATTTCGTTAAACACCTGCGGAAACTCGGCCATGCCATACGCGAGCGTGTGGCCCTCTGCCACCCGTGAACGCACCTGTAACAACATACCTTTAATACGAGCGCTACGACTTTGCTCGGCGGCAGCCTGCAAGGCCTCATCCAACGGCAGGTTGGAATCCACCAGGGTGGCCAATTGCCGTGTAATTAATGCCAGGTCGCCGGTACTAACACGCGAAAACGTAAACGAAGGATTCCAATTGGATTTGCCAGCCTGCGGGTGATTGGCCTCTCCGACTTCTACCGGCTGCAGACTCTGCCCGCGCAGTTGTGCGCGTATCTGCCGCTCTGAGTCCCCCTCCAGCACACCTTTAACCAGTTTCCCGCTGGGATTCAGTGCCCGGTAGCGATACGCAGTCACGCGTCAGACACCGGAATCAGGCGAAGGAAGTCACGCGCATGACTTCCTCGATGCTGGTTTCGCCTAGTAGAATTCGGCGCCGGCCGTCGCTCTCTATTCCCGGGTAGTGCTGGCGCGCCTCCATCACAATATCCTGTTCGTTGGCACTTTCATAAATCATCTGTCGCATCGATGCATCGATCTCGATCACTTCGTAAATACCAGTACGACCCCGATAGCCGGTGTACTTACAACGCTCACAACCCTTGGCATGATGCACTCGCACATCCTTCTCTTCGGGCTCCAAACGCAGCAACTCCCGCTCTGCTGCATTGGGCTCGGCCTCTTCCTTGCACTCGTCACACAGCAATCGCACCAATCGCTGAGACATTACTGCAATCAGGCTGGATGACAGCAAGAAAGGTTCGATGCCCATATCTTTCAGTCGTGTTATCGCACCTATCGCTGTATTGGTGTGCAATGTGGATAGAACCAGATGGCCGGTCAGTGATGCCTGCACAGCAATTTCGGCAGTTTCCAGATCGCGAATCTCCCCCACCATCACCACGTCCGGATCCTGTCGCAATATAGCGCGTAAACCCCGGGCGAAGGTCATATCCACTTTAGTATTCACCTGGGTCTGACCAATACCCCCCAGCCGGTATTCAACCGGGTCCTCAATCGTCAGTATGTTGCGAGATGCCTCGTTGATCTCTGAGAGCCCGGCATACAATGTGGTGGTTTTACCCGAGCCGGTGGGTCCGGTCACCAGGATGATCCCATGAGGACTGTGCAAATGCTTTTGATAGGCAGCCAACACCTGCTCGTTCATAGCCAGTTGGCTCAGGCGCAATTGTCCAGCTGCAGTATCCAGCAGGCGCAGCACTACTCGCTCCCCGTGGGCAGAGGGAATAGTTGACATGCGAATGTCGACAGCATGTCCCGCTATCTTTACCGAAATCCTGCCATCCTGAGGCACACGCTTCTCCGCGATATCCAGTTTGGCCATAACCTTCAAGCGCGATACCAGCAACGGTGCCAGCATACGCTTGGGGGACAACACTTCAGCCAAAACCCCATCGATGCGATAGCGCACACTGAGACGATCCTCGAAGGTTTCAATGTGGATATCTGAAGCCTGCTCCCGCACCGCCTGCGACAAAATAGCGTTGATCAGGCGAATAATCGGAGCATCGTCTTCGGTGTCCATCAGATCGCCAGAGTCCGGGATTTCATCCGCCAGTCGGCTCAGATCGACATCGGCACCAATGTCTTCTGCCATCTGCACTGCTTCGTTGTTATTGCGCTGATAGGCGAGCGTGAGTCGGCGTTTAAAATCCGCTTCCGACACGCTCTGCAGGCTGTACGATCTGCCAAGAAAACGGCGCAGCTCCGTCAATACTTGTATCGGAGGCTCGCCAGAGTGCACGATTAACGGCGAGCCGTCATCGGCCGCATCCAGCAGCACACCATTTTGTTGTGCAAAAGTAAACGGCAAACCAGAGGGTGCAGCAGCCTCTAAGAAGTCTGCCTGAGTTTCCTGTGAGGCAGGCTCGCTCAATTAAAAACCGCCTCCACCGCTGTGTTATCGCCGACTTCTTGTTGAAGGGATTCCTCTCCCTCAGCAGGCTCGGCGAGTTTAATCTCCTTCAACTGCTTGATCTGGGATTCCCATTCAGGTAACAACGGCAGGTTTTCATCATCCAGGAATTCCAGCCCCAACTCCCGACGCAAAGCCTGTTGATCGCGAATGAAGCGGTACTTGTCGGCGGTGGCGCCGGCCAGTTGCTCGTTATCGCGAATAACGGTAGAGCGTATGAAAACCATCAGGTTGGACTTAGTGGCCTGTACCCTGTCGCTCCGAAATAGCCGCCCCAGAAAAGGGATATCCCCAAGAATAGGCACTTTCTGCTGTACATCTTGAATGTCGTCCTTAATCAGCCCCCCGAGAACCACAACGCGACCGTCCACAGCCAGTACTTTGGTCTGAATTTTACGCTCGTTGGTGATAATGTCCGAAGCGGCTAGCGTCAGGCCGCTAATGCTGGATACTTCCTGTGATATATCCAGCACGACCGAATCCCCCTCATTGATGTGGGGCGTAACCGTTAGCGTGATGCCTACATTTTCGCGCTCGATAGTCTGGAACGGATTTTGCGCACCATCCCCACCAGCGCCCGTGTTAGTAAACGAACCCGTAACAAAAGGCACATTCTGACCTACGGTGATAAAGGCCTCCTGGTTGTCCAGTGTCAGCAGACTGGGTGTGGACAGTATGTTGGCATTTTGGGTTTCCTTCAGTGCGTTGAGAATCACCGTCATAGAAAAATTATCATCCAGTTGACCCCAGCCAAGGGAGAGCCCCGGTGTTCCCGCCAGTGCAGCAGCCAGATTTCCAAGATCAAAATCACCATCATCCGGGACATTTTCGTTGTTTGGCAGGACCGCTCCGGCGATGTTGGACGCCCGTACATCATTGGCATTGATGTTACTGCCATAAAAACCGTCCTTACCGGCAAACAACCACTGCAGGCCAAGATCCTGACCGTCGATGACCTCCATTTCCACGATGATCGCCTCTACAAGCACTTGTGCCCGACGAATGTCGAGACGGTGAATCACCGCCTCCAGCGCAGCCATCTCATCGGTGTCAGCGGTGATAATCAATGCATTGGTGCCTTCATCAGCCTCAATGGTAGATGACTTGGAGGAGCTACGCGCTGCCGCGCCACCTTCGGCCGGATCCAGTTGACTGATATTTTGCATTACGCGGGTCAATACCTCCGCAAGATCGATGGCGTTGGCATACTCCAGATAGATTACCTTGACGTTACCGCTTTGCTCCAATGGCGTATCGAGGTGGCTAATCAGTTTGCGCAGGCGCGCCCGCTCCAATTCATCACCGCTGACCAACACGCTGTTGGTGCGCTCATCGGCAACCAGCAATACCTCCGGCTCACCACCGGCCTGCTTGGCCTCCGACTTACTGAGCTTGTCCAACATTTTGACCACATCTTCCGCCACCGCGTAACGAAGCTTGATGATGTCCGTTTTCTGAATGGCGGATTGATCCATGCGCTCAATGATGTCTCTGATCCGATCGATATTAGCGGAGATGTCAGAAATAATGATCGCGTTACTCGGTGCGTAAGCAGCCATGTGCGCCTGCTGTGGTACCAGAGGCCGAAGTACGGGTATCAATTTAGCCGCCGATATATTTTCCAGCCGAATAACCTGAGTGACGTACTCATCCGTGGTTGTGCCCGAATCGCCATCGGTGACCTCTACCGGCGAGGAGCGCGCATCTTTGCTGGGGATTACGCGCACCACGCCACCGGAGCGTACCGCGGCATAACCGTGCACATCCAGAATCGATAAAAACAGGTCATACAGTTCGCCGCTGGTCACTGGTTCTGAGGAAACAACCTTGATCTTGCCCTTGACCGCCGGATCTACCACGATAGTAGTGCCGGTCGCCTCAGCAACG
>PKCY01000197.1 GCA_002862985.1 Haliea sp.
AGCTGGTTCACCGCTGCCTGGATGCCTTCGCGCGACTGCATGCCTGCCACTATGGAATCAGCCTGGAAGAGCGCGAGGCGATACTGCCGTTGCAGTACCATTTGTTCCTCTCGCCCACCATGGGTCTGGTGTCGCGCAACCTGAACCGCCTCGCGCTAAAACCGTGTATGAAAAAGCGGCCCGGCGCGATTCCCCAGGAAGTGGTACAGGCCTATCAGTTGTCCGTGCAAAATTGGGATGTGCTGCTGAATTACTGGTTTGATGGCCCCTTATCCCTGTTGCACGGTGACAGTCACCTCGGCAACTTCTTTGTCTCTGGCGACGAGATGGGCATGCTTGACTGGCAGGCTACTCACTGGGGCAAGGGTATTCGCGATGTACAGTATTTCCTGATTGACTCCCTGCCGGTTGAAACACTTGCCGCACATGAACGGGAGCTGGTGGACTATTATGTACAGCGTCGCGGCCACTATGGCGAGGCCATTGACCCGGAAAAAACCTGGCAAGAGTATCGTAGTCTTACGTTTCACACGCTGATGACCATCGTTGTTTCTATCGGCTTTGGCGCGCTCAACGAGGAGCAGGATGCGCTAATGACAGAAATTCTCAGGCGAGCGGTAGCGGCGATTCAGCGGGTGGACTATCCGGGTTGGTTGGCGGAATTCTTACAGGGAGATAGATAAATGAAAGCGGTGCGTTGTTGTGATAAACAGGTTCAGGTACTTGACGTGCCTGCACCTACTGGTGAAGGCGTCACAATCAACGTGCGCTCGGCGGGAATTTGCGGCTCCGACCTGCACATGGTCAACGCAGGTTTTAAACTTCCTTCAACGCTCGGTCATGAAGTGGCAGGTACCCTCAAAGATGGTCGCGCGGTAGCGCTGGAACCGGTTGCACCCTGTGGGCACTGCGACATGTGTGTGCGGGGTAATTATGAATACTGTCGCCTGAGTGCTGGCATGGTGTACGGTATTGGACGTGATGGTGGAATGGCCGAACAGATTATCGTGCCTGAACGCAGTATTGTCTTTCTACCCAA
The DNA here is from genome assembly GCA_002862985.1 of Haliea sp. Classification (GTDB taxonomy): domain Bacteria; phylum Pseudomonadota; class Gammaproteobacteria; order Pseudomonadales; family Halieaceae; genus Marimicrobium. Next base: position 1,040 of record PKCY01000197.1, read on the forward strand.
CAACGTCAGTGCCAGCGACGCCTGTCTGGTAGAACCGCTGGCAGTCGCAGCCCATGGTATTCGCATGTTAGACCTGAAACCCGATAGCCGCGTTGCAGTTATCGGGGCGGGAGCGGTGGGGCTGGCAGCCGCTGCGGTGTTGACGCCCTTTGTCGCAACAGTGGACATCGCCGCGCGGCATGACGCTCAAAAGAAGGCAGGTGAACAACTCGGTGCCGGGCTGGACCCCAGTGGCGAATACGATTTTGTGCTGGAATGCGCGGGTACCTCCGACGCTCTCGCCCAGGCTGCACGCCTGAGCAAACCGGGCGCGGTTATTGTATTGCTGGCAAATTATTGGGAGGAAGTGGTATTTCCGGGTTTTGAGATATGTCTTAAGGGACTGAAGCTTTTCGCGTCGTATATGTACGGTCGCCAGGGGCTGGTGCGCGATGTTGAGATCGCGGCTCAATTATTAGCCCAGCGACCGGAATTGCCGGACATATTTATCACTCACCGTCTGCCATTGGACGCTGCTGAGGAAGCCTTTGCTATTGCAGGCAATCGCCAGGCTGGCGCGATCAAGGTCGTCCTCGAGCCATGACTTATCTCGCAATTGAGTAGTGCGCTTTAACACTTCTTAACCTAATTCGACCCCCATTTACGTTCAGTTCTGATTAAATGAAACTTGAACATACCCAAGGAGTACCAAAATGAACAAACTTATTCTTGCAGTTGTTTGGATACTTGCGTCGTGCGTTGCAATGGCGCAGTCGGAGAGTGCGCCCACCGAGGTAGCTAAAAAACTACCTCCTAAACACCCTATGCCGAATGAGCTCGAGCTGACCGACGAGCAGGTACAAGAGATGCGAGCAATACGCGACGCCGGCGGTACGCGTGCCGATATTAACGCGGTGCTAACGCCCGAGCAAAAAGACAAGGCGGTGAAGATAAGGAAGCAGCGTCACGGTAACCCCGCGAACCGTATGGATCGCATGCAACAGCAATTGGGCTTGACGGACGAACAGGTGACGGAAATTGGAGAGATAAAGGAGCGCGGGGGCTCACGCCAAGAAGTTCGCGACGGAATACGCGGTGTTCTGACGCCAGATCAACAGGCGGAGTTTGATGCCATGCAGAATAAGCGTAAGGCAAAAAATGCCCAGACAGAGTAGTAACTACGTTTTATAGGTGTTTACTAGTCTTTCTCAATTCTGGCGAGCTATATCGGTAAGGCGGGTGGGAGCTACTTCTGCTGCAATTGATTTATTCGCTGCGCGAGCTTGAAGTCACGCTCTGTAATTCCGCCGGCATCGTGCGTTGTCAGGTCAATCTCTACGCGGTTGTAAACATTGGACCACTCCGGGTGGTGATTCGCTGTCTCCGCCAGTAGGGCTACTCGAGTCATGAAACCAAAGGCTTCTACAAAATCGGCAAACTCGAATTGGCGGTGTAGCTTGCTATTGCTCAGGCTCCAGTGGTTCAGCTCGCTAAGCTGTTCTGTGACCACAGCGTCTGACATTTTCTCGATCTTCATAAGGTACCCCATAGATTTTCTAGCGTGTAATACAGTAGCATCTTCGCATTCGCGTGTGCAGGTAATGTCAGCGCTGAAGGTCACATGAGCTTTACAGAATTAAAGGAGAGCAAGATTGAAACGATTAAGCCAGCTCAGCCGCTCAATCAAAGGAAGTGTTGCCATTGTCACTGGCGCTGCCAGTGGTATGGGGCGCGCCACCGCCCACCTGTTTGCTGATGAGGGCGCGCGGGTCGCCATTATGGACATTAACGGGGACGCTCTTGGAGAGGTGGCCGACGAGATTCGTTCCGTTGGCGCACAAGTGCTTGCTCTGACGGCAGATCTCTCGGTGCGCGATGCCGTGGAGCAGGCTGTAAATGAAGTCGCCACACATTTTGGCGCGATTGATATCCTGGTGAATAACGCGGGGCTGGTTGTTCCCACGACGGTTGATGCTGACAATTTCGGTGAAGCCTGGGATACGTCTCTGGCCGTGATGACCGGGGCCCAGGCCTGGGCGATTCGTGCCGCATTACCCAGTCTGCGCGAATCGGCTCATCCGCGTATCGTCAATATAGCGTCTACGGAAGCGCTGGGGGCGACGCGTTACGGGAGCGCCTACGTAGTGGCCAAGCATGCCAGTGTAGGTCTTACGCGCGCCATGGCGGTGGATTTAGGTAAGGAAGGCATCACGGTTAACTCGGTCTGCCCCGGACCGATTCACACGGGTATTACTTCGGGGATTACCGATGACGACAAGGCTACCTTTGCCAATCGTCGAACGGTATTGCGCCGCTACGGCGAGCCGGAGGAGGTGGCCCATGCCACACTCAGTCTGGTACTGCCGGCAGCGGGATTTACCACTGGCGCTATGTTGGTGGTGGATGGTGGAGTGACAATCCGCAATGCCTAGTGGCCGGTAACAGGCTACATTTTTTTCCGGGTTCGCCTAATCTGCCAATGCCAGGGCTCGTGTGGCGGGATTTTTCAGCAGCTCCTGGTAGTTACTCACGGCGTTGCTGAGATCCGCGGCTCCCACTTTTTCAAGTGCGGCCTCGACCTTCGCGCGATTCATCTCCAGCTCGAGAAATTGACCAATTCGCCCAATGGTTGCTGGCGTATCGGCCGCGAGTTCCTCGTAGGTTATCTCTATCACCTGGCGGCCAGACAGCAGGGACGCAAGATGACTCGCTTGTGCCTCCAGTTCTTTTGACCGCTGCAGAAACGCGTCGATATCCACCTGTATTTTCATCGGTACCTCACTTCTGCCCCCGGCACCGGAGTGAATGGGACCGCCAGCTTGTGCAATTTTTTCGGAAACATAGCGTCTGAGCATATTGAGCCGGGTCAGGTGAATGAACCTGGTGTCCGGTGTTGTGAGAAAATATTCAACAACGTCGCTCCAGCTGGGCGCTAAAAACTGGCTGTAAATAACTTTCAGTCCTGTTGCAGCATGGGCTCCTGCCAGCGCATGCTTGATGAAGCCTAGCGGGCTTTGCTCCCGTTCCAGCAACAGGCGCTGTTCGCGCTTTTTTCGTTCGTCTGGACTTGCGGCGACCAGGTCGAAGCCGTCTTCATAGCCCCTGACTTTATCCGGCCCCAAAAGTTCCCCGTGACAAAGCAAGTCATCCAGACTGTTCAGCGTTCTGACCAACAGGGTGCTGCCGGTGCGGGGCGCGCCAAGGATCACAAATTGAATACTCATGAAAATTCTGACAGATCGTGAAGGGCCATCGACTGAGAGTGTCCTTTGTGGCGTGTTACGGGAGCTGTTCTTTCGTGCCACCTTATATTAGGCGAGCTGACCAAGTCCAGTTGGCTGTTGGCTTGTTGGAATAGTGTTAGTGGCTCCGTTCTAATTCTCCTGCTGTCTCACCTGCCCATCGTAATACATACTGTGAAGGCTGCCCGGCTGACACGAGTATTGTAAACACGATAAACTCCGCCCCCTGCATTGAGCACAACGATATTCATTGCACTGGGAGGAAGTCATCATGCAAGCCAAGGAAATTGCCCGCCATTTTGACCTGACCGACAAAGTGATCCTGGTTACCGGTGGCAGCCGCGGCCTGGGTTTCGAAATGTGTCGTGCCTTTGCTCAGGCTGGCGCCCGCGTCGTTATAAGCTCACGCAAGGCAGCGGGTTGTCAGAAAGCAGCGGAATTAATCCGGCGAGAAACAGGCCAAACGTGTTTGCCGATTGCTTGTCATGTGGGAGATTGGGATGCCTGCGATGCGCTAGTGGAAGCGGTATATGAAAAATATGAGCGGATCGATGTGCTTGTTAATAACGCCGGTATGTCGCCCCTCTACGAAACGCCGGCAACTGTCACGCGAGAATTATTTGACAAGGTGATGGGGGTCAATCTGGCCGGTCCATATCGTTTGTCGGCCGTTGTAGGTGAACAAATGGCGCGCGGAGAGGGCGGGTCAATTATCAATGTCAGCAGCATTGCCGCTGTCGCACCTAGCGCGTCGGAATTGCCTTATGCAGCGGCTAAAGCGGGCGTGAATAATCTTACACAGGGCCTAGCGCGCACCTTTGGGCCAAACGTGCGTTGCAATTGTATTATGCCGGGCGCTTTTCTAACGGATATAGCGACTGCGTGGAGTGACGAGGTCAAAGAGGCTGTGGGAGCAATGGCGGCGTTGAGCCGCGCCGGGCAGCCGGATGAAATTGTGGGTGCTGCACTGTACCTGGCGTCGGACGCGTCCAGGTACACCAGCGGTGCTATTATCAAAGTTGACGGAGGAGCGGCCTTCGGCAGCTAAGCGCCGAAAGCTTAATTTGTACGCAACTTAAGGAAAGGGTTCATCCAGCGAAATTTCCAATCGGTAAATTTCAGAGGCGCATCCAGCACCGCCAGGCAAATGCAATCTTCTGATTGCAGCGCCGTAGGCGCGTGCACATCATCAGCTTGTCTAACCAAAAAATCGCCCTTGTGATAACTGCCGTTTGCATCTGAAAACCCACCCTCCAAAACGAGTGTCATCTCGGTTCCGCGATGGGTATGTTGGGGAATGCGACCGCCGGCTCGGATGTGGTAGAGCGCAACTTCGTGGTCCGGATCTCCCGTTTTCAGGTAGCTAATGCGCAGGGTGGCGCCGATATTCTTCCAGCTGAGATCACTGAAATCGCCGCGCATGAGACGTTGCAGTATGGCCGGTGTACCCTTTTCAGTACTCTTTTTGTTGGCGTACTCGAGTGGCTTCTCTTCATCCAGTCTTGCCAGTACAGCGTGTAGCAGGGTGTCGTCAACGGGCACGGGCTCCTGTGCTTCGAAGAGATTCGCCCCTAGGTCGGCCAGTTGCCCGGCGGTTTGCTGACAGTGGCAGCAGTGGTTGATGTGCAGGGAAACACAAGCCGATTGCGCCAGCGGAAGCGAGCCCGCAGCGAATTCGGTGATGAGATCTAATCCCGGATGAAAATTTGTCACAGCGTTATCGTTCAAGTTGAATCTCCAATTTCTGTAGCGCCAGGCGGACGCGGGACTTCACGGTGCCCAGGGGAAGGTCTAGGTCTGCAGCTACCTCTGAATGTGTTTTTCCCGCCATATACACTTTGGTCAGGATATGGGCTTGCTCTGGGGGAAGGTCTTTTATGAGCGTTCTGATGCGGTCCCGACTGCGCTTCTGGTGCAGCAACATGAATGCTTCTTCGCTGTCCTGTGATTCACTGACATCCTCGGCAGACAGGGGGGTGTCGAATTTTTGGAGCCGCCGGTACAAGTCGGTGCGACAGTTTCTCGCGATGGTGTAAATCCAGGTGCTCGCAGCGGCTTTGTCGGCGTTGAAGGCACCTGCTTTTTGCCAAACTTTAAGCATGACCTCCTGCACCAGCTCATCGGCATGGTTGGCCGAGAGGGTAGAGCCGGAGAGGGCAAAAGCTTTCATTAAGGGAGCAAAGTGACGAAAAAGACGGGTAAAAGCTGCTCTGTCCTCATGTTGAGCAATCAGGGTAAGGCATTCGCTCCACTCATCGGTGCGTTTGCCGGTGTGATCGACTGGCGAGCCGCCTTGGCCATCAGAACTGTTTTTCACGCTCAACATGCTCTTATCCGCTATAGTTTTATTAGTATACGCAGTTGTCGGGAACTGGATCACCCGATTTGTTCCAGTTTTTTGGGCCCGGCTGCTGGCGGGGGTGAAATTGCCGCTCGCAGAGCGTGTAATTTGCCTTTCACTGATCCAGAACTCGCCCCGCGACGTAATGTGTTACTACGAGATACCGCTGAGAGTACAATCGGTCGATTAAAGGACATACGAGGATGAAAATTGCTGTAATCGGTTCAGGTATATCCGGTCTGTCCTGTGCGTATTACCTCAGCGCTGACCACGAGGTCTGGGTGTACGAGGGCAATCGGAAAATAGGTGGCCACACGGCAACGGTGGATGTGCAGCTTGGCACCAGGCGCTATGCGATCGACACGGGATTTATTGTGTTCAATGACAGGACCTACCCAAACTTTATTGCTTTGATGGACGAATTAGGCGTTAGTAGCAAGGCGACAGCCATGGGGTTCAGCGTCAAGGATCCGGAGTCGGGCCTGGAATACTCGGGGACCAACCTGGATACGTTGTTCGCCCAGCGTCGAAATCTCATGTCACTGCCTTTTCTGGGCATGGTGAGAGATATCCTGCGCTTCAATCGCGAGTCTGTGGCCGATCTTGACAACGGCAATATCGACGATAGCGAAACACTGGGTTCTTATCTTGCGCGAAATGGCTATGGAGAGAAGTTTGTGCAGCACTACCTGGCCGCCATGGGCTCGGCAATATGGTCAGCAGACTGCGCTACCATTCTTGATTATCCAGTGAGCTTCTTTTTGTTATTCTTTAAGAATCATGGCTTGCTGTCG
>PKCY01000237.1 GCA_002862985.1 Haliea sp.
TGGTCCGAATCGAAAACAATCCGTTTCCAACGCGACTTATCGGTCCGGTAAAGGCAATGCTGGAAGCTATGGCACCGTATGCGGAGCAGCCGGCACGATTTGTCTTTAACAACCTATGGCTCACGGGTGGGATGGTTGCCAATACTATGGCCGAAGACCGATTAACAAACTCCTTTGTCCGCACGACTACCGCTCTTACGATGATCAATGCGGGGGTCAAGGAAAATGTGATTCCACAGCGCGCGGAGGCCAAGGTGAATTTTCGCCTGTTGCCTGGTGATACGCCAGAATCGGTGGTGAGCCGTATTAAAGAGTTGGTGGGTGACCCGGAAATTGAAGTCAGTTACGACCAGTGGAATCAGATTCCGGGCGTGTCAGATCATACGGGATGGGGTTTCGCGGCTATTTCAGACGCAGTACTGTCGGTCTATCCACAAGCGGTCGTTGTTCCGTCGTTGCTCACGGCCGCCACTGATACGCGCCATTATATTGATTTGGCGGATAATCAGTACCGATTTCACGGTATTCTGGTCGAAACCTCGCAGGCTAAGTCAGCGCACGGCACCAATGAGTACATCGACATTCAGAGCTATGTAAATTCGATTGCGATAGCTCGAAAAATGCTGGAACTTGCGGCGCAACCGGCGCCGGAAAACAGGTGAAGCGTGCGCCTCGAGCGCCATAGTGTTAGGCTTCAGGCTGGTTTTTCTATCGCTTTGATCTGGAGCACATAATGCGAAGCGCTTGCGGTGTTGCCGCACTTATTATCGGACTCACTGGCTGTGCGACGAGTCCTCCAGCAGATACTGTCGCGTGTTCTGAACCGCGACCGGAGCTTTGCACTATGGAATATGCACCTGCCTGTGCTGTCCTTGCTTCCAGGGCACGCAAAGAGTTCGCCTCGCCCTGCACCGCCTGCGCCGATGAGAACACTGTGGGTTACGTAGCCGGACCCTGCGCCGGCGAATGAGTCTTACTAATCGAATTCTAATTGCCATGGTGGCGGGCATCCTGCTTGGATCCCTGTTGAATCTCATATTGCACGCTGCCGGCACCTCCGCAGAAATACGCGCTCTGCTTGACACCTATCTGGTCGGCGGGTTGTTCGACGTCGTGGGTCGAATATTTGTGGCCTCTCTTAAATTGCTCGTGGTGCCACTGGTGTTGGTGTCGCTGATCTGTGGTTCCAGTTCCCTGGGTAGTAGTGCTCGCATGGGGCCCATCGCTGCGAAAACGGTGGCTCTGTATTTGTTTACCACCGCTGTGGCCATTACATCTGCATTGATATTTGCAATTGTTATCGGTCCTGGTGCTAACGTGGAATTAGGGGGCGTGGCGACTTTTCAGGCTACCGTGCCGCCACCGCTGACGGATGTGCTGGTGGATATCTTTCCCTCCAACCCGGTGCAGGCCATGGCAGATGGCAAGATGCTGCAGATTATTGTCTTCGCGCTGATTTTTGGTTATGCCATCTCCCACGCAGGTGAGCCAGGACGGCGAATCGCCAGTTTCTTTCGGGATATGGAAGCGGTCGTCATGAAGATGGTCGAGCTGTTAATGTTGTTGGCTCCCTACGGCGTATTTGCCCTGCTGGCAAAGTTGTTTGCCAATATGGGTATTGGCGCGATTATTGATCTGGCGAGCTATTTCTTCACGGTGCTTGCAGTGCTGATATTTCACGCGTTGGTTGTCTACAGTTTGATGCTTAAAGGTGTAACAGGTCTTTCTCCAAGATTGCTTTTAACCAAAATGCGGCCTGTATGGGCTTTTGCATTCAGTACGGCTTCGTCCGGTGCTACTTTGCCGGTCACTTTGCGTACCGTCGAGTATCGAATGGGAGTGCACAATTCCGTCGCCGGTTTTACGATTCCCCTGGGCGCTACTGTGAACATGGACGGTACTGCCATCATGCAGGGGGTTGCAACAGTTTTTATTGCACAGGTGTTTGGCGTAGACCTCTCAGTGACCGCTTTTCTTACCGTGATTCTTACTGCCACACTGGCCTCGATTGGTACCGCCGCGGTGCCAGGCGTCGGTCTCATTACGTTGGCCATGGTGTTATCGCAGGTTGGCTTGCCGGTTGAAGGTATTGCGCTGATTATCGGCGTTGATCGTCTGTTGGATATGTTTCGAACCGCGGTCAATGTCACTGGAGACTCTGTCGTTTCTGTCATCGTGGCTCATGGCGAAGAGCAACTTGATCGGGATGTTTTTCTGGATGCGGATGCAGCGGATGGCAGTGTCGACCTCGATGTTTATCCCAACTCCAAGTCTTGAGGGCCTGTATCCGTCGTTAGGCAGGAGATTCTGTAATTAAAACGCGCTGCGAGATCAATCAAGTATTATGTCCATTCAATGTACAATCGTTCCGGTAACGCCTTACCAACAAAACTGCTCCATCATCAAATGTGAGGCGACAAGTCAAGCCGCGATAGTCGACCCCGGTGGTGAGGTTGAGCGCATTCTGTCTGCTGTAGAAAAAATGAATGCCCGCGTGGAAAAAATTATTCTCACACATGCACACTTGGATCATTGCGCCGCTTCCGACATTCTCCGGCAACAGCTGCAAGTGCCAATTGAAGGACCCCACGAAGATGATGAGTTCTGGTTGGAGGGCCTGCCGCAGGCCTGCCAGATGTCGGGCTTTCCCCCGGCCGATGCCTTCCTTCCAGATCGTTGGTTAGTGCAGGATGATGTGGTCACTGTCGGGGACCAAACACTCAGGGTCATTCACTGCCCGGGGCACACACCTGGCCATGTCGTATTTCTCTATGAACCACAGAAAGTCGCTTGGGTAGGGGATGTACTCTTTCAGGGATCGATAGGCCGCACTGACTTTCCCCGCGGAAATCACGAGGACCTGATCGAGAGTATTCGCGAAAAACTGTTTCCGTTGGGTGATGACGTCACGTTTATTCCGGGTCATGGCCCCACCTCGACCTTTGGTCAGGAGCGTGAAACCAACCCCTTTGTCGCCGATTCCCGCTATGGTTGAGCGAGTTGATGAAGCGCCGTCTGACCGCGAGCGCTTGATGCGCCAGGAATACCATGGCCAAACCGCACGCATTTCCTGGCACGAGTTGCAAACGTATTTTGCCAGCGGTAGCGTGATAATGGTTGCACCTGAGCTCAGTTTGGTTGAAGTTGCTGTGCAGCTTGGGATGGATAACACGACCACGTTTCAACAATGGATAGACTCGGAAGATGTAGGCGCGGTCGATGATGAGCAGGCGCGTACCTGGTATGAGGCCAACACAGAGTTATGGGCCGTGGTGGCGGCACCCTGGGTGTTGGTGCAACAACGCGAGGATCACTAGTCCGCCTGTTGGAAAGTAGAGTGTTACGAAGCGTTACTTTGTGCGGATACTCGCCGCTAGCTTAGATCAGCTATGTTGTAATTGGTGATAGCGGCGACAGGAGGTCTCCATGAATGCCGCCTATCGAATCACCTTGATCCAGTCACCAATGCGCGGCTCCCCGTTGGGGTAGAATCCGTTGAGTAGACGCAACTGTGCCTCGGCATTCGGAATGCGCATACCCGCTGCAAGACTGGCCATGGTGGCACCTCTGGGAACTTGTATATAGTGGACATAGCGGCCGGCGTCTGCCTGCCCTTCCTTGGGATGGATAGGCCTGAAGCTTTCAATCATCGCCAGCAGTGTTCTGTCTCCCGCAGAAAAGTTCTGGGCCTCGCCTTCAAACAGATAACTCAGGCCGTTGTAGTCGATCACCGCCAGCCGCTTGGACGCTGTTGCGCCATGCGCGATGGCGGTGTAACCCTTTAGTCCGGCCTGATCCAATTCGGACCCCTTCTCCAGCGTGCCGTTGGCGCTGCTTTCCATGGTCGCCCGCGGTGTCACTGCCCGATTCTGGCGTTTGACGGTAAGAGTGAGTTCCGCGCTGTTATCGGGCGCTACTGCCACTATTGCTTTAGCACCCGCAGTGACGTTCCAGTTCGGTGGCAGCACATAAGTGAAGGCCAGCCTGTTGTGATAATACCGGTCTTCTGCTCGTGTACTCTGGACGCTTTCGCCCCACACCAAACCCTCCATATGGCGATTGAATTCTCCCGGTACGGACGGATCCTCCACGTAGGTATCCAGATCCAGTTCCGCTGCCGTATTGACGACTTTTTTTAGACGCTGATCATTGCGCGGGTGTGAAGCGTACAGGCCGTGATAACCCTTTGTTTTTTTTCCTCCGGACTTGGCTTTTACGCGTTGAAATTGCTGTTGGTCTTTGAGAACACCGATCACGGCCAGCAATGAATCGGGGTCATAGCCGGATTGATACATGTATTGCGCGCCCAGTCCGTCCGCTTCCAGCTCCATATCGCGGCCGAAGCCACTGATTAACTCGGCACCGTACATGTTGGAGGCATCAGCTGCGTCACCACTGCCGGTGAGTATGTAGACGGCGGTGGCGACCACGGAGTTGGTCATGCCGGCTGCTTTTCGGCGGCCATGGTGATTTGCCGTCACGTGGCCTATTTCATGGCCCAGCGTGGCCGCCAATTCCGCCTCGTTGTCCAGATAAGCCAGCAGACCGCGATTGATGTAGACGTAGCCGTCTGGGAGGGCGAAAGCATTGATATCGGGACTGTCCACCACTGTAAAGGTAAATGCCATGTCCGGTTCATCGCTATTGGCCACCAACCGTTCGCCCACTCGGGTTATGTAGGCCTGCAATTCAGGGTCGTTATAGGCAGCGCCCTCGGCGAGTAATTCATCGTGCAGTTCGCCGCCTACCGTTGTTGAACGGCCTCCGGCTGATACCACCACGCTTGGTCCGCTCGAACTTGCACTCGGGCTGCTGCTGCAACCTGCCAAGCTTTCCAGGATAAATGCAAATGCGACAATGCTAAATGCGCGTATGAATTTACAGTGCATGGCGCTCTCCTAGTACCCGCTGGACAGAAATTCCAGCAGCTGCTCGCCGATTCCGTCGCAGGCTGTACCCTGTACCGGCGCGATAATGGGTATAGGGATGATGACTGCCGGCATATAGGACTGGCCCGAGGTGGCGGCATTCACGTGACCCACCGTTACCTGGTCGGTGAAGTCCCAGATGGTGGCTTCGTAATCTGCATCGTGAGACCAGGTACCAAAGCCAAAACAACCGCCCAGGGAGCAGGCCATCGAGCCCGACCCACCAGATCTAACCGTTGAGCCGTCCAGCCAGATAATGTATTCAAGTTTCAGAGCCTTCAACTTTTCCGCCACCACCTTGCGGTCTAGCATGCGCTCGATATCCACTGGTCGCAGTGGGGCGGTGCGCGGTTCAAACCAGGGGTAGAGCGCATTTAGGAACTCGAGCTCGTCAATTAGGGTGATTGACTTGTCACCGGCGGCGATATGATCACTCACGCAGGCGACAAAGTCTGGTTCTGTTTCATAGTCACTGGCATGGCGACGCCCCAGAATCACTACGCTGGAATCACCAATGCCTTCGATCGGTTCGTTGAACACCATTTCATTAACGGTAGACGTGACGCAGGCAGAGGTCAGGCTAATGCCGACGCAGAGTAGAATCTTGCGCAGTGAGTGAAAGTTCACCGTGTTGCTCTCTCAGAGACTACGCCTTTTGCCTGAAGCCATTCCCGAATACCTGGCACGTCGGTAAAGTGGTCGGCGAAGTTGGCGCCGGCGTCACGTAGTGCCATCACGGCGGCAAGGTTTACGGCCTCTTGATCGCTTTGCAGGAACGCCGTTGGAGTTTTGCCATAACTGGTCATGGTCCACTGGGCGATCGGTTCCCCTTTGGGCGTTACCAACTCAAAGCTGTAGCGCATCCAGATTTCATACACCTTTATGCTGGTGTGCGCGGGGATCGTATACTGCAACTCTTCCACATGGGGGATTAGAACTGCGTCGACTGCTGTCAGATTTTGGTCTGGCCCTGGTTTGTTTTTTAGATGAACCACTTTTGTAAACATGCCCGCAAGCAGAGAATCCCACATCTCTACCTGCGCGGCTCCGGTAGTGACAATCCAACTCGATTCTTTCCTGCCCTTGGCTTCATCAAAAAACTCGTGTTTGGAAAAGTCATCTCCATACCAAAGTCCTAGGGTGACAGGTAGTGGTGTGATGAGCGGTGGGGGAAAGTTTCCGTCTACTACGACTTTTACCGGCCCGCAGCCCGCGAGCGTCGTCAGTACAACCAGCACAACCGTCAGTGTTACTGGAGATAGCGTTCGACGGCGCTCAGCGGAAATCATTGAGCGCAACAAAGGTGCCTCCGTTACGGTGCGTTAGCTCCCTCATCAGCGTTGCGAAGCGAATTCCGGTGGTTTGCAGGTTAGGCGCACGCATGAACTGCACCGGAAATCCTACCGCGTGGATACGCACTGGTCGATTCCCGTTGGCATCCGGCCGATTGAGACGGTCTACAGTGTTGATGACCTCCTCAATCGAAGGCCCGGTAAATTCGTCGCCAAACACATAGATGCTGATTTTTTTGCCAGATCTTGCGAAGGTACTAATGGCAGCTTTTATACCTTCCACCGGACTGGAGTTACTGAACACATTCCAGCTACGCAAATTCTGAATAATTGCCCGGCGCCTTCCCGGGGTGTCGGGAATCCATTTACCTCGATAGCTGCTGAACATGTATTGGCCCATATCGTTCATCACCTGTATCCCCTTCACTTCGGGGTATATGCTTAGGGTTGCCTCGACCTCCTCCAGCACCCGCTCCCAGGCGTAGGAATACATGGAGCCGGAGGTGTCGATGATAAAAATAATGTACTCGCTGTCTACCGGTATGCCGCCTATCAGTTGATTCTTTGACTGGTGCTGCGTGCCCAGCAGACGCTTCTGCTCCTGTGTTAATGTCTGTTTTGCGATCGCCAGTTGCCCGGAGATCGCCGAACTGCTGCTTGTTTGCACTTGCAGGCTGTCATACCTGGATTTAGCGCTGGCCATCTTGCCGCGCAATATTGCAATGCGTTCTTCATCCTCTGACAGCTGTTCCTGCTTGGCGTTCAAATCCCGATTGAGTATTTTGGTGTCTCCACGAAGCTCAAACACCTGCGCCTGCAGTGCTGCCAGTTTCCCCTCGAGATTGACAGTCGACGCCTCAATAATCTGCGGTTGCACTGTTTTAGTGATCATAAGCAGCAAAATGATCGCACCAAAGCCACAGCAGATCACGTCGAGAAACGACAGCGAAAACTCTTCCGGGGCTCTGGCCTTGCGGCGCGCCATCAGGGCCAATCCCTGGACGGACTTAGGAATGCCCCTCTCGTCACTTGCGCCAATTGCCACAAGTTTGACGCCGCCAGTGGGTCACCTTCCAGGGGGGCGAGAATTACGTTGACCGGAATGTTGCTC
>PKCY01000155.1 GCA_002862985.1 Haliea sp.
CAGCGACCCAATGCTGCGACGGGAATTGGAACAACTTTTAGCAGGTGCCCTGTTTGAGTTCGCCGCTGTGGATTGCCAGTTGAGTGGTGGGCACAGTATGCAGGGCTCCGAGCTGAATATCGGGTTTGCGGTAAATGGCGTATCGATGGCGTTGGATAATAGGCTTTTACATAAACTGGGTGCGTCACCCGGCGATCAACTGGTGCTAACCAAACCCTTGGGTATCGGCACTTTGTTTGCCGCGCATATGCAACTGGCGGCTGATGGACGCGATGTGAGTGCTGCAATCTCCTCGATGCTGCAGAGTAATAGTGACGCTGCAGAGTTGGCTCTGGCGCACGGTGCGAGCGCCTGTACCGATATCACTGGGTTCGGGTTGCTGGGGCATTTGCTGGAAATGCTGGGGGAAGACCTCGGAGCCCGTCTGCAGTTAGCAGATTTGCCACTGTTCAGTGGAGCCATCGAACAGATTAGCGCGGGTATCGTCAGCACTATGCACGCCGCCAATGCGCGCAGCGCGGAGCAATTGTTACGGCCTTCAAAAAACGTGGACGAGGCTCGCCTGCAAATGTTGATCGATCCGCAAACCAGCGGTGGACTACTCATTGCGATACCTGGCGCAGACGCCCAAGCCCTCTGTGATGACCTGCGTCAGCGCGACTATGCCCAGACTAGAATCATCGGTGAAATTGTTGCAGCCACGCCCGGGAGCCCCGGCGTGGTGTACGTCAATTAGCCAGTGGGCGCTCCCCGCATTCTGCGGTAGACATCATGCAGAAATAAAAGCACCGCAGAACCGAATAAAAGATACAGTGCGGCCGTGGCGATAGGCCGATCAAGGTCGCTGATAGTCGACTCGTTGAAAAAGCTCCAAATGAACATTGCCGGTGATACCAGGATCACAAGACGAATTAGCCGTTGCAGGTGGTTCGTCACTGCAGTATAGGGCGCAAAATACCCGGCACAGATATTCGCAACACAGGCGAGCATCAGGTAAATGTGTGCGGAGCGATACATCATCCGGGCTGCGTCGGGTAGGTCTGTTACAATCAGTACCTTCGTCATATATTGACCCTGCAGAGCAAAAAACAGCAGGCCCAGACTACCGACAATTAAATGCCAATTCCTCCAGGTCATTATCTTAGTTTTCATTCCAGTACCGCGTCATTTCAAGATAGAGGAAAGATGCGGTCCAGGTAATGAGCACCAGCCCCGTCAATGATTCCAATCCGGTGAGGAAGCGCAGGTCGCCCATAGGCTGGATATCTCCAAAGCCGAGTGTGGTAAATGTGGTGAAGGAAAAATACGCACAGTCCCATAGGCTGCCATCAAAATTGCCTTCGAGAGTCCCCCAGTTTTGGGATTTGTTCATCAGGTAAAAGGAAATAGCGAAAACCCACACCTCCGCAGCGTGGGCGGTTAGCGCGAGGAATACGCCGAATACGATACGAAAACGATGGCGTATCTTCAGCCGCGGCATCAGCACGGTGATTCGGTACAAAAATTCGTAATGGATTATCACAGCCAGTGCGATAACCAGAATATTAACGATGAAAACAATGGCCATATATCTGCTGCTCAATGCGGTAAACTATCAGTGCCTACTTTAACCTGTTTTACCTGCGGGCTTGAAGGGCTCTGCCCCTTGCCATATTGTTGGGAGATACACTTTGAAAATTCGTGTTCGCAGCACCCTGATTTTTGTCTCCTATGCGATGCTGGTGGCTTTTGTATCCTTGCGTCAGGGCAGCGGTTCTTTTATTGGTTCTTACGACAAATCCGCACACTTTTTGACTTATAGCCTGTTTGCCATATTGGCATATCGACTCTTTCTGTCTGCCAGTCAGTACCGATATTTGTGTCTCGGCATAATCGTCTACAGCGGACTGCTAGAAATAGCACAGTCATTCGTGCCGGGCAGAGATATGTCGGCGCTAGACCTATTGGCTAATGTACTGGGGGTCATTCTTGGTGCTTTGCTGTGCGAGAAAGTTATCGGGACAAGTAGTATGTTGTCTACCACGGATGAGTAAGTTCCTTGAACGAATAAAGTTTAAATTCGTACCCTTACCGCTACAGAAAACAGAGTCCTGATTGGACCACTGAGGGGTGCTGTACCTAAAAACGGCTCTCGTGAAAACAATCAATATATGCTTGTATTCTATTTTGACGATGAGGGGAAGGTTGAACTTTTTTGACATCTAGCAGATTGGATATTGAATGTTAAATACAATCGCAGGATAGTTAGTGTCTGCTGAAGACTAGCAAACAACCGTTTCGGTGCGAGGCAGGCAGCCATGGGGGAAAAACAGACGGATATTTTTCGGCAGGCGTTGATATCACTCAGAGAAGAGATAGAGCAACTGAGTGATGCGAATAAGGAAGCCGCTGACACTGTTACGTTAGATCAGTCAACGGTTGGGCGTCTTTCCCGCATGGACGCTATGCAGGCTCAACAGATGGCGCAAGAAACGGCTCGCCGCAGACTACTGCAGTTGCAAAAAATCGACGGTGCATTACGTCGCATGGATGCAGGTGATTACGGATACTGTCATAGTTGCGGTGAGGCAATTAGTGCTGCCAGGCTGGGTGTTGATCCTACTAGTACCCGCTGTATTGGGTGCTCGGATAGCTAATTTTCTGAAGCGTTTCTGTTGCTAAAAGGGGCCGTTGTAAAATAATCTACCTAAACACATTGAATGACATGCTAATGCATCCCGAAGGCCAGCGGCCCTGTATTGTAAACTGGCACCCGGCAGCATCAGGTTTTACCCTCACTGGAGCTAATTGGTAGTTAGTACTCTTCCGCCCTCTGTGGCAGACTTTGGTCACAAAGATGGGGCATAAATGAACAAGACATACTCGTGGTCACTTTTGGACACAGTTAAGAAAGAAGCCGGTCTGATAGCAGGTTTAGTTACGCTCACCGCCTTTTTTGTTTTCGGCGGTGGTTGGCTGTCGTCGATGTCTGGTTGGGTTACGCCGCTTCTATACTTCTGTTGGCTATTTCCCGTCATGCTGTGGCTGTCTTTTGGTGTCGTTCATCATGCTGATTGTCTTGCCATTAAACTGGGTGAGCCATACGGCACCCTTATTCTTACGTTGTCTGTAATCAGTATAGAAGTCGTGATGATCTCCGCGGTGATGCTTAACGGGGATCAAAATCCGGAGCTAGGCAGAGACATGATGTTCGCAGTTTTGATGATTGCGCTGAATGGATTGGTCGGTCTTTCGTTGCTCTGTGGCGGTATCCGGCATTTGGAGCAGGCGCATAACCTGCAGGGCGCTAATACGTTTCTGCTGGTGTTAATTCCAATGGCAATAATCAGCCTGATACTTCCCAATTTTACGCAATCCAGTGAACCGGGTACCTACTCGACTACGCAGATGGTGTTTGCCGGGCTGACGTCGGCCGGGCTCTACGGTGGTTTTCTGGTGATGCAGACCCTTCGTCATCGGGGGTTTTTCATGTCGCCGGGAGAATCATCAGGCGATGAACATGCACACGACGGCATCGCAGTTCACTCAGTCGGCTTTCACGTAGCTTTGCTCGTTGCCAATATGCTGCCCATCGTTTTACTGTCAAAGAGCATGGCCAAAATTATTGACTTTCAGGTTGCAGTTTTCGCAGCACCGGCGGCATTAGGGGGTGTGGTCATTGCTTTGCTGGTACTTGCGCCAGAGGGACTGGCGTCCATAAAATCTGCGATCAGTGATCGCTTGCAGCGATCCATTAATATTTGTTTGGGATCGGCCATAGCGACTATTGGATTGACAGTCCCGGCAATACTGGTGATTGGCTTGGTCACCGGGCAAAAAGTGGTGCTGGGCCTTGGTCCTGTCGATTCACTTATCCTGGTAACCACAATCCTGACCGCCATGGTGACATTCTCCAGCAGTAAGACGAATATCATTCACGGAATCGTCCACCTGACTCTTTTTGTAGCCTACATTACGATGGTGTTTGACTAGCCTCTCAAAGTCTTTTGCCAAGCGGCAAAAGAGTCCAGCATTGTGCGGTGCCCTTAAACAAAAAGCTTTATCTGGCCTATTGACGCTTGAGGATATTCCAATCTGGACCCGTTCGCAGACGAAAAACCCTCGGGGTGGAACACGCCATTTTCAATGATATCGAAGCTGCTCTTACAGTGGGCGCTGAGCCTTACCGGTTCTGGTAGCCCATCATTTCCTCAGCCAATGCATTCATGTCTAACGTGTCAGGCTTCTGACGCGGAGGAAATTGCTGAAATGTCGTCAGAAATTTGTAAGATTCCAGTCCCGCGCCGTAAAGCATAAAAATATGCTCAAAATACCAGCGCTCATAGGCGCCAGATTCTTTCCGAGCGCGCTCGAATGGATCCTGTCGGAGATTGAACAGTAGGGGCATTCTTAATTTAGTGAACGGGTACTGCCATACGGCGTTACCCGTTGCCTCCTGTATAGAATACATGATTTTCCAGTCGCCCCATCGCAGCGCCGAGTAATCCCCGTCGTCGGTAAAATAGTGGAACGTATTACGCGGAGAGGTTGTCGTTTTTCCGCTGAGATAATCGGTCAGGTCAAAGCCGTCAATATGTACTTTGTAGTTGTTGGCGCCTGCCTGATAGCCCTTCTTAAGTTTTTCCTTGATGCCTTTTACACCAGCCGCGGTAAGCAGGGTGGGTAGCCAATCATTGTGCGCAGCCATTTCGTTAAAACGCGTTCCGGGTTTGACAATGCCAGGCCAGCGAATAAGCGCAGGCACGCGAAAACCCCCTTCCCATGTTGTATTTTTCTCACCGCGAAATTGAGTGGTCCCGCCGTCTGGCCAGCTGAAGATTTCAGCGCCGTTGTCAGTGGAATAAATAACGATAGTGTTATCTGCGATACCTTTTTCATCCAGAAAATCGAGTAACTGCCCCACGTGATTGTCGTGCTCAACGAGGCCATCACCGTAGAGTCCACCTCTTTTGGAAAGACCCATACTCTCTTCCTTTAGACGGGTCCAAATATGCATACGCGTCGAGTTCCACCAAACAAAGAAGGGTTTGTCTTCCTTCACCGCTTTGTCCATGAATTTGATTGCTTGCGTGGTAATTTCCTCATCCACAGTTTCCATGCGTTTTTTGGTAAGCGCGCCGGTGTCGTTGACCTTTCCATCCGCGAAGGAGTGGATGACTCCGCGGGGAGAGAAGAGTTTCTGAAATATGGCGTCTTTGGGGTAGTCTACGTGTTCTGGTTCATCCTCGGCATTAAGGTGATAGAGATTGCCGAAGAATTCATCGAATCCGTGCTGTGTGGGCAAGTGCTCATCCCTATCGCCCAGGTGATTCTTTCCGAATTGCCCCGTCACGTAACCCAGCGGCCGCAATAGTCCCGCAATGGTCGGGTCTTCTTTTTGCATCCCCGCTTCCCGGCCGGGGCTACCCACTTTGGTGAGTCCGGTACGAACCGGGTGTTGACCGGTTATAAATGCGGAACGACCAGCGGTACATGAGTTCTCGCCGTAGTAGTCTGTAAACAGGGCACCCTCGTTGGCGATACGGTCAATGTTGGGTGTCTGGAAGCCCATGGAGCCCAGGTTGTAGGCGCTAAGATTCCAGGTACCTATGTCGTCGCCCCATATCACCAGTATGTTGGGTTTATCCGCAGCAGTGGCACCAGTGGACGCAAGCATGGACAGTGCACATGCGCGGAGTGTGGGAATTATGGAACGCGGTAAGAAACTCATACAGGTCGCCTCTGAATTTATTGCTCTAAAAACCATGGTAAAGGTTTTTGTTGTGAGCGCCACAAGTATGTCGATCGTGAAAATATGATGGTCGGATTCAATACCGGCCTTCCCACGGACGATTTCAAAATTATTAGCTCTTTCGCAAGAATATCCTCCAATCAGGTTCGTAAATTTAGCTTCTGTCCAGTACCAGCGACAAAAACGTCATAGTCGTCTTCGGGTTTAGCATTGGGCATTCTAAATGCGATATATCGACGTCTAGGAAAGACTGGTTTTACATGGTTTGCATGGAATAAATTGGCAACCAAAGTATCTTTGTGAACACCATTTTTAAACACATCCACTTCAACGACCTCTTCACTTCCTTCAAAAAAAGCGACACCGTAAAGCGCCTCGCTGTCCGTTATGGTGTAATACCCATGACACCATGACTTGCCTTCTGAATAAAAACGGTATCTTTCTTGATGATTCTTTAGAGCCCAATCATAGAGTACGTAGTCAAGCTTATTGTGCTCTTTTATACGGTCTCTCAGGTCAGAAGATATTGCATCATCCCTGATTGTTTTCGTTGTATTTTTATTAGAATATTTTATGTTCAAATCCAAAGAAAGCCCGGAGTTGATTAACTCATATGACTCATTAATTTTTTCGGTAATGCCAACAAACCCGATTAGCTCATGGGGTAGTCCAAGCAGATACTTGTGTTGTATGTTCTGATTGTGCTTACCGTCGACATACTCATCAATGTTTACTGAGCTATCAACGTTAGAACGTATGTGATTGAAATTAGAAATGACTCTTTTGAGTGGATCTCTTACAATCGTTACGATTCTCCGGCAATCTACGAAATCGGAATGCCTCATTAATCGAAAATGTCCTGCTAACCAAGTTGCAGAGCCTCCTATTTCGTTGTAGAGACCGTAGGGGTCACGCTCCGCATATATTTTCTCCAAAATAATTTTGCTGGTTCTGGGTCCGTCTATCCCGTAGTCATAAACTGCACTTTGGCTTTCGTCTAGGGAATCTCTAAAACTCATACCTGCTGTTTTATTGATGTGTACAAATAGGTATGGCTCGCTGGATTTCTGTTCCATAATAAGTTCGCGCTCCGGCCCTGTGGAATTTTTTTCCATAAACTCACCCTATAATAGTGACCGCGCAATCGCGTGTGCAAGCTTAGCCCAAACAGGGTGATCCCAGGTATTCCAAGGTAGGCATAGCTTTTAGTTGCGCTTGTAGATACGGGGCCAATTTGGCCACCTGCTGATAGCAGATGTTATCACCTGAGTGCTAAGCTGATCAAAATTAAGAAAAACAGAAAGCGATGTACGTTCGGTCCCGATAGAAGCCTATACTAACTTCATTTGTTTACGCGCAGATAAATACGGAATGAAAAACCTAACTCGGCGAAAGTTCTTAAAAAGCTCAGCACTGCTCACCGCAGCGACGGCCGTGGGTTGCAGCAACGGATCCAGTCCAGATCCAGCGTTCAGACAGGCGGTCGTAATCGGTTCAGGGTTTGCGGGGTCTGTTGCTGCGTTACGCTTGGGTCTGGCGGGAATACCGACGATGGTTTTAGAGCGAGGACAGGATTGGACGCAGAAGGGC
>PKCY01000086.1 GCA_002862985.1 Haliea sp.
AGAAGAGCTCGGCAATGTGCAACAACTGGCCCAACAAATTCTCGGTGACTTCACAGAAGTCGACAAGCTCAAGGTCATTGACCAACAGGACGAGCGCTTCGACGCCGAACTTTGGAAAGCGCTAGCCGAAGCCGGCCTGCTGGGGTTGGATATCGCCGAAAGCCAGGGAGGCATTGATCTGGGTTTCTACAGCCTCACCACGTTGTGTGAGGAGGTGGGCCGCACCGTAGCTCCGGTACCTGTGGTTGAAGTCCTGGTCGGCGCCGCCAGTACCTTGCGCCGCTTCGGCAGTGACTCGCAGAAAGATCAGTGGCTTCCCGGTATTGCCAGTGGCACAACCCTTGTGAGCGCAGCGCTGGAAGAGTACAACAACGACGACCCCACCTCGCCTGCCTGCACCGGGAATAAAATGGATGGTGGCTGCGCGATCAGCGGCACTAAGATTTGTGTGAGTAGCGCGAATGCCGCCGCCCGCATATTGTTGTCAGCCCAAACAGAAGAAGGATTAATTGTGGTTCTGGTCGACCCCAAAGCAGCCGGTGTCACACTCCACCCCCAGCACGTCACGAGCGGTGAAACCCGCTATGAGTTAGTGATGGATAAAGTACAGGTTCCTACTGAAGACATCGTCGCGACCGCTAGCGAAGCGCGATCAGCGATGACCTGGGCACTACAGGCAACTCGCACTGCGCTCTCTGCTATGGCAGTGGGTGTCTGCGACAAAATGATGCGCATCACCGGCCAGTACACTTCCGAGCGCGAACAATTTGGTCGCGCTATCGCAACGTTTCAGGCTGTGAGCCATAGGGTGGCAGATTGCTACATCGACATCGAGTGCCTGCGCCTGGTGACACAGCAAGCGGCTTCTTTGATTGATCAAGGTCGTCCGGCAAACGACGAAGTATTGACCGCCAAGATCTGGTGCGGCAATGTCACGCATCGCGTCAGCCAGGCATCACAGCACTGCCATGGCGGCACGGGTGTAGATCGGGATTACCCTCTATTTCGCTACTGTGAGATGGCGCGCCAGGTCGAACTGTCCGCCGGCAGTAGTGCTCAGCTTACGGGCAAACTCGGGCAGACTATTTGCGAAGATTACCTTTCCAAAACCGGGTAAACGCTCCTCCCAGACCAAACGGGGTCGCACTAGTGACATCGCGGCGCAGGTTTTGCACAATCACAACCTGCGCTAGCTTATTCGAGACTACCTTTTTTCTCTTTGTAAAAAATGTGCCTCGGCACTCCGCTCCTGTCAGGCGTAGCCGTTATCCCGAAACCACTTCACCGAATCTGCCACGGCAGTTTCGATTGGCGTCTGAGGTAAGCCTAACTCCTCAATAGCCTTGGAAGAATCGACATAACCATGCTGCAGTACATAAACAGTATTCTTATAGGTAGTCATGGGCGCCATACCGGTTAACTTCGACCACGCCTCCACCACCCGAGCAACCCGCAACATAGTCTTACCGGCCACCTCGTTTTTCGCTACGTTTACCACGCCGGCGACGTTCCCGATTAGAGTGAGGATTTCTTTGTTGGTCATATTGCCCCCTTTGTTTGTCAACGCGTAAGACTGACCGATCCGACCCTTCTCCATCGCCAGAACATGACCAGCTGCCACGTCACGCACATCCACTGCGCATACTCCGCCATCCCAATAATTTTTCATCTGTCCTTTAAGAGTTCGCAGGATCATGGTGCCAGTCGGTGTAGGTGCACGGTCACCCGGCCCAAAGGGCAAGCCCGGCATCACCATGGTCACCGGCAACCCGTCACTGACCATGCCCTTAACCATCTGGTGGCTGATGAATTTTGACATGATGTACTCGCTGCCCCAGGCCCAACCGTTGAACGGTGTTTCCTCGGTTGCCCACCCACCGTTACCAACAATACCGATGGCAGCGACGCTGCTGGTAAACACAATTTTCTGCACACCGGCATCGCGGGCGGCCAGCATCATGGCCCTGGCACCATCGATATTAATTTTGTAGTGCAGATCCGGATCCTTGGTCCAGATTGCGAACAGTGCAGCCAAGTGATAGAGCTGCTCAACGCCTTGCACGGCCCGCGAGAGCGAAGGCAGATCAAGCAGATTGCCCTCGACGAATTCCACGTCCATACCGTTTAGCGGAGACCTGTCTTCGCCAGGCATTACCATAACGCGAACGTCATCGCCTTTCTCCAGGCACAAACGGGTCACATGATTGCCAATAAAACCGGTGGCACCGGTGATGAGCACTTTGCTCATGGTATTTTCTCCTGTTGATTGATTGTCAGAAGGCCATCTTAGCCAGCTACGTCCACGACGGGCATGACGGAATCGGTCAATCTACTGACGTCATCGGACCATTGCGCACAACTCCGAGATAAATGGAGAGTCGGCGGTGCGCGCTGCTAAATAACGGCTAATGGCTCCCCTAGGACGCGAAAGATCCAACACAAAGTCGCCAAGCTGCTAGAAAAACCTTTACAATTTCCTCCCGGAACGTAACAGTTGCACACCGTCTTCAACGACAAACGCTCTGCATAGGTCACTATTATGTCAATTCTGCGTACCGGCCTGCTGGCCGCCAGCCTCGTCATCACCGGCTTCACCCCAACGAGTTTTGCCGAGAGCAGCACCGCACTTAACGAGGTCATCGCTGCTCGCAGCGATGACGACAAAGCCCGCGACGGCGACCGTCACCCCAAAGAAACACTGGAGTTTTTCCAGGTTGAACCTGGCATGACTGTCGCCGAAGGGCTGCCTGGAAGCGGTTGGTATACCCGTATACTGGCCAACTACCTCGGTGGTGATGGCACGCTCTATGGCGTGGACTACGCCGACCGGTTGTGGCCAATGCTCAGCTTTGCCACCCCCGAATGGATTGCCGGACGCATTGCCGCTACGGAAAAATTCCCTGCCACGGTTGCGTCATATACTGATAATGGCATCACTGCTCGCGGATTCACCTTCGACACAGTCCCGGCGGAGGTTGAGGGCACTGTGGATCGCGTTCTGCTGATCCGCGCACTGCACAACCTCAACCGATTTGAGCAGAAGGCCGGCTTGCGCTCCGAGGCGCTGGCCGCGGTTTACGGCATGCTAAAAGACGATGGCATGGTGGGTGTCGTCCAGCACCGAGCCCCGGAAACAGCCGACCCAAATGGGACAGATGGCAGTCGGGGCTACCTGAATGAAGCTGCAGTCATCTTAATGTTTGAGGAAGCAGGCTTTCAACTGGCCGGCGATAGCAACATAAATGCCAACGCCCTTGATCAGCCATCCGACGCAGAGGTTGTGTGGCGCTTACCGCCTTCACTGCGCGGTAGCAAAGACAACACCAAAGAACAACGTGATGCGCTAATGTCCATTGGCGAGTCAGACCGAATGACGCTGCTGTTTCGCAAGGCGATTAAATAGCGCAGGCACTACACCAGGTAGTTTGCCGTCATTTGTTGAGCGGCGCCCCACAGGCGTGCCGCCATTGCGGCATCTGTAGTATGGTTGTCGCCGCTCACTGTCACCGGATTACAATCTTCAAAGTAGGCGCCGCTGACACCGTCCAGCAGTGGGCTGGTGGCCACATAAACCTGTGTGGCGGCTCCTTCAGCGGGTGATTTTGCGATAACGCCGCCAAACATCTCAAAGGCACCGCGTATAAACGCAGGCGCCGTGCGCGCAATATTGGTTTGCACCAATCCTGGGTGAATCGCATTTGAAGTGACGCCCGAACCCTTAAGGCGGCTGGCCAGCTCTAGCGAAAACAGTGCATTGGCCAGCTTGGAACGGCCGTATGCCTCAGAGCTGTCAAAGGCTCCCTCCCCCCTCAGATTGTCGAAATCGATTCCGACCGAGGGCGCCTGCGTGTAACCCGAACGGCTGCCCACGTTCACGATGCGGCCCGTTCCAGCTGCAACCATTTGCGGCAGTAGCTGATTCACCAGCACAAAGTGCCCGAGGAAGTTGACTACGAACATCCGCTCAATCCCGGCGACAAGCTCAAGCTCGCCAAAAGTGTTAATGCCGGCGTTGCAGATCACCATATCCAGGTTCACCCCCATTCCCCGCACCGTCTGCGCACAGGCCACCGCAGACTCAAAGTCAGATAATTCCAGCGCTACGGGCGTCGTCTCCCCGGTGATACTGGCGCAGGCCTTTTCTGCTTTTTCCACTGTACGGCCGGTACCGATAACATGCGCGCCCCGCAAGGCAAGGACTCGCATGGTTTCATAACCAAGACCAGAATTGCAGCCGGTCACCAGCGCTGTCTGGCCGTGCAAATCGAGGCCTACTGTGACTTCCTCAGCGGTGGACTGCGCACCGAAAGGCCCGGTGGGATAGCGCGCGTCCGCAGTCACAACGGGGCCGCCGCCATCACAGGCAGGGAGGAGCGGCAGAGCTGCGGTCGCCGCGGAAAATTGTATTAGCTGCCTGCGCTTTATATACACGGGGGTTTCCTCAAAAGTTTTCACGAGCTGCGATCAGTGTAATCTGGCACGGGATAAAGCCGAATATCTGATCATAAGATATAGCTATTTAGTATATTGAGTTATAAATAACTTTCATATGGTTATTTCTTGATCATTTGGCACTGCTATCTATACTGAAGGTGTGACGGTTAATCGGATGACTACCGATTGAGGGCAATCGTCACCGTTGAGGGAAAGCTGGCAAACATTTGTCACAGATGATTGCCGCCAGGGGACACTGTCCGGCGTGCGGGCCGGATAGACCATACTTGGGCCTCCAAAAGCATAGAGCTTTGCCCTGCCAAACGCCGTCGCGACTTGCTTTGCGACGGCGTTTTTTATGCCTGTCCGTTTCGCGCGGGCTGCGCAGGAAAGTTCACAGCCCTCTTTCTACATCGGAGTGCCGACAGAGCTCCCGCCGCGCAACGAACTCACGCCTAGGGGCCAGAATGCGCTATGCTCTCATGAAATGACAGGAAGCCTCATGCACAGCGCCGTAAAACAACTCCTAGCAGACATTCAATCCTCACCCGATGGGCCCAAAATTGCGGCAATTTTCGATTTTGACGGCACCATTATCGCCGGCTACTCGGCAACAACGTTCATCCGGGAACAACTCAAACGCGGCGACCTGAAGCCCCGGCAATTCCTGGAGTTGATGCGTGCGATGAGCAACTTCGGGCTCGGAAACCTGGGGTTTTCAGGCATGATGGCTATTAACGCCCAGTTCATGCGCGGCATTGAGGAAGAGACCTACCACGAGGTGGGAGAAGCGCTCTATCGCAAACAGATTGCACGCCTCATTTACCCCGAGTCCAGGGCTCTGGTGGAGGCGCATTTGGCAAAAGGCCACACCGTGGCCATTATTTCCTCCGCCACCCCCTATCAGGTGGAACCAGCCGCTGCGGATCTGGGTATCGATCACGTACTGTGCACGCACCTCGAGGTAGAAGACGGCAAATTCACCGGCGGCATTGTCTCCCCCACGTGTTTCGGGCCGGGCAAGGTAGATGCGGCAGAAACGCTGGCGCGGCATTACCAGGCCGATCTGGATAAGAGCTTCTTTTACTCCGACAGCCAGGACGACCTCTTGCTGCTGGAGCGCGTTGGATTGCCGCGGGCACTGAATCCCAGCACCCGACTGGAAAAAATTGCGCGCGCGCGGCAGTGGCCCATCGCAAAACTGGGAAGCCGTGGTCGTCCTTCTCTCAACCAGTTTATTCGCTCCATCGCCGCCACTGGGTCGCTAGTGACATCCTTTATGGCAGGACTGCCGGTATACGCACTAACCGGTTCCCGCCGCGACTCACAAAATTTTTCTTTTTCATTGTTTGCCGATACTGCCAGCGCGCTGATCGGCATGGACCTGCAGGTGAAAGGGGAGGAGCATCTGTGGTCCCATCGACCCGCCGTGTTCGTGTTCAATCACCAGAGCAAGGCTGATGTCATCATCGCGGCCCGCTTGTTGCGACGTGACATAGCCGGCATTGGTAAACAGGAAATCAAGAAAGAGATGCCCCTCCTGGGCAAGGTAATGGAACTCGGCGGAGTGGTATTTATAGACCGGGCCGACGGTAAAAGTGCTATCAACGCGATAGCGCCGCTGGTCAATGCCATGCGTAACGAAGGCAAGTCGGTAGTGCTGGCACCGGAAGGGACTCGTTCCACCACCGACAAACTAGCGCCCTTCAAAAAAGGAGCCTTCCACCTCGCAATGCAGGCGGGCGTCCCGATGGTGCCTATTGTCATTCATAATTCAACTGACGTCGCGCCTAAAGGTGATTTTGTTTTCCGGCCAGCCACGGTGGAAATCGAGGTATTGCCACCGGTGAATACCAGTAGCTGGGCCGTGGAATCCCTGAATACGCATGTGCGCGAAGTTCGCAACATGTTCGCCCGCGCGCTGGGCCAGGCCCAGGAAAATACTCCCAAGCCCCGGAGCAAGAAGGCCGCGAAGGTGGGACCGAAAAAAGTGTCCGCCAAAACAAAGACAAAAGTGAAGGCGAAGACCAAGGCCAAAACCCGAACCACTGTCAAAAAGCAAAACGCATAACAAAGGGGCAGACTCACTTGGACCTGGCAAGTAAATACCAGCAGTGCAATCCATGGCACGCCCCGGGGCAGCAGACCCTGTTTATTCTCGACACGCGAAATAGCTATGAACAGGAACTTTTGCAGGGATGGATCAACCACCATGAACTTGATGACCATAAGGAATCGGCACCACTGGTTTGTTTAGAGCTGGGCGCTGATCGCCGTGGCATTGATAGCACAGCGCTGAGCGAAGCACTGAAGCTCCCCGCCGATACACTGGTTACGCCACTGCGCGTTGCGTGGCTGCCTTCAGAAGAAGACATTAACGCCGGGCCACGACTGCGCGACCTGGTATTTGGTGATCCACGCCGCCCCAGTGCCAGGCGCGGGCGTTCCATCGTAAAAAAATCACCCCAGAGAATGCACCTGCTAGACGGAAAACCAGACTCGGTGGCCAATCTGCGCGCACGCTTTGAAGAACATCACACGACCGAAAGCACAGATACACAGCGTGAATTTTCCGACTTCGTCGCGCGTCAGGCCGTGGTAGTACTGGACCTCGCCGAGCGCCGGCTGCAAGGCGGTCGCTACAAGGTGCCACGCCACGTTGCGGCGAACCTGATGACTAGTAGCGGTTACAATTTGGCATTGGACAAACTCGCATCCGACACGGGCGTCACAAAAAAAGAGCTTCAGGCAGAGGCCCATGGGTATATGGACGAAATGGTGTCCCGGCCCAGCACTTTCTGGCTGGACTTCTACGCCAAGTTCAACAA
>PKCY01000249.1 GCA_002862985.1 Haliea sp.
CTGTAGCTCCCTTCGGGGCCATTGCAGGTCAAACGGGTAGATTCTTTTCCGTCACTAGCGCATTGAATGGGTAGTGTGTTGTTAGAGCATTTACCGGCAATACCCTCACTAACGCCAACGCGAGTTTTTCGTTTGTCGATGACATCACAGGCACCAGCCGATGCGGTGTTCAAAAGACCAATTACACACACACAAAGCACAATTTTTTTCATATTCGCTCACTATAAATAGCGCATTTTTAAAAAATGTCATGCATGAATATAGCACGGAGAACAACTAACAACTAACAACTGAAGGCTAGTCTGTAGATTGCGCTTTCACTTGATGCTGTAACACATAAAGAGTAGCCCCTGCGCAGTCGTCTCCAAATCGGGTAATGCCACCCGACAAAGGCATTCTCGGTTTTCCATCCGTTAGGTCCAGTCCTGATCGTACTGACGAGATTTTAACATCGTGTAGGAATGCACTTTGGTCGCGACCTGAACTTGAATTTACAGCGTCCTAGGCCAATGTATCGCTAGAGTTACTGCAGTATTAACCCTATACTTCGTCAAGCTTTGTGACGACCGTTGGTGGCTCAGGAGATAATAATGAAGCGCATTTCTACCGCAATTTTACTGCTACTGATCGTGGCGTGTTCTGCCAGTGGTGATTCCACCACCTCGTCTCAGCCCCTGCAAGTGGAAACGTCTTCCGGGCCAGTAATCGCGCAAGTGGATGCAGCAGTCGCATCCTGGCGAGACATTCCCTATGCGCAAGCCCCCGTTGGCGAATTACGTTGGCGCGCGCCACGGCCAATGGCGGCACCCCTAAGCCAGATCAGTATGAGCGATAATATCGCCTGCCTGCAAATTGCCAGTGACGTGGGTGGTCTCCCCGGTGAAGGCGTGGTCGGATCGGAAGACTGCCTGTATTTGGATATTAAGGCCCCCTCCGAGATTACTAAAGCCGATCGCCTGCCAGTGATGTTCTGGATTCACGGTGGCGGCAATACCTCTGGCTACAAGGGTTACTATGATTTCTCTTCCCTGGTGAAGTCGCAACACGTCATTGTTGTTACGATCAATTACCGCCTGGGACCGTTCGGCTGGTTTAGTCACCCAATGGTGCAGGGGCAAGCCGAAGGACTGGATCGCAGTTCAAACTTCGGTACGCTCGATATCATTCAAGCCCTGAAGTGGGTGCAACAAAATATCGGTGCCTTCGGCGGCGACGCGGAGAACATTACAATCTTTGGTGAGTCGGCGGGCGGCCACAATGTGTTCGCGCTACTGGCCAGCCCCTTGAGCAAAGGACTGTTTCACAAAGCCATATCGCAGTCGGGTTATCTGGAAACAGCCTCCGTCGAAGAGGCCATCAATGCCGACAACGCCTATCCGAAAATGCGCCGCTCCAGCACACAGTTATTTGCATCCATGAACGATGCCGGCGAGCTTGGAGAAGTCACGCCCGAATCAATCTATCAGGTCTCCGGTAAACAGTTGATGGAGCAGTACCTGGAGCTAGATATAGCAGGTGATATCCCCTTGACAACTGCTGATGGAATCGTCATCCCCGAGGGCGGCATGCTGGCCGCGCTGGCAGATGAAAGCGCCGCCAAGCGTGTGCCGGTAATAGCAGGTGCCAACCGGGACGAGGTTACGTTATGGCTTAGTAGGCATCGTTATTTTGTTGACGCTAACTACCCATTCACCCGTTTTTTCCCCCCACGCCTGCGAATCAAGGATCCAGATCTTTACGCATTTTGGACACGCATACGCTCCGAAGCCTGGAAACTACGTGGGGTCGATGAACCGCTTGCAGCCATGGAGTCCGCCGGTTACTCAGATCTGTACGCATATAGCTTCGACTGGGATGATCAAGAGGAGTCTTTTTTTGCAGACTTTCCCAAACTTATTGGCGCCGCACACGGGATTGATATCGCCTTCGTAACAGGATCATATACCTACGGCCCGATATCAAGTTATGTCTATCCCGAAAGCGAGTCTCGAGAGCAAATGCGTGAATTGATGATGTCCGCGTGGGCCGAATTCGCCAGAACCGGTAAACCTGAAATACCGATAGACTGGCCCGCCTTCTCTGCGGCTGACCGCAACTTCGCACATCTGGATGTTGGCGATGCACTGCGCATATCCCAAGACACCGCGACGATGACAAGCTTACTCGCAGAGGTCAAACGTTCGGAGCGAGTAAATGACAAAGAAATTTGCCTGCTTGTGTGGGACACGCTGACCAAGGTAGGTGAGCCCGACTACGCAACATACGAGACGTGGGATCAGGGTCATTGCGCCGAGGTAGATGCCGACGCGGAGCAGGCGGCCATTAATGCCGAGATAATCGCCGAACATGGTTCGACGAGTGTGCTCTGATCACAGACCGACAACTAAATTACCAATTCAGATCGTCCGGTACTTCATAATCCTTGTACCAGTCCTGCTCTTCCTGCGTCAGTGCAACATTCGGATTCGTCTCACTGGCAATAACACGATCCGGGTCTCGTTCAGAAATTTTGTCAGCCACTTTCCGGGGCACCATTTTGTATTCATCGCCTTGCTTAACGATAGACAGAACACCGGCCGATAGCTGCTTCTGTTCCAATGAGGTGACGTACAGCTTTTTCACTTTCTTACCATCAGAGAAATTAAAACCTATCTCACCCTGCCCACTTTCTAACTTGTGGTTCTCTATCAGTTGCTTAATCTGTGCGTTAATCGCCTTGCGCTGCGCTTTGCTGTTCAGGGCCTGATTTAACTCCCTGTCGCGCTGGACTTTTTTCGCCAACACTTGCCTGGCCGCCTCCTTATTCTCATCAATTAAGTCCCTGCCAGTGCCTCGGGCCAGTTTGGCTGCCTTGCGCTTTTCTTTGGCCAATCTCTTGGCCTTGTCGGCATCGGCCAAGCCCGACTTGAGTAATTGGTCCTGCAGTGAATCTGCCATGATCGAAGCCCATTAATACTTAGATGTTAAGAGAATATCACTGTTCGCGCTGCTACGAGGTCCACTTGTTGTGAGTCAAAGCCAAGGATTTTCTTGCTGCGGTTCAGCCACACTGGCGCCAGGGAAGCAATCGGGGTTACAGCCCTAACAGCTCTCTGGTGGAACAGGTATCAAGCTTTTCGCCGTACGCATTGTTGATAGTACTATCGTAACGCATACCACACCCGTCACAGCTCGCACCGACAATCTGATACCCCACTTCATCGCTATCATCCTCTTCATACTCAAGGGGCATATCGCCGCCACACTCCTCGCAGGGCCATATTGCGTCACGCAGAATTTCCGCGGCTTTTGCCTTCAATTCCATTTCATGGGACATAACTTGCGCCTCCCTTAAGGCCGGTCTCTATCGCAATTCCATTTCTCGGGCATTTTTTTCAACTACTGCAGGTTGCCCAGGTTTCTCTGTAGATTTTAGTCGTATAGTACCTCCCTATTTTGCTGTGTCATACTGTGAAAACCCGTAAAACAGAGAATCAATCCATGCACATTATAAAGGTTGAGCGTGAACTCAAAGTCCCGATCGAAAAACTCTGGGCTCTAGTTTCGGACTTCTCCAACCTGTCCTGGTATTCGCCCGCAGAGAAAATCGAAAAGCTTGGCAGCGGCATCGGCGAAATCAGGCGCATCACCATGCCCGGTATCCCAACCGCTATTGAGGAGCGGCTTCTGGAATTAGACCCGCTGCAACACCGCCTTGTTTACACGGTATTGGAAAACGAAATCAATATTATGCAAGACTATACCGTGGAGGCGAGCCTACGATCTGCCAGTCACGCCTCTACGATAGCGCTATGGCAGGGTCAATTTAGTGGTGTCGTCGGCGACCTGGAGCCACAAATAATGATCGACATAATGACTGAAACCTATGTCAGCATGCTGACGGAGATGGAAGGCGCTGTCCAAAAAGCCGGGCGAACGGAATCTGGCGAAGGGAGTGATAAGCTTATACCAGATGGCTGAACCAATACTCAACACCTGAATATGACAATACTCTATACTGGAAACCATGAGCACATCAGAGCCAGATTTCATCGTCGTCGTTAAAAAGGACTGCCCTACCTGCATGCTGGTGGCGCCCGTTATTGCCGAGTTACAGGCAACCGGCCAGTCGATACATGTTTGGAGCCAGGATGATCCGGGCTTCCCCACTTCAGCGGACAATGTTGGCGATGACCGCGACCTGCAACAGTCCTGGCAGCTCAATATAGAAACTGTACCGACGGTGATTCGCATGGATAACGACGCCGAGTCTGAGCGCACTGTCGGATGGGACCGCGCAGAATGGCTGCGGTTGTTCGACGTTCCGAGTTTGGGCGCGAGTCTTCCCGACTTTCGGCCCGGCTGCGGCTCGATGAGTGTCGCACCGGGCATGCCTGAAAAGCTGGCGCTCAAATACGGCGATATCGCGCTGCAGTCCCGGCGCATAGACATCGGTGAACTGGAAGACCCGATGGAATCCTGCTTCGAACGTGGCTGGAGTGATGGCTTGCCTGTTGTCCCTCCTACCGAAATTCGTGTTGTGCGTATGCTGGCAGGGACCAACCGCGACCCTGCTGAGGTACTGGGTTCGGTGCCACCGGACCTCCAACCCTGTACCGTGGAAAAGGTGGCCATTAACGCCGTTATGGCTGGTTGCAAACCCGAGTATCTGCCGGTGGTGATCGCCGCAGTCGAAGGCTGCCTCATCGATGAATTTTGTATGCATGGCCTTTTGGCTACTACCTGGTTTTCAGGGCCGATGGTGGTCGTCAACGGCCCTATTGCCAAAGCCATCGGCATGAACAGCGGCGCCAACGCGCTCGGGCAGGGCAATCGTGCCAACGCCACTATCGGGAGGGCGTTGCAGCTTGTTATACGCAACGTAGGCGGTGGTAAGCCAGGTGGTGTGGACCGTTCTACCCTGGGCAACCCGGGCAAATACACTTTTTGTTTTGCTGAAGATGAAGATCACTCATGCTGGGAGTCGCTGGCGGTGCAGCGCGGCTTCAGCAGCGGGCAGTCAACAGTTACATTATTTGCCGCCGACGGTGTGCAGGGTATCGCCGATCAGAAATCGCGAGACCCGGAATCCTTGTGCCGCTCACTGGCGGCGAGCCTACTCTCCGTAGGTCACCGCAAGTTCGCTATGCTAAGTGATGCCTTTATCATTCTTTCGCCCGAACACCAAAGAATCTTTGCAAACGCCAACTGGAGTAAACAGCGGGTACTGGATACACTGACAGAACTGACCACTCGTGATGGCAGTGAATTGGTAAATGGTGTCGACGGAATTGCCGAGGGTATGCCGGAATTCCTGAAAGATATGGAACTGTCAAAATTCAAACCCGGTGGCCTTAATATTGTGCGCGCCGGTGGCACTGCAGGCCTATTCTCCGCCATTGTTGGTGGCTGGCTGGCCAGCGGAGAATTTGGCAGTTCACCTGTAAGCAAGGAGATCGCGTTATGACAGAAGTGTTCCTGGATCCAACAGCAGAACTGAGTCCTACTGTAAAGCCGCTACTGCCACGTTTGAGCAGCCTCGAGGGTAAAACCCTTGGCTTACTGGATATCAACAAACCGCGTGGAAATGTACTTCTGGACCGCCTCGAAGAGCTTTTCAACTCACTCGGTGTCAAAACAAAACGCTACAAGAAACCCACAATGACCAGAGTTGCCCCGGTTGCGGTCAAACAGCAAATCGCCCTGGAGTGCCACGCGGTAATTGAAGCGCTAGCCGACTGAGGCTCCTGCACGTCGTGCAGTTTGCATGACATCATGGATCTGGAAAGCCGCGGTATACCGGGCGGCTACATCCTGTCCGAAGAATTTCGGGAAGCCGATCTGGCGCAGGCGAAAGCTCTGGGCTTTGCCGCAATGAAGGTGTTTGTACAGCATCCCATCCAGGATCGCACCGATGAAGAAATGGCTGCGATTGCAGACCTGGCCTTTGAGCAGGTGATGGCGATGGTGGTTGAGGTGAACTAGAAGTCCCGCTCGCCGAAAGCGAACTTACTACTCAGCGGCTCCGAAAAAATAACACCGCACTGCGTAATAAACGAATAGCTCGCTATGCGCATTGGAGACATGGCTCTTTGCATATCTCCACATCAACGACGTAGCCTCGCGCTAACAAACAGTCAATGGTCACTTCAACCCTGATCAGTTAACCTATCCGTTGTTACTCGGTATCCGGACGCACCTGTGACCAGTGATTGTCTATAAGCGCAATTACTTTCTCACGCTGCTGTGCAGCCAACTTGTTTTTATTGGCCACCAATAGTCCCTGCACACAAATCGTCTGCACTGAGCCTGCACCTTCAATTGCGCCGGGCGCTACTTTCATACTGTGGTAAATGGCTTCTCCGCTGGCGATTTTCCGAGTAAAGCGCTCATCCCTGATCTCCACAAAGCGAAATCGATCCGGGTTGGCAATAACCATATCGATTTCCGGTGAATGCGCATCGGGCGCGTGAACAACCATTACGGCGCGTTTGATATTAGTCAGTGGATGCGCAAATCCGTTCATCATATCGACGGCATTACCATAATTCACGGTGATATCCCCAAGCCCCGGGGCTAGGCTGGCCATGTAGTCAAATGTCACCCTAATGCCGCTGTTCGGGCTCTTAATACCCAATTGCATCCGACTCGCTTTTTGCATGTCTTCAACGGTCTCGATATCGCCTTTACTGTCGGCAATGATGAAAACACATTCTCGACCGATATTTTCCAGTGTTTCAATTGCCTGAACTGCGCCGGGCTTGCTGTCGAGGTAATACTGCAAGGCATCCTGCTGCACAAAAGCGAGGCTGACCGGGCTGCCTTCCTTCATAAGTTCCCTCAGGTTAGCGAGCGAACCAATACTCGCTTGGTTTTTTAACGTCAGGCCCATGCCGTTGGCCACTGCCTGCAGGCGACTACCCGCGCCCCAATAACCGCCGCCTTCAACGCCGGAGCTAATAACAATGTCGGCCAAGACGGGTGCTGTGTCTTGCTGGGAAACTGAGACATTAGTAAAGGAACCCAGCAGGCAAACCACCAGCGCTTTGTGTAAGAGTCGATTCATAGACTTACTCATCATAGAGGAGGAAAAGATATCGTATCAGGCGGACTGCAGGGGGCAAAGACCATGCGCGAAGAGAAATCTTTTCAATTTATATGCATATATATCAATCGTTTACATTATTACGTTTATTCCGCCTATTCCGCTGGAGCCAGTTTGTATTGATTGGCATCAGTGATGAAATCAGCGT
>PKCY01000011.1 GCA_002862985.1 Haliea sp.
ACCGGTCTAACCATGACCAATACCAAATTTGACAAACTGTTTGGTGGTCCGCCAAGAGAACCTGAGTCTGAGATTAGCCAGCGTGAAATGGACCTCGCGCGCTCGATACAGGTGGTTACCGAAGAGGTCGTACTAAAG
Organism: Haliea sp.; assembly: GCA_002862985.1. Lineage (GTDB taxonomy): Bacteria > Pseudomonadota > Gammaproteobacteria > Pseudomonadales > Halieaceae > Marimicrobium. The sequence continues at coordinate 139 of PKCY01000011.1, forward strand.
ATCGCACGCAATGTTCACAAGGAGCTGGGCGCCGACTATCTCTGCCTGGCCGGAGGCGTGGCACTTAACTGTGTATCCAACGGCCGGATTTTACGCGAAGGGCCGTTCAAAGATATCTGGATTCAACCGGCTGCCGGCGACGCTGGCGGCGCTCTGGGAGCGGCGCTATCGGTCTGGTATGAATACCTGGAAAACTCACGCACGGCCTCAGCCGGTGACGACATGAACGGCGCCTACCTGGGCCCGCGAGCCCAGGCAGGCGACATCAAGGCCTACCTCGATGAAACTGGGGCTCACTACGAAGAGCTGAGTGATTCGGCACTAATGCCCCGCCTGGCTGAGCTTCTCAGCCATGAGAATGTACTCGGCTGGTTTCAGGGTCGCATGGAATTCGGTCCGCGTTCACTGGGCGGACGCAGTATCATCGGCGACCCCAGAAGCCAGAAAATGCAATCGATAATGAATCTGAAGATTAAATACCGGGAGTCATTTAGGCCCTTTGCACCCGCGGTGAAAGCAGAGCGCGTCTCCGAGTGGTTCGAGATCGACCGCCGCAGCCCCTACATGCTGCTCGTGGCACCGGTAAAAAAAGAAAAGTGTCGAACCATGACCAGCGAGCAACAACAACTGTTTGGCATTGAGAAACTCAACATTCCCCGCTCAGAGCTTCCCAGCATCACCCACGTCGATTACTCTGCACGGATACAAACGGTGCACCAGGAGACCAATCCACGCTTCCACAAACTGCTCGACGAATTTGAGGACGCTACTGGCTGTCCCGTGCTAGTAAACACTTCCTTCAACGTTCGCGGCGAACCCATTGTATGCTCGCCCGAAGATGCTTACCGCTGCTTCATGCGCACTGAAATGGACTACCTGGTGTTGGAGAACTTCCTTTTGTCAAAAGACGATCAGCCCGAGTGGCACGAGACCGACGACTGGCGCAACCAATACGCCCTGGACTAACGATGAGTCAAACAATAGAAGCACTCGATAAAGCGGGATACCGCAAGTTCGGCCTGGTCACCAGCGCGATTGTTGTCGTGCTATTCGGCCTCGCGATTCCCTGGTTATTCTCACTGAACCTCCCAACGTGGCCCTGGATTGGCGCAGGGGTGCTGAGCGCTTGGGCACTGCTGGCCCCGACAGCTTTGAAGCCGGTCTATACCGGTTGGATGCGGTTTGGAAACGTAATGAACTGGATCAACACAAGACTGATCCTGGGCATTCTATTCTATGGTATGTTTGTCCCGTTCGGACTGGTAATGCGCTTATTTGGCAATGACCCGATGCGCCGCAAACTCGATGGGGACATCGTCAGTTACCGTATAGAATGCGAGCCTGATGCTAGGAAAAATGTGGAGCACCCGTACTAATGTTCGATTTAATAAAAGATTTATGGGGATTCATGCGTGTCAGAAAGAAATTCTGGCTAGCGCCAATATTCGCTGTCATGCTATTGCTGGGCGCGCTGATAGTGCTCACTCAGGGATCGGCCGTCGCGCCGTTCATCTACACCCTGTTCTAGCGTGTCCAAGCAATAAAGTGAAGCCATGAAAGCCACGATACAGTCCCGTGGTCGCCGCACACTTGGGACTGCGATTTCATTTTAGTATTAAGTGTCAAGGAGAGCCTTCTATCTCGTCCACTCATCGCGCCCGCACGAGACTCTGGCTAACGTCACCCCACTTTTACCCCACCTATGGCGGTGCACAAAGTCGTTATCGCAGTTACATCCCTGGTCTTCTGGCACGCGATCTGGATGTCCGCATCATGACAGGCACGCCGCAGATAGAGGAGCGCAGTGAATCAGATACTGAAGCTGACTGGTATGGACCTGCGCCGGGCACCTGGCTCCCAAAGACAGTGCTTGACGGCGCCCCACTGGAACGTATCCGCCTTCCGGACAACAAGGGTCGAGTTCGCACCCGGATTTATTACGATGCACTCGTTGACGTTTGCGGGCGGCAGGCACCAGGCCCCACGATCGCCCAACTACTCACCAATATGCGACCCCAAGCACTGCCATGGTTACGTCAGCTGAAGAGCAGCGGCATCTCTACGGTGTACTCTGTTTCTCAGTTCCCGACTTGGCAACAAAAACCCCTCAAGCGAATTTTTCGCCGCCGAGGCTATCGAGCCGTGTTTAACGCGCTCGACGCCCTGGTCACAAATAGTGAAGCGATAGAGGAATTTTTGCGTGAACTTGGCGTCACCAGCCGCATTGAGTACATACCCAACGGCGTCAATCTGCAACGCTTCCGCCCGGTAGTCTCAGAACAGGAACTGACCGCAAGGGAATCTCTGCGCGATCGGTTTGGTATACCCGCTGACCACAAGGTGATTGCGGTAGTGGGCGCGATCATGCCGCGGAAAGGGCCGGACAAAGTACTCCAGGCTTGGCGCCAAATCCTTCCACGCTTTCCCAACACGCATGTGTTGTTCGTCGGACCAAGGGCAGACACACACGATCTGAAGCTGAAAGCATTCGGTGAAGACATAGCGCAGCTGGTGTCCAGCTCCGCCGCTCCGGAACAGGTCCATTTCACCGGTATCGTTGACGATGTCGACAACTATTTGCGCGCTGCCGACCTGTTCATCCTGGCATCAAGTCGCGAGGGCACACCCAATTCTGTTTTTGAGGCAATGGCCACAGGCCTGCCCTGCCTGGTGACACCCTACCTGGGGATTTCTGCTGGTATTGGACGGGCGGGTGAGCACTACCACTTGGTTGACCGTAATCAGGGCGCCATCGCCACGGCGCTTGCAGAATTATTAGCCAGTGACGAATTGAGGCGCCTGTTGGGTAAGCGCGGGCAAGACTATGTGGTTGCAAATATTGATCAGCAACGCAGCCTGGATCACTACGCTGAATTCTATGCTGAGCTTGCCGCTACTGCGCTCACTCGGCGCTAAACTGGCTTATCAGTACATCAGACGCTCTTTCTCAGTTACCAGCTTCGCACCAGTAACCAACCGTCGAGCTTTCTTCCAGACCATTTTCAAGGGGCGATACTCCTCAAATACCACAATGAAAACTTTGCGGTAATAATTTTCCGGGCAATCGATCCTTCGCACGCCATGCCAGGAGTTACCCCGACGACCAAACAGAATACTGCGATTATCTTTAGTCTGTGCAGGGTATGCCTCAGCAAAATCCTCGAATGCGGGTGCGCTGTCTGACGCGATTTGACCATTATCGTCGAGAATAACCGTCTCACCCCCCCAGCTCCAATCCCAATCGTCTTCAGTATTGAGGTAAAAAATTTGCGATCCAAGTTTCCCCTTTGAATCACAATGGGGTGATACCTCTCCACCATTGGGCGTGAAGTGCCAGTGGAAACGAAGCCGTACATGGGACACATTCAACAATCGGCAGATAAATCGTCGGTAGTCATCCCCACACAATTCCTCAACAAATTCAGTCCACGGATGAGGCAGCTCCATGCCGCGTTCGTAGTCCAATATATAGCGATCGTGACTGCGCTGACCGTGTTTGCGCTGTTTGCCAAAAAACGCATTAAAGCGTGACAGATCCGGCAGGTTGCCCAACAGTTCGGGATAGCATGCCTGCCGAATAAAGTACTGGGGATTAGTCCAGGGAAAGGGCGCCTGCGCCTGAAAATTCGCGGGGTCAATCGCGTCCAGTACGCTCGCATTGAGGTAGGAGATGCTTGTCATCGTGTCACTGCTGCTATAAAACGTCAGTATACGGTCACCTCAATGTCCGGAACAGTTGCATTTTTGTGCAGGAATGAGCCCGCCGGCGCCTCACTGCGCTACCTTGTGAATTAACCCGCCGCCAGCACCCGGGGCTCCTTCAGCAAACCCGCTGGTTTGGAGCGGGCATTGGCGCAGGCAAGGGCGGTACCACCGATACGTGCCGTACGCAGGTCGCCAAAAGGGGAACCCAGGCCACTGTTGACGATAAGAGCCACTGACAGGCCTCGCTCCGAATCCGCCCAGGCACCGGAACCGCCGAAACCGAAGTGGCCGAAGCCCCGACGTGGAAAACCCCGAGTCGTCGCCACAGCGTGATAGCCCAGTCGCCAGCGCATATCAAAGGGAATCACAGACAACTTGCCAGTCGGTTGTTGCAGGGTCGTCGCCTCCTCCAAGGTTTCTTCCGACAGCAGGCGCACGCCTTCAAATTCGCCACCATTGGCTAAAAGTGCATACATTTTAGCCAGCGAACGGGCAGTAAATAAGCCGTTGGCAGCAGGAATGGCGACGCGCAGAGATTCCGGCGAACCAAAATCGAAGTCGCTGATCCCCCGCGGTGCGAGGGCATCAAAAATACTGCTCAAATCAGAATCCAGACCCAGACGTTGCAACATCCAGCTGAGTCGGTTGGCACCGACTTCCAGTTTGCTGCCCAGTGAGCTCCGACTCAAACGCCTTGTTGAATCGGGGAAAATCAATTTTGCCGCGCGCGTGATTTCACGCTTTGGCGCTCCAATAAAAAGACCATCTAACTTCAGGGGTTTAGCAATTTCCTTTTGCACCAGATCGGAGAACTTTCTGCCCGTCACCCGTTGTATGATCTCCCCGATCAGGAATCCAAAGGTCAAACCGTGATACCCCGTGCGTGTTCCAGGCGGGTGGGCTGGAGTCGCTCGCTCGATCGCCCGAATCATGTACTTCCAGTCGAGCAGGCGATCCACATGATCAACCATCTGGCGGATATGGTAGAGCCCGGATTGATGAGACAGTACCTGCCTGACGGTAATCTCGGCTTTGCCGGCCTGCCCGAACTCAGGCCAGTACTGGGCCACCGGAGCATCGTAATCAATTAGCCCTCGATCCGCATAGATATGTAAAAGAGTGGAGGCCACACCCTTGGTGGTGGAAAAGCTCGGCGCCATCGTGTCAGACGTCCAGAGGGTACCTTCTTCATCCCTGTAACCCCCCCACAAATCCACCACGCAATCGCCGCGATGATAAACACAGACCGCGGCGCCGCCCGGGTAGTTGCGCAACTGATCGCGCAACGTAGCTTCCACGCCCTGAAAGTCCGGGTGAATGCGGCCATCCAGATGCAGTCTTTCACGTCGCCTTATGCGTAACGTCATTGCGGGTCTCCACGCTCATTGTTACCGTCTTTTACTAACAATATGGCACTGTATGGGTCAAAACATATCACAGATTGGGCTTACTACGAACTCTCGCCCCGCTGCGCTCCCACCAGCACTGGGGAACGATTCTGGTCCCGATCCTATGCGATGAATTAAATGAGCAACACACGGCGTTACTAACCTATCATTGGTGCGAGGAACCCACTTTGGCAAACCGGCACAATGAGGAATATTCATGCCCCGTATACTGCTGACGACGCTCGCCCTGTTACTTTTATTGATCGTGGCGGCCGCCTTGCTTGTGCCACTCGTAGTGGACGAAAACAAGCTGCTTGAAATAGCGGCGACGGCCCTAAAAGACCAAACCGGCGCCACACTGACTGTGGATGGCGACGTCCAATTTTCTTTGTTACCCACGCTGGAGATATCCCTTGCAGACGCGGCGATCACACTGCCGCAGAAACAACAGCCCAACCTGCGGGCGGGCTTGCTGCAAATTGGCGTTCGGTTACTGCCGCTGATTAGCGGCAACATTGAAGTCGATTCCATTGTGCTGAACCGAATCAGAGCACGCATAGAGGACGGCGCTCAAGAGAACAGGGTCGAAACCACCGCGCTTAGCAATGAAGAACTGGACGCATTTTATGCGAAGCGCCGCAGCAGTCTGGCTAAATCCCGGGAAACTATCGGCGCGGCGCTCATGGTACCTGCGGCCTTGCGCGTGAATCGCCTGACTATAAACGATGCTCAACTGGATTTTATCGACCCTACAGCTGACGCTCCCAACCGCCTAGAAATTGTGCGTCTTCACGCTCGGAGCCTAAATTTGGACGGCGGCGCTATACCGGTACAAGCGACGGTGCTCCTGGTGGGAGACCAACCCCTAGAGCTGAGCCTAAACGGAGACATTCGTCTCGACCAGGCACAACATAAAGTGACCCTGGAAGAATTGACGCTGGCGCTAACCGGCGCGAGTGCTGACCCGCTCGAGCTTCTCACCAGTGGCGTGATCGACCTTGAACGCCAAACCGCAGAACTACAGCTGGCACTAAATTCCGGCGACATGCACGGCAAAGGAACAGTGCGTTATGCCGGTCTGGAGAGCCCGTCGATCGACAGTGTCATGCACCTGAATCTGTTGGATCCGGCCCTGCTGTTATTGGCTGGACCACAGGCGCTTAATAATAAGGAGCGGGACACAGCAGGTCACGAGGAGGCACTACCACTGGATACACTGCGCACCATTGATGCACGCACTAAACTGAATATTGAACAGGCCCGCTTCGACGCGCACACAGTAAAAGACCTGCAGGCGAATCTGCGCGTGATCGACGGCGTAGTTCAGATTACGGATATCACCGGGGTCTTGCACAAGGGTAAGCTGCAGGCTACTGCCACCTTCAACGGCAAACATAACACCGCAACGCTTACCACCCAGGGCAGCCTCACCCAACTTGATCTCAGCACCGCGCTCGCCGCCACGGATTCAAAACCGGTACTGGGCGGCACCGCCACATTGAGTTGGCAACTGGACAGCCGGGGTCGCACTACGGATGAACTTACAACCGCATTGCAAGGACCCATAAAGCTGACAACAGAAGATATAGTACTAAGGGGAACAAGTGTCGAAAAATTACTGTGTCGTATAGTGGCTCTCACTAATAAGGAACCGCTTGAGGCCACCTTCAGTCAAAACACGCATTTCGACACTTTCACTGCTGATATTCAGCTCGCGGACGGCAAGGTAAGCCTGAATCCCCTGCGCGCCCAACTCACTGGCATCACGTTAACGGGGCTGGGAGATTTCGACTTGCTCGATCAGGATTTCGAGGCGAGGTTCAAAGCGCGTTTATCACCGGAACTAGAGCAGGTGGATCAAGCATGCCGCGTGAGTAAAGGCCTTACCGCGATTGAATGGCCAGTAAATTGTAGAGGCCGTATCGACACTGAACCCAGCAAGTGGTGCAAGG
>PKCY01000149.1 GCA_002862985.1 Haliea sp.
GGCCTACCTGGTCTGCAATTTCACACCCCCGGTGGCTGATAACCCCGCCCTGCTCACCCATACAGAACTCACCACACTGTTCCACGAGTTCGGACACGGTCTGCATCATATGCTAACGCGCCAGACCGTGGCCGCGGTTTCGGGCATCAACGGTGTTGCCTGGGATGCCGTAGAACTGCCCAGCCAGTTTCTCGAAAATTGGTGTTGGGAGCGGGAAGCACTGTCCTTTATTTCCGGACACTTTGAGACCAGTGAACCCCTACCCGAGGAACTACTGGACAAACTGCTGGCTGCGCGAAATTTCCAGTCTGGTATGGCAATAATGCGGCAACTGGAATTTGCACTGTTCGACTTTCGACTCCACCGGGAATGGGATAGTGGCAATTTCAATTCCGCGCAGGAATTACTGGAAGAGGTACGCCAGCAGGTAGCGGTGACAACTCCACCTGAGTTTAACCGCTTTCAGAATTCATTCTCCCACATCTTCGCCGGCGGCTATGCAGCCGGATATTACAGTTACAAGTGGGCAGAAGTGCTGTCGGCAGATGCCTTTTCCCGGTTTGAGGAAGAAGGGATCTTCAACCCGGAAACCGGCGCAGACTTCAGGAAAAATATCCTGGAAGCCGGTAGTTCAAAAGAGCCGATGGAATTGTTCGTCGCCTTCCGTGGCCGCGAACCACAGGCAGAACCGCTGCTGCGACACAGTGGTATTAGTGTCTAATCCTCTCTATCCAACCAGTTGTGCACCACGCCGGCCAGAGCAGCTCCGACGATAGGCGCATCCAGAACAAGCACAGCTGCGAGATTGCCCAGCCGCCCTCGAACCATCCCATGTACACATTTGGGAAGCAGCTGCCTACAAATCTACTTTTTGACCCAACTGGCACAGCCTTTTTGTCCTGGCCCCGAGGCGACACACAACTCCACCTCGCGCAAATCATCGCCGACGCTGTCAGCCAGCAGATGTTGCAGCAGGTACTGCGAGAATTCTTCCACCGTGGCATTGCGAATGGGCAATACCAGCGTATCGCTCTGTAAAAACAGCATTTCCTGCTCTGCATACTGGACGCGATAGCAGTCACCTTCCTCGCTAATTTTCTGATACGGAGAGTCGCCGGCAAGTAGCGTAAATTCATCCAGCTTATCGCACAGCGTTGCGATGCGCGTTTTGTAGACGTTGTAGTCTGCAGAGAAGCCATTGTCGCCCATCGGCGCAACGATTTTTGCCGACACCGAGTAGTTATGGCCGTGCAGGCGCTCGCGCTCGCTAGCGGAGAAGATCGTGTAGTGAGCCGAGGAAAACTTGTGGCTTTCCTTATCAATATACAATGTCGTCAATTGCTCCATATCGACAGTTTAACGGAGCGACGCCTTGACGTCACCGCAGAAATCACGGAGCCTCGTGGATTAATACCCGCCAGGACGGGATAAATCTCACACAGTCGGTTTCCAGGGACAGTAAGAATGAAAGTAGCCATCATCACCGGCGCCAGCGTGGGCATCGGCACTGCCTCGGCCCAGGCCTTTCTCAATGAAGGCTTCGAGGTGTTTAACCTTGCTCGACGCACGTGTTCTATTGACGCAGTGACCAGCATACCTTGTGACCTCGCAAGCGAAGACACTATTATCAGGGCTTGTGACACCCTGGAAACAGCGCTGCAAGGCAGTTCGGAGGTCGCCCTGATACACAATGCCAGCCAGATGCGCAAAGACAGTGCGACCGCCTGCAAAAACGACAGCCTGCGCGACGTAATGGAGACCAATGTAATTGCTATCAACAGCCTCAATCAGCGGCTGCTGCCACTACTACCCAGAAACTCCAGCGTACTCTATATCGGTTCAACACTCGCCGAGAAGGCGGTATCTGGCTCTTACAGCTATGTTATCAGCAAGCACGCACAGTTAGGCATGATGCGCGCCACTTGTCAGGATCTGATGGGTAGCGGCATCCACACCGCCATGATCTGCCCCGGCTTCACTGATACCGAGATGCTGCGTACTCACCTTGGCAACAATCCTGAAATCGAGGCTGCTGTCGCTTCTTTGAACAGTTTCAATCGTTTGATCGAGCCCGAAGAAATTGCCGAACTTATCCGTTGGGCCCATTACAACCCGGTCATCAACGGCGCGGTACTCCACGCCAACCTCGGTCAGAAGGAGAGCTGAAGCATGATTCCCCATGCAGTGATCATCGAACGCCGAGAGCGAGTGTTTTTGGTGCTGGCTGGGCTTTTTTTGTGTGCAATGACCTTACTCAATGTCATCGGTATAACCCGCTTTATACAAATCGGTCCACTGGCATTGGCAGTCGGCGTCCTTCCCTACCCCATCACTTTTTTATGCACAGACCTAGTGTGCGAACTGTACGGTAAGGCCCGGGCCAATTTTTTGGTCTCCGTGGGACTTGGTTTGAACTTTTTTATCCTGGGCGTACTAATGCTGGGCGATTATGTTCCTTCCGTATCACCTGAAAATATGCCTCCCTGGCAAATCCTGCAACTGGCCGCCCCAGTGTCTCTCCCCAACGGGGATACCGTCGAGCAAAGCGTTGGCTTGTATCAGTTGATTTACGCCACTTCTACTGGCGCGGTGTTCGCATCTATGATGGCCTATGTAGCAGCCCAGTACGTCGACGTAAAGCTGTTCCATTTCTGGAAGCGCGTCACCCGTGGCAAGCACATGTGGATACGTAATAATTTCAGCACGTTGATGAGTCAGATGGTTGATTCGGTAATGGTGGTGAGTGTCACGTTTGGCGCGATGATGTTACGCGGCGATATGGCTTTTTACACACTGCTGACGCTCATCGGCAGTAACTACCTGTTCAAGGCAGCAGCAGCAATGATAGATACCGGGCCGCTTTACGTCGCCGTGTACTACCTGCGCCCCTATCTGCACCTGAACCATGGACGTTCCGTGTTTGACGCAGTCGATGGCAGCGATGTTCAAAAGTAAACTACCTCACATCGGAACGACCATTTTCACCCGTATGTCGACGCTGGCTCTCGAGCACAAGGCCTTGAATTTGTCCCAGGGTTTTCCCGATTTCGACGCCCCTGAGGCACTACTGGAAGCTATGACCAGGCATGTTCGCGCCGGACACAACCAGTATGCACCCATGGCGGGGGTAATCCATCTGAGAGAACAGATAGCGAACCAGATACTGCGGCATCGGGGTATTAACTGCGATCCGGACAGTGAAATCACGGTGGTACCGGGAGCGACCGAAGGAATTTTCTGCGCCGTCAACGCCTGTATTCGCCCAGGCGATGAAGTCATCGTGTTCGATCCCTGCTACGACAGCTATGCGCCGGCCATTGAGCTAGCCGGCGGCAAAGCAGTACATGTTCCATTGAACGCGCATAGCTTCAGCGTTAATTGGGAACGCGTTAGCGCAGCGATTACCCCTCGAACTCGTCTGATCATGATCAATTCGCCCCATAACCCCAGCGGCGCAGTACTGTCCAGGGAAGACCTCCTGCAATTGCAGGATATTGCCGAATTGCAAGACCTGCTGGTTATTAGTGACGAGGTGTATGAACACCTCATATTTGATGGTGCGCAACATCACAGTGTGTTGCAATTTAGCGAATTGCGCCGGCGCAGCTTTGCGCTATTCTCCTTTGGAAAGACCTTTAGCGTTACCGGCTGGAAAACGGGCTATTGTGTTGCACCCGCTGCGCTGACAACAGAGTTGCGCAAAGTGCACCAGTTTGTCTGTTTTGTGGCGGTAACCCCGGTGCAAATGGCGGTGGCAGATTTTATGGAAACGGAACCCGACTACGCAGCCTCGCTGTCAAATTTCTACCAGGCTAAACGAGATTTGTTCTGCGATGCGCTACAGGATTCCAGATTCAAATTCAGGCCCAGCGTCGGAACCTATTTTCAGTTGCTTGATTACAGCGCCATCACACAGGAGCGGGACACGCAGCTGGCTCAAGACTGGACACACCAGCACGGCATCGCATCCATTCCTATCTCCGTTTTTTATGAGGAGTCGCCCGATCAACACTACCTGCGTTTTTGCTTCGCAAAAAATGATGATGTGCTGCTCAGTGCGGCCGAGACCCTATGCGCAATTTAGACGTAACGCTCATTCAATGTGAACTAGCCTGGGAGCAACCCAAAGACAACCGACGGCAAATCGGCGCCACAATTGACGGCCTTGATCAGTCCACCGACCTCATCGTGTTACCGGAAATGTTCACCACGGGCTTTTCCATGAATGCCTTGGCAAATGCAGAGGACCCGGGCGGCACTACCGAGCAATGGCTGTTACGACTAGCGGTAGAACACGATTGTGCTGTAACTGGCAGCATCGCAGTTCGCGAGGGTGACTGCGTTTACAACCGCATGTTGTTTGTCACCCCCTCTGAAGTACAACACTATGACAAACGCCATCTGTTCCGTATGGCCGGCGAAGACAAGCGCTACACGGCCGGTCAGACACGTGTCGTTGTGCCCTGGCGCGACTGGCGGATCAACCTGCAGGTATGTTACGACCTGCGCTTCCCCGTGTTCAGTCGCAACCAGGACGATTACGATCTGCTGGTATATGTCGCCAACTGGCCGGCACAGCGCCGCCATCACTGGCGCCAGTTACTTATGGCTAGGGCGATGGAAAATCTTGCATGTGTGGTGGGGGTAAATCGCATCGGTGCTGATGCCAAAGGATTCCAGTACAGTGGAGACAGTTTGGCGATTGCGGCCGATGGCGAGCTTCTGTTAGACGTGCGGAACGACAACGCCGCTGCTAGCGTTGTGCTGGATGGCGCTGCACTAAAACACTATCGGGAGAAATTTCCCTGCCAGTTGGATGCTGATAGCTTCCAGCTGGATTGAGCGGTTGTAACACAGATTGACCTAAGGCGGTAAGACTAGCAGTCGTATTGTGTTCGTGGCGCTCATTCACCAGAATGGCAATTTGGCGCCAGCGTTACATCACCACCCTAACGTCTGTTTTACAAACGGAATGGATAGAGCCCGCTTCTGGGATAGGGATGCGTTATCCAGTTTGTCCAGCACTTCCAGGAGATGTTCCGTTTCACGGGGCGCGCGACTAACGATAAAGTTAGCGACCTCTGCAGGCAGGGACAAGCCCCTGCGGGCTGCACGGAATTGTAATAGGGTGGCCTTATCGTCATCGTCTGCATCAACAAGCTGATAGACAATACCCCAGGAAAGGCGCGAGCGCAGATCATCTAGTTCCACCGTCAGTGCACGCGGAGCCGCATCTCCAGCTACCACCAAGCGGCAACCCCGCTGACGGGCATTGTTATACAGATTGAACAGTGCCCGTTCCCACTGAGCATCGCCCAGCACAACATTGAGATCATCAATACACACCCGATCAAGCTGTTCGACCCCCTGCAGCACGTCTTCAGCAGGGTACTGGGCTAACTCTTTGAGCGGCAGGTAAAGGGTTCCCGCATCGCTCAGATGACAACTGGCCTGCAGTAAATGGGTCTTTCCAGATCCGGCGGGACCATAGAGGTAAATAATGGGCTCCCCGTCTGACTCCAACTGGGCGCGCAAAGCACGTAATAGGGGCTCGACCCGGGGCAAAGCGAGAAAATTGTCCAGGGTGGCATCATCGCGGAGCTTCACCTCAAGCGGCAGCTGGTGCTGCCGGGAGAACCCTTTTGCCGCCCCGGCCTGCTGCGGGTCTAGTTCTGCCACTGATAGCTCAACTGCGCCACCATTTCGGACCCGGAAATCGGCACAGGTACGGATACGGGTGCGGGTACGGATACGGGTGCGGATACGGGTACGGGTACGGGTGCGGGTACGGGAAGTAAGCGAGTGTTAAGTTCAATAATAGAGGCAAGCTGCGCTGCTTGTGCTTGTGCCATTAGACGCAACTCAATGCGGTCTTCCTGAACCTGCTCCACATTGGCAGATTGAATCAACTCAAGGCTTTCGAGCCAACTGACAATAGCCGCGTAATCGGCGTAGCTCCTCACCCCGGTAACGGACATACGCAAGCCGGTGCCATCACCTCCGCTCGGCGCGATGGCATAGCGAGCTGCCATTTGATCAGCGACAATATTCGCACCGGCACGCACAAAAACCCCAAAATCAGGCGCTGTAACAGACCGGTTAATTCGATCGTCCCGGTAAAAATAGCTCCAATCACCGGTAGATTTACCCTCGCTCAAGCTTGCCAGCCGGCCGACGATCACGTCCTGCACCTGATAACGTGCAGAAGCCGACTGAATAACGATGCCATCGCGCCGCCAGGCATCCTCTAGACTTACCGCTGCCGTATCCCTGAGGTCAAACAACGGAAGCTGTAACGGGACTCCCCGACGCGAAAATGCATCCACCAACTGTTGCGCCTGCTCCGGCTCAGTCTCATGGTTGACGAAATATCGGCCCTGCGCACCATCAACAACCACCCAGGCCAGAACCAACGGTCTATTTGCGGTCCACAGCGGAGCGCCTGCTTTCATCAGCAGGTCTGTAATGTAGGTCGGGTCAAACTCAAATTGCACCTTGAGTCCACCACCGGGTGCTTCACTCCTTATGTAGGCGTATTGCAGTACGTTGCTTCGAGGTTTCGCAAGGGCGGCCCCAATCACCGGGTTTTTCAGCAAGCCATCAGAACCGGATACTTTCACCAGCACTTCAGCCAACGCTTCACGGGCAGCCGCAGACAGTACTTTGGAACTCTGACTGGCAACCGGCACCTTCGCCGAATAAAGGTCCCGCACCACCTCTGCATGAGAGACGCCCGCAGCCAGCAAAATAAGCATTGCACACAGCGCGTTCCGTAGTTTCAGTCTCACATCCATATCCAGAGGTCCCCGGAAAATGGAGCATTGTAGCAGTACTGAACTGGGTCAGGCACCGTGCACCCATAAAACACCACCGCCACTGCGGAAGGCATAGCTCTATCAACCACGGGATTACAGAAAAACCTGCCTCAACCGCACCACAAACTCGAAATCATGAGTGCGCTGGGGTTGCATGCACGATAAAATACTGCCCCTTACCCACCACCTCAATGTAACTGGATTCCACGCCATGAGCGATGACAACGGGGACACCGCCCTCAGCTACAAGGATGCCGGCGTCAATATTGATGCCGGCAATGCACTGGTCGAGCGCATCAAAGGCGTC
>PKCY01000293.1 GCA_002862985.1 Haliea sp.
CACACGCATGTCCACACACATGTCCACACACATGTCCACACGCATGTCCACACACGTGTCCACACATGTCTACACACATGTCTACAAGCATGTCTACAAACACCCATACACGCATGTCTCCACATGTCTGCACACTGGTCTGCACACTGTCTGCACGTGTGTCTACACACGCCTGTCTATAATCGCGGGGCGGGGGCGTATCTTGGGCTTGGTCGGGGAAGCCGTGGCTTGCCCCACGGTTTCCCAATTTTCACGTAACCCGCCCTCAGCCAGTGCATTCATCTAGCGAATTGTGAAAACCCCTGCACTTTTGCCGTGGCAGACGTGGGACGCAATTCATTCCGTCAGCTTGCCGCTACCAGCTTAACGATTGGGCCCGTTATAGGCCGGATCATGGGCATCCATAATGGACTTGGCCAGCGCTTTCAGATCAGTCTGGTAACCGGGGTCGTAGGCATAGGTATCGAGATCCACACCATAGATGGCATCGATCCAGATCAGTTCTATGAGCGCCTTGAGAACTTCGCCGGCATGTCCCTTGTAGTCAGTGTACAAGGAGGTTGCACTGGACCCTTCAAGATTGCTCACATCCGGCAGGTTGCCCGCTTCGAACAGCGCGAATAATTCATGCGACGCCTGGCCATAAGGGATGGCGTAAATGGTGACACCCGGATACTGCGCACGTAGATCGTCCACCGCGGGGTGCATAACGTTGGTATAAAACAGGTTCCAGAGGCCTCCGTATTCTGTGGCATCAGCGTAATCGGTGGGGAAGTCGATCCATGGCATACCGATGAAAAACGCGGTATCCGGGTTTTGCGCCAGTGCGTAGTCGAACCAGAGCTGGTAGCCGTCGAGCTTCAGGATGGGGTTTCCTTCGGGGGTCAGAACAGGTTCCCCCTGGGGCGTTAGCTCCAGGTCGCAACAGGTCATGCCAAACAACTCGACATCACCTCCATCCAACACGTCCTGGACGTCGTTACGATTCCCCGTATTGTTCCACAGGGACAGGGGCGTACCGTTGACGCCGCCGGCGGTTACTTTTTCCTGGCTGTGGCCGACGATACCGGCCTGTGCGACGTGGAAAGGCAACCTGTCGATAAACGGCCTGAAGAAGCTGTGGCCCATCAGCATCAACCTCTGGCCGACGATCCCGCTGGGCGGCGTCACGACAAACGAAGGATAGGGCGGGTTGCCGGCCAGCACGCCGCTAACAAAGGCGTCCACCGCGTCGTGGGCGGTGTCATCCACATTCCGCATGGTCGGTGCATCCGCCACGCCGTCCACCAGCACCACCTGGTGCGGGGAATCCGCCTGGGCGTCAACCGCCTGCTGCAAACCGTCGTAGAGCCATTCCACGTTGCCCTGCCCTGCGGCCGATGCCGCCGGTATGGCCGGCTGGTTGCCGCCCGCCTCCGGGTCGAGCTTGCCGGCCACCACCAGCATGGGCACGCTGTCGAAGCCTGCGCTCACGGTAGCTTCCGGGTGGTAAGGCATGCCCGGGTTGGCAAAAATGCCAATCTTGTCGATCAAGCCCTGCTGATCGAACCCTGCGCCATAAGTGAAGCCCGCGTCACCGGTAAATTCGGAGAGTATCTGGTCGTATCGGGGCGTAACGATGCCCGAATCCATGATCAGGCCGGTCAATGTGGTACCCGACTGGTGAAAGGCCTGCCCCACGGACCAGGCGCCGAAGGAACCCGCATCGGTGCCATGGACAAAAATGTCCGTGGTGCTGTAGTTGGTCGCCACGTAAGCAATGGCCGCCATCGCTGCCTGCAAACCGTCAACGTTGCCACCCGCCGGGTTATTCGGGTACGGGGTACCCATGCCGGAATAGTTGTCGTGGTCACAGTAGCCCACCACCAACATGCGGTAGCGTTCCTGGATCCTGCGGGTAAAGGTATTGTCCTGGCTGGCGTTACCCGCTAAAGGATAATCCGGATCTGCCGACTGAAGTGTCGCCAGGCTCTCTTCGTGGTTGAAGGAATTGGCGTCGAGGCCAACCTGCGTTCGATAGAGCTGTCCGGCATCATAGTATCCGGCACCGCCGCTGTGAAGGTATACCCACAAGGGCGCATTGATAGTCTGGCCGTTATAGGGCCCCACCACCGTAAAGCTGTGGTTGCCGGAGAGGCCGCAGCTGTAGTCAGGATTATCGAAATGCTCCAGTTCAATAGCGATGTTCTGGTTCACCTGCAAGGTATCGGAATCGCTGAGCTGGATATTATCCGTCGACCGGCTCACCGGCGCCCAGGTGTACTCCGCCTCGAAGATAGGCTCCAGAGTATACACCGGCTCAACGTCCGGCCAGGCGGCGGGCAGGCCGACCACGCAGGGGCTACCGCCGTTCTGGCACAGGGAGGCGGCACTGTCGCCCTTCCATCCCAGGAAGAAGTATCCCGGCGCCGCGGTGACCGTGAAGGTCTCGTTAAAGGCCTGTCCTGACACCGTGTAGTCACACACCTGTCCCTGGGCACAATCCAAATTGCCAGAGCTGGAGGCCACACTGCCTCCCGCGGGAACCGTCAATACGATATTGCCGTCCGGGATCGGGACACCACACTGGGCAAATGCTTTCGATGCTCCCACTGCGGTCAGTGCCGCCGCCAGCAGCCATTTCGACCTATCATTTTTCTGAGACCCTGACATCACCATCATATACCTCGCTACGTCGCTACGTCGCTACATCGCTACATCGCTACATCGTTCATTAAAAACCAGAACAGCCTTAAGCCGATTAGTTTGCATTCGATTCGCTAGGACCACGGCTTTCGCAACTCAATTACCTGACACCGCCGCACTATTAAACTACTGTGACCTCATCCTCTCATATTTATGCGCTGCCGCGTTTGTCCTAGCTATCATTTGTATCGTCATTTCTTTCACATCGACAGAGACTGATACCTCGGCGACACTAGTGGCTGCCAGACACAACTGTCGGACTTAGATTAACGCAATCAAATGTGCTGGGCGATCCGATTCTGGCTGTGATGATAGGCAGCGAGATGGAACTTACAGCCGAGATGTATCTGTATATGGCGTACCCGGACAGATCGGAAGCAGAAATAGAGGAGCTGTTGACCGACCCAGAAAAGCTGTCAAACCTACCGCCCGAGCTTAGACCCGACGAAGACGAAGAGTAGCTCCTAGCCTTCTAGCGGCGCACGACGAATGCGCTCCCGCGTTCCAATGTTAACTGAGCAGCCAAGACTGATGGATTAATATCTATACTTTCAGCCACGTAACACCACGCCTATTCGTGCCGCATCATTAAACCAACCTGATACCATCGCTTCTGAAACCCCATGAAGGTCTCTCTTATTGCATTGGTTGACCCAAATTCACGCGCTGCATCGCTGATGGTGTTGTGAATTGCAGATAGCCCTTGGTCGGGTACACTATTCACCTACTTCGTTGGCTTGCTTGCCTCGTTGTAAATTGCAGATAGCCCTTGGTCGGGCACACTTGTTGTGCTCGACAAGAAAGCTCGATACAAAGTGCCATATACATTCCAATAAGCAGGTTTCGGCTCGCCATTGTCACGTATCAGGGTGGCCCCATCCCAGAACCCTTGGTCACGCTGCCAGTGAACCGCATCGGTCAGCGCCCAGAATACAACGGTGTCGCAGTTCTCCGCCCTCGTACATGCCCTCACCATCTTCCGGAAGCGTAAGCCCTGGTCACGTTCTTGCTCCGGGGTGCCAACGACGTTGGCGCGCAATCCCACGTCAACCTCGGTAAGTGCCCAGGACAGACCTAAAGACTTGGTCCAACCGGCCAAACTTTCATAGTCGGCAGGAAACGGCCAATCATCATTAAAGATAAAGTGATGCCCCATGAAACCGATACCATCAATAGGCACTCCCCTTTGTACGAAATCTGTGGCAAGAGCCCTGACGGCGGCACATCGAGGGACGTCGGAGCAATCTGATCTAACTGCACTGGCCCCAAGAGAGTTCTCGTAGGTGGGATCACGCCCAAGCGCGAACTCTCCCAGCGAGACGGAGCTGTCATAGAATTCGTTCAGGTAGAGTTTGACATCCGGATCGGCCTCCCGCGCAAAGCGGAGGGCCAACTCGATATAGTCATCGCCAATAACCTGCTGCCAGATGGTCGGTCGACGCGAGCCATCTGCCCGGAAAGCTTCGTTGACGACATCCCACTGTGTTATCACACCGGGGAAGTTCTCGCGGTAGTGCGTTACGACCGTGTGGATGTGGTCGCGCATGACCTCTATAAGTTCGTCCCGTGTCCAGCGTTCACGCCACTGGGGAGTAAGGTCCAGCCAGCCCGATGTCGGATCCAGCCACGCGGGCGCCTGCAGATGCCAGACCAGAGTATGCCCGCGTACCGTCATACTGTTGGCCTGGGCCAGGGCTACGATCTGGTCCGCAGAGGAAAAATTATAGACATCGCGCTCAGGGTGTATAGGCCCAAATTTCAATGCGTTAGCCGGCACGACCATGTTGCCATTTGCAAGGAGAATCGCCAGAAGGTCGGGGTTGTTGATATCGGAATTATTGACGGCGAATCCGAGATTCATATCACCCTCATCCGCCAACTCACGCAGGTCAGGAATAAGACCATCACACTGTGCATAACTGAGGCTACTCAACGACAGTAGCAATATGGCAATAAGGCCTTGAACGAGTTGGCGCATCAGGGCGTCTCCAAATGTGCGGTTGTTGTTAGTGGCGTTTCGTTAAGCCTCGGGTAACTCTCAGACCGAGCAAGGAACAGAGCAACAATGCGAACGTCGCAGGTAACGGCACTGCCACCCTACCCTCCGATGTGGCAGAACGTACTTGTTGTTCTGTTAGCTTGCGTGCAGAGGCTTGGTAATCCCTTCAGTTTAGCCGTGCGGGAAACAAACGCAAGATTTGTAGCAAAAGGCCGAAAGCGTCTAGGGTACAGGGGATATCAGGTGCAGAAGCTGCGAGCAGTGGATGTAGAACAGGTATTTTTAAAATTAGCTGACACTGAAACTACTGGCTTGCCACCCCACAATATACAACCACTCTCGCCGGACTACTCCGCCCTCCTTCCGCGCAAAAACACACAGAAAAAGCACCGCCAAGCTCGGTATACGATCAGTCGTAGATTTTGATGTTTTGAAGGGCTGAAACAATGCCAGCTTCCAGGAGAGATATAGAACCAACTCCGTGTGGGCCTGCCTTAATGATTCGCTGAAGTGTCTCGGCTGATCCCTGGGGCAGTTCCACTGTCGGACTGGGGTCAGGTAGGTGGATTACGACTCCCGTCTTACTAGGCATGATCAACCTCCCAGCCCCTGGCCTTGATTTGCTGGTTTATGAAATCTCCGATTTCGCTCTCAAGCCATGCCACTGAGGTGCCGCCAGGAACCAGCGATATGCTCTTGGGAAACTTGCCCTGGGCCGCAAGGAAGTAGATGTGACTCTTTGAGAGCCCCGCCCTGTCCATCACTTGCCTGATGCGGATGAGCCGCGTGGCTTGGTTTTCCGTTATGGTCTTTGTTTCTCTGTTCAACATGATATTTACCTCAAAAAGTCTCAAAGTGCACGACGGTCTTCGCTGGACTGGATACGAGCTTATTTTTTTGGAAAATGTTTTTCTGAGCTATTTTCGATTTAGATGAAATTAAATATGATGAAATATAGGAAAACAAGAATGCGTTATGAAACGCGGGAGGCGGTATGAGTCTTATAGACCAAGCAGTGGTCAGGTGAGGAAGAGTTTAGGCTAGGTTGAACAGCTATTACGTTTTGGTGTGTCCAAGTAGTTCGTCCAACCCTGGATCATCCTTGTTCGTTCTTCCACTAGATCAGGCAGACACAAATTTCAGTTAGGATTAATTATTATTGCAGTCTTAGCTCGTCGAGATAATCAGTCCACGCCTGCACCATTTTGGCTCGGCCTTCCAGGTGCGCTGTCCTGTTGCAGGCGCGACCATTTGAATCTCGGACTGCGTGCAATGAATCTATTATGCAAAGGGCACAGTCTCAATGACCGCGAGAACCTGTCAACCGAGTCATTTTTTGATAGTGGATTTTACAGTTGTCGAAAAGATTCAAACGATAAGCCATTGAAATCAAGGACTTAAACTCTAAAATGGCGGACCGGACGTCCCTCACATAAAGCCATTAACCATCTGATTTACCTCACTTTTTTCTAACACTTATTAACTGGGTACCCGTTATGTACCCCGGTTTACTCATTCTATACCGCTGATCACTCCAGCCCTCCGGGCTGTGATTCCCGTATGCCTGGAGATTGAAATGAAAAGACGCCACCGAAAATTAGGCAACGCTGAAATTGCGCTTGCCATGGAGCTACGCGTAGCCGGAATGCACTGGGAGCGAATCGCTGAAGGATTAGGAGTGGAGTCCAGAGCTGTGCGCTTTGCGATCCAACAGGCAGAACAATATGGCATGAAGCCGCCGCAACCCGTCCCCGAACTGAAACACATTACCTCCCGGAACCATATCGCCGCGCAGCAGATGTTAGCTGTAAAGCTTAATAACTACCGATGGACCTTTGCCAGCAACAGGAAGAACACAGCATGACTTATTCAAAATGCTGCACCGACTATTACCAATGCCTTAAATGTGACGAGTTATCCCACGTTATTGAAACTGATGTTGGCGGCTACGAAGAATTTTGGGGAGCAAAAGTCTGGCGAGCTGAATACGACACTGTTTCGGAGTGTTGCGGTGCTGAGGTAGAAGAACTCACCAAAGCCCAGGCCGACCAGATCGAAGCCGATCAGTGTGTAGAACCAATTATTTACGCCGTAAATAGAAATAAACCAAAAAGCCCGTTGCGGGACTCTTAATATCCTGCCCCCCTTCACTAATAGGCATTTGTATGACTACTTACCTGAACGAATCTGGCGTGCCACTTTCAGTGGCCGTCTACCTGGCAACCGACCATTACGACTATATTCCTGACACTGTTTCAGCCACTGCTTTGATGAAACCCATTAGACAGCAAGTGCTCAGTTTTCGGCTTCCTCCAGAACAGAAGCAGGAAGACATCACTAATTTGGTTAAATCCAGAATGGGTACCAGTATCCATGATGGGATCGAGCGAGCTTGGAATGGTCACTATAAAGAGGCGA
>PKCY01000204.1 GCA_002862985.1 Haliea sp.
GGTGGCATTTCGCCAATCTCTTCGACAGGGTCGGGAAGTGTATTTTCTTGACCGGCTGCTGCTTGCGAGCATTATTGAGGCCCGCGGCGCTGAACGCTTTGCACTGGTAGCCAACGCGCTGGAACCTGGCCCGCTGAAGAAATTTTATCAATCCATCGCTCGCTCTGAAGCGCGTCACTATGCATTGTTTCTGGATCTGGCCAAGAAATATTTGCCCGACGATATGATCGATCACCGCTGGAAGGAACTGTTGGATATAGAAGCGAAGATCGTCGTCGACCTACCCATTAGAGCAGCCCTGCACTAATGGCCCGGCGGCAATAATGCGCGACAGTGTTGCGCTTTCTCGCTACTTGCAACGATACGCAGAACCGGGGCTCCCCTGCTACAATTTCGCAAAATCGTGTTGGCGTCATGTGTTGGTAATACCGGCTTATCGAGAATCGCCGGAGTTGCTGCAGACGTTGGCACAGCTGCCAGTGGAACGGGGCAGAGCCCTGGTGATTCTGGTGCTAAATCGTCCCGACTCGGACCCTGATATTCATGCAAACGCTCCAATACGAACTGCTCTGACGAGTGACGAATTTGTGTGGGTAAAACGCGGGGCCGTATCGGTTCAAATCATGAACAAGCACTGCGATTTGTATGTCCATGACCTCGAGTCCCTGTCCGGTCCTACACCCCAAGCACTGGGCGTTGGTTTGGCGCGTAAGGCAGGATTCGACCTGGCATTACAATGGATAACCAGTGGCGGAATCGACAGCCAGTGGATTTGCACTACCGACGCAGACGCGACACTGCCAACGGATTATTTTGAGCAATTGCAGAGTGCTGCGCCTGATGCCGTAGCTGCAGTTTTCAGATTTCACCATCTGCCAACCGCTGACCGCGACTGTGACAGCGCCACCGCACTGTATGAACTCCGTTTGCGCCACTACGTACTCGGGCTTGACTATGCAGGCTCCCCCTACGCTTACCATACGCTGGGGAGTTGCCTGGCGATTCGAGCGAGCGCCTATACTCATGTGCGAGGCTTCCCAAAACGCGCAGCGGCAGAGGACTTTTATGTGCTGAATAAATTGGCGAAGCTCGGGCCTGTTGCACGACTAAAAGGCAGCCCCATTGAGCTACAATCGCGATACTCGTCCCGAGTTCCCGTTGGTACGGGTCCAGCCGTGACGGCCATCGCCGCCGCGAACCATCCCAGCGAGGTTGCACTCTTTTATCATCCCAACTGCTATGAGGCGCTCAAAGTACTGCTCGCAAGCCTGCCAGAACTGGCGCAATCGCCGCAACAGGAAATTACACCCCTACTAATCGACCATGGCCTGCAACAAACCATTGCCGAACAGTCCACGTGGGCATTGCATAGTCTCGGCATCGAAAAAACGCTCACTCACTGTCAGCGGCAGGCAAACACCGGCGCGCAGTTTGAGCGCCAATTCCATCAATGGTTTGATGCCTTTCGCTCCCTGAAATTCATTCATGCACTACGGGATATCGCATGGCCGCAACAAACACTGCGGCACCTCGACACACTACAGCTAAACCTTTGGTGCAGGGAAACGCACGCGCCAGGTGACATCAGAAAATTGCGTACCAGAGCACTAGGGTTGGATTGAAATAGACCGCGGCGTCTGGCCATCAAAAAAGATCTGGTAGACCCGCTGATAGGCCTCCTCAATGTGTTTCGTGAACTGTGCAGTATTAAACAGCGGCGTCGTGAGGCGGTTATCCTCGAGCTTCGCCTTGAGGGCAGCAAGCCGTTCCGGGTTTTGTGCCAGTTCAAGTGCGAGTTGTTCGTACTCGCTTTCTGTTTGCGTGACTAATTCCTCAAGCCCAATAGCATACAACAAACTTCCAGCCACACGCGCAGCAAACCCTTCCCCCAATTTAGTGACAACGGGAAGCCCCGCCCACAGCGCATCGCTTGCGGTAGTGTGTGCATTGTAACTAAACGTATCGAGAAACAAATCGGCCAAGCGATGCCGCGCAAGGTGTTCGGAATGCTCCATTTTTTCCGCAAAGACAAGACGCAGGGGGTCTACTCCTCTTTTCTGCGCTTGCTTGCGCAGGTTACCCTCCGCTGCCATGTTCGATCTGAACAGCCAGAGTACGCTGCCATCTATTTGTTGTAGCAAGCGCATCCACACGTCGAACTCAGCATATCCAATCTTGTAGTTGTTATTAAAACAACAAAAAACAAACCCAGCTTCCGGCAGACCTGCTTCGCTCCGCGAGGTGACCTTTTCGGAAATCGTGCGAGAATCGTCATTCACCTGATAGCTATGCGGCAAATAGATAACCTGCTCAGAGTAATGCTGCGCCTGCTCGGCAGGGATAACACACGCATCGGCAATCAGATAGTCCATGAACGGTGCGCCTAGTGTGCCTGGATATCCGAGGTAGCTGATCTGCACAGGCGCAAGCCGATAAGAAAATAACTCCACGCGGTTGAATTGCGTATAACCCTTCAAATCGATAGCGATATGAAGTTTTTGCTCACGGCAAAGCTTGACGACTTCACTGTCAACACTTTCGCTAATATCGAAAAATTTGTCGACCGCCCGGGTGACTCGGCTCCGCATAGTACCGCTATCATTGATGCCGTAGGAGTACGCGTAGACTTCAAATAACTCACGATCGTGCAATTCAAACAATTTCGCCATCAGGTACATGGTAGCGTGGTCATGAAAATCGGCTGAAAAATAGCCAATACGAACACGCCCGGGCTTTTCTTCAGGGCGCTCTATCAGCGAATCGACGCGTTGCTCGTAAGTCTTTTTTGCATACACCTCCGAACGCTGCCTGTGGCGTGCAGGATTATCTTCAAGGTGTAATGGAGACCATGGATTGACTTTTTCTGTCGACACACCAAGTGCTGAAATCCCAGCCGCGCATGCTTGAAGCTCATCCCAGTCACATATATGAGCTAACTGAAACGCTCGCAAGGCTGAGGCCATCTCGAAGTCGGGCTTGATCCTAATTGCAGCACCGTAGCTGGCGATAGCGTCATCCAGCTTGCCTTCGTCTGCAAGTGCATTACCCAGGTTGTGATAGGCCTCGAAAAAGCCGGGCTCACACTTGATGGCATTACGGTAGCTTTCAATCGCCTCTTGGTGCCGGCCAATCTCGTTCCAGGCAGCACCCAGATTATTATAGGCCTCTGCATAGTTGGGCTGTAATCGGACTGCGGTAATGTAACTGGCAATCGCGCGCTCATAATTTCGAAGACGTGCGTAAGTCGCGCCCAATACGTTGTGAACCATTGGTTGAGCGGGGTAGCTCGATGCCAATCTTTGTCCCACGTCCAGAGCTTGCGGCAAATGACTCGCGTTGAACAATCCGAGCAGGTTTTGCAACTCATGCTGAAGCACCGCCGGATCACCCACCGCCACCTTGGATCGCGCTTGCTCAATTGACGCCAGGCCCTTGGCGGCCTGTCGATTTTGGGGAAATGCCGCAAGGACAGCAGCAAACAATTGGGTTGCTGCCTCTAACTCACCTTTATTGACCAGACTTTTTGCTTTCAGTAGAGTTTTATTGACATTCATTATAGCTGCCAAAGACGTGAGCGCACCTACAGACTGAGCTGGCGGATATCGCTGAGCAGGCTGACCAATTGCGTCAAAAAGCGGCCACCGTCACCGCCGTTGACGGCTCGATGATCGTAAGACAAGGCCACCGGCAGTAACGTACGCGGCGCAAAATCAGCACCATTCCACACCGGCTTGATAGCTGCTTTTGAAACGCCAAGGATACCTACTTCCGGCGTATTGACGATGGGAGTGAATCCATTACCGCCAATGTTACCCAGGCTGGATACCGTAAAACACCCGCCCTGCAGGTCCCCGGGGCTCAGCTTGCGATTCCTTGCCCGCGACGCCAGCTCGATAACTTCCGCTGCCAGTTCCCAAATCGTTTTACGATCTACATCGCGGATAACCGGCACCACCAATCCAGCGGGTGTATCCACTGCCATGCCGATATGTATGTATTTTTTGTAGACGAGATCCTCGCCACCTCGCGCCAGGGAACTGTTGAGCCTGGGGTTGTCCCGAAGTGCTACCGCACATGCTTTGAGCAGGAACGGCAGGGGCGTAATTCGAGTACCGCGCTTTTCCGCTTCGACTTTGAGTCCCTTACGAAACGCTTCCATATCGGTGATATCTGCTTCGTCAATTTGGGTGACATGCGGCACGTTGAGCCAACTACGATGCATATTGTTGGCCGTCAGCTTGTCGACCTTACTGCGCTGGGTCACCTCGATTTCGCCAAATTTTCCGAAGTCGATTTCAGGTACTGCAGGAATGCCGGCACCGCCACCCGTCGTCGCAACTCCGCCGCTCAAGGACTTCTGCACAAACTGCTGCAGATCTTCCTTGAGAATTCGGCCTTGTGGCCCTGTGCCCTCCACCTGTCCCAGTGGAACGCCAAATTCCCTGGCTATTCTGCGCGCCGCCGGACCGGCGTATATGTCTGCAGTGTCGCTCTCTATCGAGGCCGCAGTTGTAGCAGGAGGAGAAGGCTCTACCTCCGCTTGTGGTTCGAAGCTCTCTCGCTTGGGTATTGCGGGCGCCTCGGCAACCGGCTTTACTACATCTTTGAGAGCCGGCTGAGCTTCCTGCTGGTCGATTTCCTGTATTGGCGGCACATCATCTTCTGCAACCGCCTGCCCGGTGACTTCGACTTTCACCACGGGCGACCCTTCTGCCAGCTGATCCCCTTCCGCCACGAGCACTTCAACAATTGTACCGGCGGCCGTGGAAGGAATTTCCATCGAGGCCTTATCGGACTCCAGCACGATGAGCCCCTGATCCAGCTCAACCTTATCGCCAACCGCTACCAGCAGCTCAATGACCTCGGCGTCTTCGGCTCCGCCGATGTCGGGGACTGTGACTTGTTCTACTGACACGTCGTATTCCTTGTTTATCAGACGGTTAAGGGGTTCGGCTTGTCCGGATCGACACCCAGCGAAACCACGGCGGCGGCGACTTTAGCGTGCTCTATCTGCCCTTCATCTGCCAACGCTTTGAGGGCCGCAAGAACGATAAATTCGCGGCTAACCTCAAAGAATTCGCGTAATTTGCGACGCGTATCCGAACGGCCAAAACCATCGGTGCCCAATACCGTATACGTACCCGGTACAAACTCACGAATTTGATCGGCATAGAGCTTCAGGTAATCAGTCGCCGCTACAACCGGACCGCTATTTTCCTGCAGCATGCGGGTAACGTAGGGTATCCGTTGCTCAGCGTCAGGATGCAACATATTCCAGCGTTGTGCGGCTTTGCCCTCGCGCTGCAACTCGTTAATACTGGTCGTGCTCCATACATCGACTGCCACCTGAAAATCGCTTTCCAGAATCAACGCCGCCGCCTCAACTTCGCGCAAAATGGCACCACCCCCGAGCAGCTGTACCCGTAGTTCACTGTTCACGGTAGATGCCTTCAGCTGGTACATACCTTGAATAATGCCTTCTTCAACACCCTGGGGCATTTCTGGCTGAGGGTAGTTTTCATTCATGGTGGTGATGTAATAGAAACGGTTTTCTGCCTCATGATACATACGGCGCAATCCATCCTGAATAATCACCGCCAACTCGTAGGCGTAAGCAGGGTCGTAACTCACACAGTTTGGAATGGTGCTAGCCAACACGTGACTGTGCCCGTCCTGGTGTTGCAAACCCTCACCGTTAAGAGTGGTGCGTCCGGCGGTAGCTCCAATGAGAAAACCGCGTGCCTGGCTATCGCCCGCTGCCCAGGCTAAATCCCCAATGCGCTGAAAACCAAACATGGAGTAAAAAATATAAAAGGGCACCATGGGGTACGCGCTCGTGCTATAGGAGGTAGCCGCCGCGAGCCAGGCAGAAAAAGCACCCGACTCGTTGATGCCTTCTTCCAGGATCTGGCCCTTGATATCTTCCTTGTAGTACATGATTTGGCCGGCATCCTGTGGCGTATATCGCTGCCCCACCGACGAGTAGATACCCAACTGACGAAACATGCCTTCCATGCCAAAGGTGCGCGCCTCGTCAGGCACTATCGGCACAACCCGCTGGCCGATATCCGCGTCTTTCACCAGACTGGAAAGTATGCGAACAAACGCCATTGTGGTAGAAGTTTCTCGCTTGCCACTGCTCTTTAGCAGATTGCCAAACGCCGTCAGGGGCGGCGTCTCCAGCGACTCCAGTGCAGACCTGCGCTTGGGTATCAAGCCCCCGAGTTCCTCGCGGCGCTCGCGCATGTAGCGCATCTCCGCGCTATCCTGCGGCGGTTTATAAAAAGGGACGGTCTCCAGTTCTTTATCATTAATAGGTATATCGAACCGGTCCCGGAACGCTTTCAGGCTATCCATGTCCAGTTTCTTGAGGGCATGGGTTTCATTATTGGCCTCGCCCGCCTCTCCGGTGCCATAACCCTTCACAGTCATCGCCAGGATGACTGTAGGTTGCTCGTGTTCTCCGACCGCGGCGGCATAAGCTGCGTACACTTTGTAGGGATCATGTCCGCCACGATTGAGATACATAATATCATCGTCTGATAAGTCGGCGACCAATTCGAGTAGCTCTGGGTACTTGCCAAAGAAATGTTCGCGGGTATACGCCCCACCATTGAATTTGTAATTCTGCAACTCACCGTCACAGACCTCGTCCATACGTTTCTGCAACAGGCCGGTTTTATCTTTCTCAAGCAAGTGATCCCACTTACGACCCCAGATCACCTTAATCACATTCCAGCCGGCACCGCGGAAAATACCCTCCAGTTCCTGAATGATCTTGCCGTTACCGCGCACCGGGCCGTCCAATCGCTGCAGGTTGCAGTTAATGACAAAGTTGAGATTGCCCATGCCCTCGCGACCCGCCAGTGATATTGCGCCCAGAGATTCAGGCTCATCACTCTCACCGTCGCCCATGAAACACCAGACTTCACGGTCGCCGTGATCTATCAAACCGCGGTCTTGCTGATACTTCATGACCCTTGCCTGATAGATAGCCTGTATCGGGCCAAGCCCCATGGATACGGTGGGAAATTGCCAATAGTTCGGCATCAGCCAGGGGTGTGGATAAGACGAAAGACCGCCACCACCCACTTCCC
>PKCY01000230.1 GCA_002862985.1 Haliea sp.
GCGAATGTTCAAGAATCAGCAGAATGCAATGAAGCTAAGCAGGAACTGCTCGCAGCGAACACGGAGCAAGCGACCGCCATTGCTTACAAAAAAATGCAAGCACTCTGCCAGCATTAAATTGCAAACGGTAGTCTCTTAGAAGACCTCCGGACAATTTCGATGCAGCTATGTCACGCGAACAACAACATCACAACCTGATGGCGTTGTTCGCTAGTTCTTAACTGTTTTTGCCGCCGAGCGCATACTGCCTGCCATGGAAAAAATTTCTCACGTTATCGTCAACCCAATCAATTCTTTGAACCTGCTCTCCCAATCTGAGATCGATAAATTTACCCACAGTGATGGCGAGCTGTTCGCGCTCTTTCGGCATTGCGCACTAGCGATACTCAATACTGACAGCGAAAAAGACGATGCTGCGCAACTCATTGCTGACTATTCTGATTTCGATATTCGACTAATACCTCAGCCACGCGGCCTCAGGCTTGAGTTATTCAATGCGCCGCCCCAGTCGTTTGTTGATGGCAAGATGATCCGCGGTATTCAGGAACACCTGTTTTCGGCCTTGCGCGATATTGTTTATACCGATTTCAAAATCACCTCGGCACAACCCCAGCCTTCAAGCTCGGCGCAAAACACCAACACAGTATTTCGGATCCTGCGCAATGCGCGCACGGTCAACCCGGGCGGGCCACCTAAAATGGTGGTCTGTTGGGGTGGCCATTCGATTCCTCGAGAGGAATACGACTACGCCAAGCAAGTCGGTTACGCGTTGGGCTTGCGCGGCCTGGATATCGCCACCGGTTGTGGTATTGGAGCAATGAAAGGGCCAATGAAAGGCGCAGCGGTCGGTCATGCCAAACAGCAGATAAAAGATGGTCGCTATATCGGTATTAGTGAGCCGGGTATTATCGCGTCTGAGTCTCCCAACGCGATCGTCAACGAACTGGTGATTATGCCAGATATTGAAAAACGTCTTGAGGCGTTTGTTCGCCTCGCCCATACCATCATCGTGTTTCCAGGTGGCGTGGGAACAGTCGAGGAAATACTCTACCTGCTCAGCATACTAATGGACCCTGATAACAACGAGGCGATTCCGCTGGTGTTTGCAGGCCCCGAGTCCTGTCGCGAATACTTCATGGAACTGGATCGTTTTCTAGGGGCCAGCTTGGGCGAAGGAGTTAAACATCACTACCGTATCATAGTGGGAGAGCCGAATGAGGTCGGTCGTGTCGTGAAAGAGGCAACAGGGGAAGTTCACGCTCGCCGTAGTGAAGCCCAGCAGGCTTACTCGTTCAACTGGGAGCTGCAGATTCCTTTGAATCTTCAGGAGCCGTTCATCCCCACTCATGAGAGGATGGCGGCCCTGGACTTGCGACGGGATGTGCCCAAGCATAAGTTGGCCAGTAACCTGCGCTGTGCTTTTTCTGGCCTGGTGGCTGGCAACGTGAAGGCCTTTGGTATAGAACAGGTCCGTACTCGTGGTCCCTACCGGTTGTCGGGGGATGCGGATCTCATGTCGAGCACCGACAGGTTACTGCAGATTCTGGTGCGCGATGGTCGGATGAAACTCGGGGAAGATGCAAGCGACTATCAACCTTGCTATCAGCTGGCTGACTAGCTGGTCATGTCGTGCCGACGCCAGTATTTCCAAAGACCAATCAATGAAGCGCCTATCCAGAATATTTCGATAACAAAGCTGGCAAGATTGAAGTGAAAGCACAGGCTGAACAGCAGCAGAGCAGCGCCTGCCAGGTTCATCACGTTGTAGCGCAGGCCTTTCGGGTCGGCTCGCTCCAATTGCAACATGTAATAGGCCAATACAACGAGCAGCGTGCCGAGCATGCCAATGCCATCGATAACCCATGCTTCCATAAAAAAACACTCCAGTTCATGTTGCGAAACGCCAACAACGAAATCTTCGGCGAGTGCACTATAGTCGAATTAAATGCGACTGATGTTGGGGTGAGATTACCACAGAATTTTTATGACCGGTGACAAGACCGTGCGAAGGAATCCGAATTACTATGACGTAATTGTTATGGGCGCAGGTGCCGCCGGGCTGTTCTGCGCTGCATCGGCTGGTCGACGTGGCCGAAAAGTATTGGTACTGGAAAAATCCAACAAAGTTGGTAAGAAAATCCTCATGTCCGGCGGCGGCCGCTGTAACTTTACCAACCGTCAGATTGAGGCAGAAAATTTCATTTCCGGTAATCCACACTTCTGTAAATCCGCATTAGCACAATACTCTCAATGGGACTTTATAAGTCTTGTAGAGCAATACGGCATTGACTACGAAGAGCGAAAATATGGTCAGTTATTTTGCAAGAACTCCGCGAACGATATTCTAGCGATGCTGCTTGAGGAGTGTGATGCGGCGGGTGTAACTATTTCTACACACAGTGAAGTATTGGTTATTGAGTCGATTGCTGGCGGATGCAAAAACGGATCCGGTGATACCCCCAGGTGCTGTGATGAAGAGCTGGAACATCGTTACCAACTTGCTATCGAGCTAGGCCATAAAGGCGCTAAAAAAAATAGTAGTCTGGTTTGTCACTCGCTGGTTGTTGCAACGGGCGCTCTCTCAATTCCGACGTTGGGTGGTAGTGGAGCGGGGTATGCCGTTGCTGAACAATTCTCGTTGCCCCTGATCGAGCGCCGGGCTGGACTGGTACCGTTTATGTTCAGCGATGCGATGAAGACCTTTTCTGAACGTCTGGCTGGTGTGTCCCTGGAAGTAGAAGTTACATGCGGGCATCAGTCTTTTGCTGAAAAACTGTTGTTCACTCACCGTGGGATTAGCGGCCCTTCAATTCTACAAATCTCAAACTACTGGGCGCCCGGCGAGACGGTTTATGTCAATTTGCTGCCCGAGATTGACTGCTCTCAATGGTTGCTCGATGCGAAACGCGAGCACGGGAATTTGCTACTGCGTACTCTTTTGAATCAGAAGCTGGTAAAGGCCCTGGTGTTCGAACTTGAACTGCAATGGTGGCCCGACGAAGCGGATCTTAAGCTAAGTGGCTTCACCGACAAGCGTCTGCTGAATCTGGCAGCGCGATTTGGAGCCTGGGGACTCAAGCCCTCGGCTACCGAAGGCTACCGAACGGCGGAAGTCACTCTGGGTGGTGTCGATACTGCAGCGATAAGCTCAAAGACGATGGAATCTAAAACCCAGCAGGGTTTATACTTTATTGGTGAGGTTGTTGATGTAACGGGCCACCTTGGGGGCTATAATTTTCAGTGGGCGTGGTCCTCCGGTTACACGGCCGGACTTTTTGTATGAACATCAAATTACCGCATGCTTCGCGGTCAATATTGTATAGTGCATGATCTATCAAGTAATATGTTGCTAAACCAAGCAAGCTCCCCCGCTTTTGCATAAGCTTTTATTCAGTTGTAGGCCAACGGACGCCCCGCTTCGAGTGTGACGCGAATGATATGCCGATAGAAAAGCCTGCATCGTGCGCGGGAAAAATAATCCGTACAGCACACGGGTGAGGCTGATGACGGTTAGTGCGGCGGTGAAGAAATATTTGCCAACGGCACAAAATCGTGGGACGAAAGATCTCGCAGGTTGCCGAAATGACTGGAACACAAACAAGTAAGGCAGCTACTCATTTTTCTAAATACCCTTGGCGAGGAGTAATCAACGTGTGGCACGTCGCCAAATGTACGAATAAAGCCCATCGCCTGCATAGACCTTATTTTCTCGAAATCGACGAGCTTTGGCCCTCCAATGCTTAGATTGAACGAAATCAAACTTCCACTGAATCATGAAGCTGCGGCTTTGAGAGGTGCAGTGGTAGAGCGACTGGGTATCAAAGTAGCTGAGCTTCTAAGCGTAAGCATTTATCGGCGCAGTTATGATGCGCGCAAGAAAACCAATATTTTGCTGATCTACCAGTTGGATGTGGAGTTGTCTGCAGGCGTTGAAGAGCAGGTCCTGAATAACAATCAAAAAAACGCGCGTGTTTCAACAACACCCGATACACGCTATCGCTTTGTCGCTCAGGCAGATGTGGATTTCCCGGTATTGAGGCAACAACGACCGATTGTGATAGGTTTTGGCCCCTGTGGAATTTTAGCAGCGCTGCTACTCGCGCAAATGGGGCTTAAGCCGATTGTGTTGGATCGTGGCCGGGAGGTCCGCAGACGGACCAAGGATACCTGGAGCCTGTGGCGCGAAGGCAAGTTGAATACGGAGTCGAACGTGCAGTTTGGCGAGGGCGGCGCTGGCACGTTTTCTGACGGAAAGCTGTACAGTCAGGTCAAGGACCGCCGCCACCTTAGTCGAAAGGTGCTGGCCGAATTTGTAAAGGCGGGGGCGCCCGAAGAGATAATGTTTGTGAGCAAGCCGCATATTGGCACTTTCAAGTTGGTGACGATGGTAGAGAAGCTGCGAGCAGAGATTGTTCGCCTCGGTGGAGAGATCCGTTTTGAGAAAAAGGTAGAGAAAGTATTAGTGGAACGAGAGGCCAGCGGAAAGGGATGTGTTCTTGGGGTCGCCATTTGCGGCGGTGAAACGCTATTGAGCCGGCATGTCATTCTGGCGATTGGGCATAGCGCTCGCGACACGTTTGAAATGCTGCTCGATCAAGGTGTTTATATTGAGCCCAAGCCATTCTCCATCGGGTTTCGAATTGAGCATCCACAATCTGTGATCGACCGGGCACGCTTCGGTGAATTCGCGGGCAACCCGATCCTTGGGGCCGCCGACTACAAGCTTGTGCATCACTGTAAGAACGGCCGCAGTGTCTACAGCTTCTGCATGTGTCCAGGCGGTACCGTGGTGGCGGCCACGTCCGAAGAGGGGAAAGTGGTGACTAATGGTATGTCGCAGTACTCGCGCAACGAGCGCAATGCTAATTCGGCTATCGTTGTCGGAATTACACCGGAGCAAGACTATCCCGAGAGTGCACTCGAAGGAATTGATCTACAGCGCAAGCTCGAAACCCTAGCGTTTGAAATGGGCGGGAGAGACTACTCTGCACCGGCGCAATTGGTGGGTGATTTTCTGAAGGGTCGGCCGTCAACGGTGCTTGGTGCTGTGGAGCCATCCTATCGTCCTGGTATTGTTTTGACCGATTTGTCTCGCGCACTGCCCGATTTTGCGATCGACGCTCTGCGCGAAGCGTTGCTGGAATTCGACAAAAAAATTGAAGGGTTTGCTATGCCTGAGGCGCTGTTGACGGGTATCGAAACAAGAACGTCGTCTCCAGTGTGCATCAAGCGGGGCAAAGACTATCAGAGTATCAATACCGCCGGCATATTTCCGGCTGGAGAGGGAGCGGGCTATGCAGGTGGTATATTGTCTGCCGGGATCGACGGAATTAAGGTGGCTGAAGCGGTGGCACTGGATTTGCTGGGCTGAACGTCGGTAGTAATTTGTAGTAGAGAAGACAAGCGTAGGAGTTCTTCTATGAGAATTGAGCCGTTAACACCTGCCATTGGCGCACAAATTCTTGATGTAGACCTTAGTGATTTATCGCCCGGCTTTGTGAGCGACGTGCGTGCAGCACTATTACAATACAAGGTGGTTTTTTTTCGTGACCAGCATATAACGAGTGCGCAGCACATTGCTTTTGCACGTAGTTTCGGCAATCTGGAAATCCACCCGGCAACGCTAGAAAATCAGCCTGACCCGGAAGTGCTGCATATCGCACATGGGCCGGAATCGCGGGGTTCCGAGAATTTTTGGCACTCTGATGTTACTTGGCGTAAGCAGCCTTCTCTGGGTTCGGTGCTGCGGGGCCAGGAAGTGCCGGCGGTGGGGGGGGATACCCTGTTTGCAAATATGGCTCTGGCCTATGATCGCCTGCGTGACGCTACCAAAGAGAAAATCCACAACTGTGTCGCGGTTCACGATATCGCGCGGGTCTTCGCCAGTCGTCTGAACAAAAAGCCTGAGGAGTTGCACGAGCTCTATCCGCCGGTAGAGCACCCGGTGGTGCGCACACATCCTGAAACGAATGAGCGGGTGGTCTATGTGAACGGCGCTTTCACTAGCCATATCAAGGATATGGAGGCGCAGGAGAGTCGATTGCTACTGGACGAACTTTACAAGTCGGCCTGGGACCCTGAGGTTCAGTGCCGCTTTCAGTGGAAAGCCGGCTCAATAGCGTTCTGGGATAACCGGGCCAGTCAGCATTTTGCCGCATCAGATTATTTTCCAGCCGTGCGCGTAATGGAGCGCGTCACCATCGCCGGAGACAAGCCCTATTTTGACCAGGCGGCATAGATAGGGTGGGCGTATAGGAAGCCAATACCACGATGAAAATATCCCAGTTCGATCAGCCCATCAGGACGGAGTTTGTTGACGCCAATGGTCTGAGATTTGAAGTTGATAAGTGCGGTGCCGGCGACAAGCTAGCGATTTGTCTGCACGGCTTTCCCGAAAATAGCTTTTCATGGCGTTATCAACTGCCGATGTTGGCCGATGCAGGCTATGAAGCATGGGCGCCCAATATGCGTGGCTACGGCGGCAGTTCGCGGCCAGCTTTGGTCGAGGATTACCATATCGATAGACTGATGGACGATGTGGCTGCACTCATTGATGCTTCAGGGCATGAAAATGTAGTGCTCATTGGCCATGATTGGGGTGCGATCGTAGCTTGGCAGTTTGCGATCGAGCGAAAGCGAAGCTTAGAGAAATTGATCATTTGCAATGTACCTCATCCGGGGCCGGCACAGATAGCAATGCGCCGCGGGTTTGCTCAGCTGCGCAGGTCCTGGTACATACTATTCTTCCAGATTCCGTGGTTGCCGGAGTTTCTGCTGGGTCTCAATGACGCGAAGGCAATTGGTGATGTGATGCGGCAATCCTGCGTTGATGAATCGATGTTTCCGCCTGAGGTTGGAGAGGTCTACCGACAGAACGCTAATCTACCAGGCGCATTGAAAGCGATGATCAATTACTATCGCGCTTTGCTGCGAGGTAGAAAAGAAGTTGCTGCACGTGGTCTGCCGATCATCAATGTCCCTACGCTGATGATC
>PKCY01000220.1 GCA_002862985.1 Haliea sp.
CCTCCCGGCATCAGAAAGTCTTCCTTCGCCAAGGCAATGAATCGATGAGCGCGCTTATCTTTGGGCATGCCCAGTGCATCCATTACGCAGGAATGAATCACTTCGGACAGCTGTTCCTTCTTTTGGGCTAAATGGCTGCCCACTCCATATATCTTTACTTGCGACATATATCCCTCGTAGACGAGTAACGCCTCAATAATGGGCCGGAGCACGCAATGCGGTAGTCCAGCCGCAAGGCGGCATTGATTGAGTTGCTTTATTCTTTTCCTAAATCTAGGTTTTGAACGTTTTTCTATCACTAGGGAATAGGATTGAACTTGCCAGTACTTTTGAGAAAGAGGTTTTTAAGATCAGATCCGTATACATTCTCCAAATTTTTGGCCACCCCAGATATAGTTGATTCATCAAGCGGAGAACGCAATGACCATGGAAGGCTAAATGCATCCATCGCTATATTCTTCAGTCTTTCTACGCCAATTTCTGACATATCTAACGCAAATATATTCTGTCCGCCCTCAATTGTTGTTATGCGATATCTTTCTGGGAATTGATCAAAAAGATACTTAGGTCCAATACCATAGACAATATCTTGTCGTCTAAATAATTTTAAATCATGGTGTATTAAAATTTTTCGCGATGTTAAAAATGGATATAAAAGCAATGTATCGATTAACGGCCAGGGATGCTGGTGATTTGCATCAATAAAACCCATATCAAACTTGGCACCAATACTACTTAAGTCTAATGTAGTGGTAAAAGGCAGCTTTGCCACTTCTATGTTATTGCCTTGATATATTTTCTCAATTAGGAATCCGTTGGGCTTAGTAGGGTCTCCGAAAAAAGTATTATCGTAATCAATAGATGTAAAGGTCTTTGCTCCGCACCAATCAAGCATCTGAGCAATCGATCCCCCAGAAATACCTGAAGCCATACCTACTTCGATAAAATTTTGAGGCCTATATTCTTCTATTAGTTTTTGAATGAATAGTACTTCAGATTTGGCTATCGACCCATAACCCTTTTTCCAGTGAGTACTATAAATTTTGTCTAAATCCGAAAGTGAAAATCTATTTTTCATCTTGTAGCATTCCTTCTTTAACGCCTGCAGCAGCGGCGCATGAGCCGCGCAGCGGTTTGGCCGTCCGGCCCCGAAGGGGCGTACTGCTGGCACTTGTTATTGGGCATGTTCATGCACCGTGACGTAGTGCTCCATTGTAGCTCCTGCCTCATAGTGCGGCTTTAGGAGGGCTCGATATTTCTGATAGGACTCGGAGTCTCGAAAACCCACTGTATGATCTTCGAGAGTCTCCCACTGTACAAGGAGTATATATTTGTCCGGATTCTCAAGACACTTTTGAAAGCTGTGAGTACGGTAGCCTGAGGCGTTCGAGAGGATATGTTGCGCTTGCTCAAAGGCGCTCTCAAAATCTCTTCTTTGATTAGGCTTAACAGTCCATTGAACAAGCTCTAAGATCAAGACGCTCTCCTAAGCCCTATAACCACCGTGGCAGCGGCCGGCCGTTAGGCCAGTCCGGCGAATGTAATGAGCATATTGCCCATGCTTGTTAAGTGTCGTGTCGATGATAGAAATTCTGAGCATTGTGAAATAGTACCTGAGAAGCCTCAGAATCCCCGAGGCTCTCGACAATAAGAGAGATATCAGAGTCATTAAACGGTCGTGGTGCCCGCGTAGATGGAAGATCGGTACCGAACATTAAGCTAGCTGGATTTGCATGGTATATATCGACAACCGCTCCAGCGATATCAAAATCAACTCTGCCAAAGCCCGTGGCCTTAACCTTCACGCCCATTTCCGCAAGCTTGATAAGGGTAGGAAGGCCGGCCTTGCTTAGGCCAAGATGATCAATGGAAACTGAGGGCAGTGAACTAATGGTTGAATAGAGTTCTTTCAGGCTGGTTGAATCAACATACAACTCAGCATGCCAACGGACCAACTCATAAACCCTAGCTGCAAAGCTTGCCATTTTTGAAACGTCTTCTGAGCCACCGCGTTTTAGATTGAACCGCAACGCACGTATACCTGATTTATTGAGGGCTATTATCTCGTTGTCAGGCGTTTCAGCTAACAACTGAGTAACCCCAACGAATGTAGGGCCCAGCTTTTCAAGAGCGCTAACTAGATAACTCTGGTCTTGCTTCTGAAACGAGCCAGAAACTACTGCACCACCCAGTAACTCATAGTCACCTAACGCTGAAAAATAATCGCTTGTTGTGAAAGGCTCAGGTGTAAAACCTTGGTTTTCGTATATAGGGAATGCTGGATCAATAATATGAAGATGGCTATCGAAAATTTTTACTCGACTCTGATTCATAGCTCTGGGTCCAGACACCTAACGCTGCCGGCACAGGCAAGCGGAACGCAGGGTAGCGAGTCCAGCGCACACAGTGTGCGGTGTGCCCGGCCTCGTTAAATGGACTCTACTCACGGACCGCATACCGACTTACCCTTGGCAAAACGATAAAAGACACGAATA
Organism: Haliea sp.; assembly: GCA_002862985.1. Taxonomy (GTDB): domain Bacteria; phylum Pseudomonadota; class Gammaproteobacteria; order Pseudomonadales; family Halieaceae; genus Marimicrobium. Next base: position 2,496 of record PKCY01000220.1, read on the forward strand.
AGAATAGCCCAATGTCACAGATAAACGATATTTTATTATAGCCAAGATCAACCAATAGGAATTTAGCTGAAAGGGATAACGCCCAATAAAGGCCGACACAAAAAGAAATGGACGGCATGAAGCTAGTAGCGTGAAGCTGTACGCCGCAGCCTGGGCAAATGAGACTCTTTTGTAAGCCACCATACTTATACGGAGAATTACACTCAGGACATCTCATGAGACTTTTTAACGCCTTCGGCAGGGGCGTGCTGTATAGCACGTCCCGCGAACGAAGTGAGCAGCTTGCCCCAGCTGGTTAGGTGCCGCTCTCAACTCGCTGCACCTTTTAACTCTACGGTATTTCCCTCTGGATCCTGTAGGTAAATCGACGGCCCATACCCTTCGGCACCGTAACGCTGTTCGAGATCGCTGCCGTGCACATTGAACTTGGCAAGGTGCGCACGAATTACCGCTTCATCGAAATCTTCTAGATACACGCAGAAGTGATCCATGTTCCGACCGCCTTTCCCTGGTGCCGCGCCTCCATGACGACCAAGCACGCCATCGACTGAGACGATATCAATTAGGGCGTTGCCCGCACGGAGCTGAGTTAAACCTAACTCAGCCGAAACTTCTCGCTCCACCGTACAACCCAGTACATCACAATAGAACTCAATCATCGCGTCCTTCTTCTTGGCACGAAGAACAACGTGATCTAGTCTCTTAATGCGCATCATAAAAGGCACCTAACGCTGCCGGCACAGGCAAGCGGAACGCAGGGTAGCGAGTCCAGCGCACACAGTGTGCGGTGTGCCCGGCCTTGTTAAATGGACTCTACTCACGGACCGCATAACGACTTACCCTTGGCAAAACGACAAAAGATACGAATAAGAATAGCCCAATGTCACAGATAAACGATATTTTATTATAGCCAAGATCAACCAATAGGAATTTAGCTGAAAGGGATAACGCCCAATAGAGGCCGACACAAAAAAAAATGGACGGCATGAAGCTAGTAGCGTGAAGCTGCACGCCGCAGCCTGGACAAATGAGGCTCTTTTGCAAGCCACCATACTTATACGCAGAATTACACTCAGGACATCTCATGAGACTTTTTAACGCTCGCAACAGCGGCCGCCGAAAGCGGGCCGACTGCTTGCGCTGGTTAAATGCCGATGCCTCATATGCTCCGGCCCTCTAATAACTCCCTGATTTGTTGAGGGAGGTAGTCACGTACCCGCGAAGTTATCGCAGTCTCGTTTTTCTGCCAAATTACTCCCAAATAGATTACCGCAATACCGATTAGAGTAAGGGCTATCGGGAACAGCCAGCTATCTTTAAATACCTCATCGGCCAGATGCCCAAGGTAAATACATGCGCCTATTGTCCCGAAGACGACGAAAACTTTCCGTACCAGAATGACGCCAACAGCGATTAAAACCAGATTAATGCAGAAATATAAAAGTTTTGCCAATTCGCTATCCGAGTCTTGAGACGTCATACCACCCCAAAATGCCATTACACCGAATAGGTAAAGCCAAAATGCATAATCTATAGTTTTCCTAGACCGAATATCGACCCATAAGGCCAATAGCGTCATGGCGAGACCAAACCACATCGTAATCGCAGCGCGCTCTCTGAAGCCGACGATATCTCCCGCAATCAATTCTGCGATGTCCATCGACATGTACCAAAGCGTTGCCGCTATCGGCATTACTAGGAAAGGATAACGGTATCTCCAAAGCACAACAGCACCAATGAGCAGCGTACCAAGCTCCATATAGATCCACAGGAATTTGATGTAGCGATGATAATTCCGATAAACCTCCTCTTCAGGCCACCAACCCATGCCTTGTTGAAATCCATAAATAGCAACTGGGGCCAGAGCAACTACAAAAGCACCGCATATTCCAGCTGGTATGTCGCGCTCCGCGTTGCGAAATCGATTCGTTATCGCCAGCCCAACTCCTGCGTATAGCAAGCAGATGAAAAAAACACCCCAGCCACCGAATTGCCCCCACCCTAGATTCATGAACAGCGTGAGGGCGCCAATCGCAATTAGGCCACCTAAGTAATAAAGGACGTGGGTAAAATCGAACCTAGGACCTTCAATCGAGTTTGAGCGCAAATACTCGAATAGCGGATCAATTTGCCCTGGCTCAAGAAGACCCTTCTCAGCGGCGCTTTCTAGGCTGGATCTACTAAGTGTCATCGGCTCCCCCCAAATAGAAAGACTAGGCATTTAACGTTTCAACCGATCAGCCGCGCAGTTTACTGCGTCCGCTGCATTAGCTTGTTATATACAAATTGGTATGCATGCGAGTTGGACGATGTATTTATGCGCTACCAGCTCTTGCCCTCGTGGTAACTAACAACAAGACCAGACACAAAAAGATAAGCCGACGCTGGTACTGCTACTGGTATTGGTACTGAGCTCGGCCTATACAAAAAACATGTATCACCGTACGTAGTAATAAAATTGTCTGTATTAACCACGGAGCGATTACTGTCATGTATGTTCAGGTTTCCGCCAGAATCAATTTCAATGTCACTGAAACCGCCCCCTGAATTCAAAAACCAAAATGCGTCAAATCCTGCATCGGGAGTACCTCCAAACTTCCCGTCATACCAATCAGGCAACGTTCCACAGTTTCCAAAAGTATCACATGACATGGCGCCAGAGAACATGGCGTTGGCAAAGTTATAGACGTCAGAGGCTGCAGCAATTGCCCAACCACCTCCATTTTGCGTATCTAAAAAAGGAAGGACTTCATCGTAGGTCACTCCAGAAAGAATATCTAGTTGCAAATATTCAACTGAATTAAGTCCATCTTTAATAATATTTGAGGTGTCTTCCAGAATCAGATCCCCTTGGACAACAATCGCAGAACTAACGCCAGAACACCAAATAGCCAAGAAGAGTGATACTAGGTAGATTTTGGTTCTTACTATAACTTTCACGATAATTCTCCTTACATATAACGCCCGCAGCAACTGCTGGCAAACCTGGCGCGGCTTTTGAAACAAAAGGCGTGACACTTTTAACAGCTAGATTACCTGCGCTTGTTAGACATCTCCATCACCATCAATTTATTGCCTTAAAGCTAACACAATTAGAAGAAAGGAAACGCAGCATGCGACAAAAGTTCTAATTACGTTTGATCTATTCCAACGAGGTTCAAACGCTATTCTAGCAGTGTGCAGCTCCTCTATACTCATGGTCTCAACATCATACTTTTGAAGTTTATTATTTAAAGGTAAATGAATAACAATCGTAGAGCCTTGGACACCAACTAGATATCCCGTAGTTGCGAATATTAGAAGGCCAAAGTCGATTCCCTCAAGCTTTGAAAAGCCATAAATAGCGCAAAGTATAATAGACACTGTTGACCCAACCCAAACTAGCAGAAATAAAGGTTGGTTATTCTGGATAACCCGATCTGTAACTTGAAAAGTCTTAATAAACTGTTTGTCATCAAAATTCTTTATCCCAGGCATCACTACTATAGCGAAGGCGAAAAGAAACCCCGCAACTAAAGAGCATAGGAACGCTGTAAAAGCAATTTCCATCTCGAAAATACTCATATACTTGATCTCTCGATTAATTGCCTAACGCCTTTAGCATGGGCTAGGAGAACTGGGACGTAATTGCGTAAACAGCTTAAGTGACAGGTTTGCTAGTCCTTTGCCTAAACTTGTTAACTTTATGCTGGTTTATGAAACTCGATAACATTGCTGTCAGGGTCTCTAACAAAGATAAATGTTGCCCCATCAGGTAACGTAATTGGGCCTCCAGTGATGGTTATATTTTTACTTTCTAGTTGTAACTTGACAGATTCTAGATTAGTTACTTCCAGAGCCATATGAGTGTAACCGGTATGTTTTAATGATATATCCATTAGTACATTCTCTACGCCTTCTTGGTTGGCATTGAGAATGAAATTTATATTGATTCCAGATGGATGTTCCATTATTGCTACCGGCTCCGGCCCGATAGGACCAACTATAAATTCGAATCCGATTTTCTCATAAAATTCTCTTGCTTTATCGAGATTAGAAACTCTAATGCCTATATGATTTAATCTGGTAATGTCTTTCACTTTATTCCTTAAAGTTTACGATTTATCTAAAAGTTAACGCTTCAAGCTGGAGCGCGCAGCGTTCGCCAGCCTTGACTTGTTAATCGCCCCGATCACTTCGATCCTCAAGCACGAAATTTCGGAGTTCACGTTCGCTGCGCATAACGTAAAGAATGATGACCTGCTCCTCAGAGTGGCGATAGAATACGCGACAGGGGCCGCAAATCACCTCGCGATAGCGATTGCCTTCAAGTTCCGATGGAATTTTGCCAGAAGCTGGGTGCCGCTCAAGACGCTCGACAGCCAAAAACACCCGTTGTACCAGCACACGTGCTGATGGAGGATTTTCGAGCGCGATGTATTCTGCTATTTCGTTTAGGTCTGATAAAGCTGGC
>PKCY01000143.1 GCA_002862985.1 Haliea sp.
CTGCATTACAAAAGTGGCGAGGTTTACCGGTATGGCCAGATTAATTCCGATGCCGGTGGTTCCTCTTTCGGTCGCACTATCGGGTGTATAGATTAGTGTATTGATACCCAGTAGCCGACCCTGTGTGTCGATTAAAGCGCCCCCTGAGTTGCCTTGGTGAATGGTGGCATCAGTTTGAATATAATCTTCGTAAGTGTTGAGGTGCAGACCGTATCTTCCCAGCGCAGATACAATGCCCTGGGTTACCGAGTGGCCGAATCCAAGCGGATTGCCGATCGCTAGTACAACGTCGCCTACTTGGATTGCGTCAGAGTCGCCTGGTGCCATAGGCTGCAGTTCACTCAGCTCCGCCTGAAGAACGGCAAGATCTGTCGCTGAATCGGTGCCGATTACGATGGCCTTGGCGGAACGACCGTCTTGCAGCATTACCTGAATGGCAACGGCTCCGGCAATGACATGGTTATTGGTCAGAATGTGACCACGCTCGGTCATGATAACGCCCGAGCCCAATGAACGCTCGATGCTTTGGCGCAAGGGTTTGGGGCGTGTGAGTTTGCGAAAGCCAGAGTCACCCACCAGCGGGCTGCGACTTTCGGTCACCAGTTTGGCAGTATAGATATTGACCACTGAGGGAGTTGCCGCGCGCACGGCGGCGGCATAAGTGACAGGCGCCGCGTTGGCCACTTCATTCGCCGGTACCTGTGGCAGCACCCAGCGGTCAAGGATTAACAGGGCTGCGAGCAGGCCGGCAATTGCGGGCCAGACGATGAATGTTAGGTTTTGTTTCATGCGGGACCAGTTGTGTTGTTTTCAGTGGCATTGTATATGATGCGAACTCCAGCATGCCAAACTGCTGATCTCGCATTTGCCCAATAAAGGTAACACCGACATGAGTGTAGCGCTTACCGAACTCTGCCGATTCCTGCAGGAGTCCCTGCAGCCAGGGCAGTATAAAGACTATTGCCCCAATGGTTTACAGGTGGAGGGCCGACCTGCGGTCGCTCGGCTGGCAACCGGGGTTACCGCCTGTCAACGCTTCCTGGACGAGGCGATAGAGTGGGGTGCTGACGCCTTACTGGTTCACCATGGTTATTTCTGGCGTGGGGAAGCACCACAGGTCGTCGGCATGAAGCGGCGTCGACTTGCAACACTTTTGAACGGTGACGTCAGCTTGCTAGCGTATCACCTGCCGTTGGATGCTCATGCGGAATTGGGAAACAATGCGTGTCTGGGTCGCTTGATGGGTATCGAGCTTGAAAACCAGGAGCCTTTAGAGCCGGGCCCGAGTGGTATTGGCCTGATCGGTAATCTGCCTCAGTCGATGCCCGCCAACGAGTTCGTGGCCAGGCTGGAAGACATTACCGGGCGTGAGTCCTTGCACGTGGGTGACCCGTTGGCAGTTGTGCGCCGCCTAGCCTGGTGTACCGGTGCAGCGCAGGAGTATATCGACAGGGCCGTCGAGGTTGGCGCAGATATGTTTGTGACGGGGGAGGCGTCCGAGCAGACTGTGCACACAGCCAGAGAAGAAGGCATTCACTTCGTCGCTGCCGGCCATCACGCAACCGAACGTTTTGGAGTGCAGGCCCTGGGAGAGCATGTGGCGACGCAGTTCTCCCTGGAGCACAAGTTTTTTGACATAGACAACCCGGTATAGCCTGGTGTGATCAGGCCTTCTCGGCTTCCTCTGGCAGCGGTGTAGGCTTCCGCTCCAGTCCAAATTCTTCATTGAGCATGCCCTTCTCACTTGGAGAGGTCTTGGGAGCATAGTCCAGGGGCGGCTGGATGCCAGCCAGATCGGCTGGAATTTCGGCCCTGGAGAGGTTATTTTCCGATCGTTCTAATGATACCGGCCCCTGGCCCTGGCAGAGCGTACTGGCCCCCTTAGCGAGATGGTTGTGAACATCCCGGTAGTTTCCGGTGAGATTGTTCAGAAGTTTTGCTGTCTCGGTAAAGTGTTCCACCACTTCATCCTCATAGATTTTTTTGTCCTGTAGCACCTGATCCAGTTTGCGTTCAACCTCCCGGTATTTCTTTGCTGCTGGTGATGTGCGGCGGCCCCACAGGTAGCCCAACAATAAGCCAATAATAGCCACAATAGCGCCGGCAACCAGCAGTGCGTCTCGGCTAAGTTCAGGTGATTCCACAGATGATTCCTCGAGCTGACCAAATAAGGGGCGAGTATACCCCTTATGATGAGCAGACTGTAGCGTTGGGCGCATTGCCAACCAGTGGGGCGGTGGTTAAAGTGTGGCGTTTGCACGCGCCGGAACGAGCCGCCACACACATGACCACACCTTGGCAACGCTACCAAGCAGATCTGCAGCGAGAGGGCTTCTCACATGACCCGGCCCAGGAAGAAGCGGTGTTATTGCTGCAAGATTTGTTTGATCGCCTGGTCGCTGCTCGGGGTGAGCGGAGAGAGGGGCTAGTTGCCTGGGTTCGCAACTTTCGTGGAAAAGAGGTTGAACCGATAGTCGGCCTCTATTTCTGGGGAGGAGTGGGTCGAGGAAAGACCTATCTGGTGGACACCTTCTACGAGTGCCTGCCCCTGCGGCGTAAGTTGCGAGTGCATTTTCACCGGTTCATGCAGAGAGTGCACCTTGAATTGGCGAGTCTTGAGGGCCAGAAAAACCCCTTAGAGGCGGTAGCTGATAGACTTTCCGCAGAGGCGAGGGTTATTTGTTTTGATGAATTCTTTGTGACCGATATTGGTGATGCCATGATATTGGGGGGGCTGATGGAGGCGCTTTTTGCCCGTGGTGTAACCCTGGTGGCAACGTCCAATATTGAACCGGCCCTTCTGTATGAAAACGGATTGCAGCGGCAGCGCTTTCTGCCCACCATTGCCCTACTGGAGAAATACACCCGGATATTCCATCTCGACAGCGACACTGATTATCGTCTGCGCACTTTGCAGCAGGCAGCCTTGTATTACTCACCTCTGGGTGCGGAAGCAGACGAAAATCTGCAGGACTGTTTTGCGCGTCTGGCGCCCGAGGGAGGCGACCACTGGGAGCGGTTGCAGATCAATCATCGTTACGTTACCTGCCGGCGTAAGGGCAAAGACGTTGCGTGGTTTGATTTCTCTGAACTGTGCGACGGACCGCGTTCCCAAAATGATTACATTGAGCTAGCTCGTCGCTTTCGCGCCATACTTGTTTCGGGTGTGCCGGAGTTTGTTCAGGATAAGGGCGATCAGGCGCGTCGGTTCATCAGTTTGGTAGATGAGTTTTATGACCACAACGTGAAGTTGGTATTGGCAGCAGAGAAGCCGCTGCTTGAGTTGTATACAGGGGGGGGGCTCCAGTTCGAATTTCAGCGCACAGTGTCTCGGTTGCAGGAGATGCAGTCTTATGAGTATCTTGCCCTGAAACATCGGCTTTAAGCAGAGTGTGGCCGCGGGTAGACTGTCGAGGGGGCGAACCGGCCCAAGTAGCCGTGCGGCTTCGATTCAGGTCAGAAGAGGATCGATTTCCAGGCGCGGGCGAACCCTGATTAACCCCGCCCAGCCCCGTCCAGCCCCAAAGGTTATCGAGCCGCGAATTTATTGAACTCGCTGCTTGAAAAGAGGGGGTCCATTAGGTAGCATACGCGCTCCCGAAATTGGACTCCTCCAAGAGGCGGTTATTGATGAAAACGTTTAGTGCCAAAGCGGAAGAAGTAGCTCGCGACTGGTATGTAGTGGACGCCTCTGACAAGACGTTGGGGCGCCTGGCCAGTGAGATAGCGCACCGTTTGCGCGGTAAGCACAAGGCTGAATACACGCCTCATGTGGATACCGGAGACTACATCGTGGTAGTCAATGCCGAAAAGGTACGGGTCACGGGTGCCAAGGCCACAGACAAAATATACCACCACCATACGGGTTTCCCCGGTGGTCTGAAGTCCATGTCTTTCGAGAAATTGGTTGTTAAAGCCCCTGAGAAAATCATACAGGGCGCAGTGAAGGGCATGTTGCCGCGTAATCCTTTGGGTCGCGCCATGTTCAGGAAACTGAAAGTGTATGCTGGTAACGAACACCCTCATTCGGCACAACAGCCCCAAGCACTGAACATCTAACGGAAACAATCTATGTCAGCCACCCAATATTATGGAACCGGCCGTCGCAAGACGTCCACAGCACGTGTTTATTTGACCACGGGCGCCGGCGGAATCACGGTTAACAAGCGCTCATTAGACCAGTATTTCGGTAGAGAAGTTGCTCGAATGATAGTACGCCAGCCGCTGGAGCTTGTTGAGCTGACCGATAAATTCGACATCAATGTAACTGTCGCCGGGGGCGGGAGTTTCGGTCAGGCGGGTGCCATACGCCACGGTATTACGCGCGCTTTGATGGAATATGACGAATCACTGCGCGGTACGTTGCGCTCGGCAGGGTACGTCACGCGAGATGCGCGTGAGGTTGAGCGGAAAAAAGTCGGTCTGCGCAAGGCACGCAAGCGTCCTCAGTTCTCCAAACGTTAAGTCGATGGCGTGTATCTCCGATTTGTGCATCGGGGGTACGGGTAGAAATAAAAGTGCCCGGGTGCTGTGCATACCGGGCGTTTTTTTTTGAGTCGGTGAACGGTGCCGGTTTCTGCGTCAATCGGGGCTGAACCTGGCTGAAAACGCAGTAAAATCAAAGGGTTTTCCTTGTAAGAAATAGGCAAAGTCATTACCATTTGCACCGTTTTGGGGATGTGCGGTGCGTGGAATTACCAAGAGTCGCAAATCGGCCAGTAATCTGGGGGAGAAAAGCATGAGTAGCGATGGCGTAAACGCGGGAAGAAGAAAAATCCTGACGGCTGCTACCAGCGCAGTAGGCGTGGCCGGTTTGGCAGCCGTCGCAGTGCCCTTTGTTGGATCCTGGAATCCGTCTGCCAAAGCCAAGGCGGCTGGCGCGCCGGTGAAGTTTGATTTTGGCAGGCTGGAGCCGGGTCAAATGACGATCGTAGAGTGGCGTGGTCAGCCCGTTTATGTTCTCAATCGCACCGCGTCACAGTTGCAGGCACTGCCAGGCCTCGATGGGCAATTGAAAGACCCCGACTCAGAAAATCTGGAACAGCAGCCTGCCTACATCACAGGCGTCGACCGCTCCGCCAAACCTGATTTGCTGGTTGTGGTTGGCCTGTGTACGCATTTGGGATGTGCCCCCTCGTATGTTCCAGAGTTGGGGGTAGCTGATCTGGGCGGAGATAAATGGATGGGAGGCTTCTTCTGTCCCTGCCACGGTTCCAAATTTGACCTCTCCGGGCGCGTTTATGACGGGGTGCCTGCTTCCGCTAACCTGTTGGTGCCGCCTTATTCCTTCGAGGGTGAAAGCGTCTTGGTAATTGGCGTCAACCCGGAGGTTGTGTAATGAGTAATCTGTTGATTGGACTGCGCGATTGGGTCGACGCTCGCCTGCCTATTGTTAGGGCGTGGGATACCCACATGGGCAAGTACTACGCGCCCAAAAACTTTAACTTCTTTTATTTTTTCGGGGTGCTATCACTACTGGTGCTGGTTAACCAGCTCCTCACCGGCATCTGGTTAACGATGAGCTACACCCCCACTAAGGAAGGCGCTTTCGCATCGGTGGAGTACATCATGCGCGACGTGGATTACGGGTGGATTTTGCGCTATATGCACTCCACGGGGGCGTCGGCATTTTTCATTGTCATTTACCTGCATATGTTCCGCGCTCTATTGTACGGCTCATACCAGAAGCCGCGTGAACTCATCTGGATTTTTGGCATGCTCATCTTTGTGGTGCTGATGGCCGAAGCCTTTGTGGGCTATGTGCTGCCCTGGGGGCAGATGTCCTACTGGGGCGCCCAGGTGATTATTTCTCTGTTTGGGGCGATCCCGGTGGTCGGGGAGGATATCGTGACCTGGATTCGCGGTGACTATCTACTCTCAGGTATTACCTTGAACCGTTTCTTTGCGCTGCATGTGGTGGCGCTGCCCATTATTTTGCTTGCTCTGGTCGTTTTACACCTGCTGGCGTTGCATGAGGTTGGTTCAAACAATCCCGACGGGGTTGATATCAAAAAACATAAAGACGAGGCGGGTGTCCCCTTAGACGGCGTCGCCTTCCATCCTTACTATACCGTGCACGATTTGCAGGCAGTGGGCGTGTTCCTGTTTATTTTTTGCGGGATTATGTTCTTCCTCCCGGAGATGGGTGGCTATTTCCTCGAGTTCGCAAATTTCGAAGAAGCGAATAATTTGAAGACCCCTGAGCATATCGCGCCAGTTTGGTATTTCACGCCATATTATTCAGTCCTGCGGGCGGTGCCGGACAAGTTCTGGGGGTTTATCGCTTTTGCGGCATCGGTAGCAATACCGTTCGTCTTGCCGTGGCTGGATCGCAGCCCAGTGAGATCCTGGCGTTATCGCGGCAATATCACCAAAGTGATGTTGTTGCTGTTCGTGTCCTCCTTTGTGATTCTTGGGGTGCTGGGCGTGTGGTCTCCTACGGACGCCCGAACTATGCTGGCGAGGATATGCTCGGTCGTGTATTTCGCATTTTTCCTGCTGATGCCATTCTGGTCGTCCCTGGATCGCACCAAACCGGTACCGGAGCGGGTGACCGAAAATGGGGGTATTGGGATCTGGGGTAGTATCGGGGTGCTGGTGCTCATTTTGGCATTGACGATATTGCCGTTAAAAGCGGTCGCATCGGAGGCGGCGCACGATTGTGGCGCAATCCCGTGTGATAGCTTCGCTGCAGACCCTGAGGATAAAGCGTCGCTGCAGCGTGGTGTCAGCCTGTACATGAATTACTGCATGGGATGCCATTCGCTTAAATACTCGCGCTACAACCGGGTGGCGGCAGATCTGGGTATTCCTGAAGATCTTTATGAAGCGAATCTGATGTTCGACCCCAACGTAAAAATCGGCGAGTTGATGACCAACTCCTCTGACAAAGACAATGCAAAAGCCTGGTTTGGAGTGGCTCCTCCGGACCTGACTCTTG